>CAIWXW010000182.1 GCA_903916755.1 uncultured Opitutaceae bacterium | reverse complement strand
CGCCCTGCTCTTTGCCGCCAGCTGGCCGGCTTCCGCTCACGCGCAAGCCGCCAGCGGGAGCCCCGATTCCGGCCAGGAGCCGCCAAAGAGCTGGGTCGACCCGGACACCGGACACCGGGTCTTCCGGATCACCAACGAGCCCGGCTCCGACAGCTTCTATTTCAACTTCAATGCCTTCACGCCGGACGGCAAGGAGATGATCTACACCACCTCCGACGGCAATCTGATGGTCCTCAAGCTCGACGGGTTCGAGGCCAGGCCGCTCGCCAAGGGCATCACCCGCGCGATTGTCGTGGGTCACAAGACCCCCACCATCTACTTCACCAAGGAGAACGAGGACTCGTTCCACCTCTCGCTCTGGGCGGCCAACATCGACACCGGCGAGATCCGCAAGATCACTGATCTGCCCCGCCGGGCGAGCGTCGTGACCATCAACGCCGATGAAACCCTCGGCGCGGGCTCCTACATCGAAGGCGATGTCATCGGCCCCGGCGTCTATGGCGGCAGGATGACCAAGCAGAATCAGATGGGCGCAAAGAACCTCGGGGAACCCGAGAACAAGGAGGACAACATGGCCCTGCGCCTGAATGCGCACCTGCCCAACACCCTGTTCACCGTGAACCTGCAGACCGGCGCCATCACCAAGCTGATCGAGCACAGCCCCGACTGGCTGAACCACTTCCAGTTTTCTCCGGCCGATCCCACCCTCCTCATGTACTGCCACGAGGGTTCCTGGCAGCAGGTCGACCGCATCTGGACCATCCGGACGGACGGCACGCAAAACCAGCTCATCCACAAGCGGATCATGAAAATGGAGATCGCCGGCCACGAATGGTGGGGCGCCGACGGCGAGACCCTCTGGTACCAGCTCCAGTTTCCGCGCCGGGTGGCCGGATCGGGCTTCATCTCGGGCTATAACCTGAAGACCGGCGCCCGCGTCTGGTACCACCAGGACGCCGAGGCCGGCTCGATCCATCACAACACCTCCCCCGACGGGACGGACTTCTGCGGCGACGGCAATGCCCGGAACCCGTGGATCGTCCTCTGCCATCCGGTCCCGAATCCGGACGACCACACGCTCGGAACAAACCTGATCGACGGCGGGTCACTCAAAGTGGAGCGCCTGGTCAACATGTCCAAGACCGCCATCCATGGCGCCCAGAATTACCGCCTCGAGCCGAATCCGATGTTCACCCCCGACCAGAAGTACGTGATCTTCCGGGCGAACATCTTCGGGCCGGACTACGCATTTGCGGTGGAAGTCGCGAAAGCGGCGACCCCGTAAAGGACCACACACCAAGCAACGCGACCGCTGCCTCAGCAATGGGGCAGCGGTTTTTGCGTTCCGCCGCCCGACCGGGGCATGCGTGAGCGGGTCAGCGGCGACCCTCGCGCACGGCCGCGCCCGGGCGGGCGGCAGTTAGGATTGCCCGTTTCGCTTCCCGGGCCGAAGGTCGGGCACCCCATGAAGACCACCCCTGTGCTCGCGCTCGCCCTGGCTGCCGTGGTCGCCGGCGCCCTCCCCTTGCGGGCGCAGGACAACGTCCGCGGCAGCGAGGAGCCGATCGACCGCTCGATCGACCCGGCCAAGCTCACCTACGACTACCTGGTCGACGGCAATCTGGCGCAGGACAACCCGGCGGCGAAGCAGTTCAAGACCCTGCAGGCGGCCTGCGCCGCGGCTCCCGCCGGCACGGCCGCCCGGCCCACGGTCATCGGCATCCGGCCGAACGTCTACCCGCTCCCCGGCCGCGGCCCGCGCGGTCCGAGTCTCCTGATCAGCAAGGACTATATCACCCTCCTGGGCCTGACCAACAACCGGCGCGCGGTCGTGCTGGCGGACAACCGGGGCCTGATGCAGGGCGCGGACGACGACGCCTTCATCCTGGAGGTCAATGCGACCGGCTTCACCGCCCGGAACCTGACCATCATCAATTACTGCAACGAAGACTACGAATACCCCGGCGACCCCCGCAAGAACCTGAAAAAGCGCTCGGACGTCATCACCCAGGGCGTGGCGCTCCTGCCCGAAGGCGACAAGCACACCTACGAGAACGTGGCCATCCTGGGGCGGCTCGACACCCTGTTCCTGCGGACGGCGCGATCGTATTTTAAGAACGTCTACATCGAGGGGACGGACGACTGGATGGGCGGCGGCCAGATCAGCGTCTGGGAGGACAGCACGCTCGTCTTCCCGACCGGCCGGGGGGTGATGTCGGCCTCCGGCATTGTCTTCATCCGCTGCCGGTTCATGGCCGAGCGCGGCATGCAGCTCTACAAGGCCGAGTTCCGCAGCGCCGAGCGCCCGGACGTCCTCATCGACTGCATCCTGCCCGACAGTTCGCCCCGCGGCCGCGTCGCCTGGGTGCGCGGCGTCGCCGCGCCGCGGCCGAGCCAGCTCACCCTCACCTACCACAACCACGATGAAAACGGACGGGCGGCGGCGGTCGCCGACGCCACGGTCGGGCCGCCGGCGTTCACCTATTCGCGCGAGATGTCCGAAGCGGAGCGCCTCGCCTACAATCCTTGGAACCTCCTGCGGGCGCCGCTCAGCGGGCCGCCCGACAACTGGGATCCGGCGGGCGTGCGCGCCCGGTACGAGGCCGCCCTTCAGGGCGACCTGCCATTCCGGATCGCCCTGAAGGGCGGATCCCCGTCCCTCCGGACCGGCGCGGCGGGCGTCACCTTGACCGCAACCGTCATGCCCCCGCGCGGCCCGGCGCCGGGCATAACGTGGTCGACGCCGTCGCACCTGGTCGAGCTGGTCCCCTCCCCCGGCGGGCGGCTCGCGGTCCGGGGCGCCAACACGACCGCCGCCGCGGCCTGGGTGCCGATCAACGCCACGGCGTCGAACGGCACCTTCGTGACGGCATATGTCTACGTCGAACCCAGGTACCTCGCGCCGCCGGCCTTCACGAAGCCACCGCAGGTGGAGTCCCCGCTCCACGGGAAGATCAAGGTTTCCTACCGGCTCGATCTGGGCCAGAAGCAGGACCAGTCCCTCGTCTCCTGGTTCCTCTGCGACGATGCGGCGGGCGCGAACCCCCGGGCGATCGCGGTCAGCCGGGCCGGCGAGCCGGCCCGGGAAATTCGGCTGACGGCGGGTTACGTGGGCAAATACCTCGAGGCCACGGTCGCCCCCAAGCACAACCTGTCGGACCCGGGACCCGCGCTGGCCGCGGTCTCCGCCCAGGCCGTCGCCGCGACGGATCTCGATTCGCTGCTCGAGTCGCCCAATTTCAGGAATTTTGTCCCCGACCCCTCGCCCGCCTACGTGAATGGCCTGTGGACGGTGCGGGGAACCTGGACGATTGTGCCGGCCCCGGGCCTGGAGAATGGCTATGGCATCCGCCCCTCCACCCCGGCGTCCCTGCTCTTCCAGCAGGACGCGCAGTGCCACGACATGCAGGTCCGGCTGACCATGACCCCCGAGAAGACCGAGGGCACGGGGTTTTCCGTGCCGGGGTCGCCCGCCGACACCGGCACGCGGAATCTGCATGCGGATATCTACATCGCGTACGATCCCCGCACGCAGAGCGGCTACGCCCTGCGCTTCTGGCGCACGACGCAGTCCGCCGCCCAATGCATGTTCCAGCTCTACCGCATCGACCACGGCGTCGGGTCCCCGCTCGACGGCCATCAGGTGCTGAGCGGCGTGTTCAAGCCGAACACCCGGATGCTCCTGACCGTCAGCGGGACGATCCTGCGGGTCCGCGCGACCAATGACACGGACCAGGAGACGCTCAAGCTCGAGGGCACGATCGTGCCCAACCTCTTTGGCGGCGCCGGGGTCGCCTGGCCCCGCGGCAGCAGCAATGTCTACAGCCGGATCGAGGTCTCCTACCCGCACGGGCTGGCCCGTCCTAGCCCGTCCCCTGCTCCCGGCGGCGCCGGGAGCAGCCCGGGCCTCACTCCTTCACTTTGATCAGGAGGTAGCGGAAGGGGCTGTCCACCGCGGTGAACTGGTGCGGGACGCCCTTGGGGATGATGATCACGTCCCCCTTGGTCAGGTGATGGGGCGTGCCGCCGGTGATCGACGTGGCGTGAATCTCGTTCGGTCCGATCGGCTTTGGATCCACGGCGGTCCCGCCCGTCACAAAGGTCACCGCGCCGTCGACGACGTAGAAGAGATCCGTGTCGACTTGGTGAATCTCGACCGGACCCGGATGGTCGCGGCGGGCGGCGTAAGCCTTGTAAACGTTGTTGAGCAGGAGGGCGGTGCCCTTGACGAAGGTGGCGTCCACCTTCTCATGGTCGAAGTAGACCACGTCCTTCGGGGGCGGGCCAAGGGGCGGCCGGTCCGCGGCCTGGGCGGGATGGACGAGGGCGGCGGCGAGGGCGAGGAGGAGGAGGAGGAGGGAGCGGCGGGGTTTCATGGGGAGGAAGGCGAAAGGGCGATCAGGCGAGCTTGAGTTCGCGCAGGGTGGACCCGACGGCGCTCAGATTTTCCGGCCGCATGGCCGCGTGGCTGGTGGACAGGACCAGGCCGGTGGCGCCGGCGCGGAACACCGCCTCCACCGCGCCCCGGACGCTCTCCGGGGTGCTGTTCTTGACCACCACGTCGATGCCCACGCCCGCGCAGATGGTGGTCTTCGAACCGGCGACCGCATCCACCGCCCGCTTGGTCTCGCGATAGACGTAGTCGGCCGAAAACCGCCCGAACCTTCCCTTCGGCGTGTCGTTCATCCCCAGGCTGCGCAGGTCGGCCTCATAGGTCGCCCGCGGCTCGTTGATGATCTGATCGTAGGTGTCCTCCTTGAAATTCATGACGCTGTACTCAAAATCCAGCAGCTGCTGGCGGCTCAGGTCGCCATAGATGTTTTGCGACACGCTATAGACGTAGGAGGTCATCCGCTCGGCGGCCGGATTGTCGTAGACCACCGGCTTCAGGAAATCCGCGTAGGCCGTGTAGGGCTGGTAGTCCTGCTCCGCCCGGAAGATGGGGTTGAAGGCGGTGTTGTGCCAGATGTGGAAGCCGACCGGCAGCCCCGGCCGGATCGCCTTGGCCTGGGCATAGAACTCACGCTGCATCTCCCGCATGCTGTCGGACCAGAAAGTCTGCCAGGTCAGCAGCTCGGGATGCCGCAGGAGGAGCCGCCAGAATTCCACGTAGTAGCCGTCCCGGGGCCGCTGGCCGGCGCGGCCGGCCCGCACATAGGTCTCCAGGGCCATGAACCCCTGCTTTACCCGGACGATATCGATGCCCCGGGCGCGGGCCTTGGTCGTGCAATAGTCGCAGAAGCAGGAAGTGCGGCCGGGATCGCTGGTCGAGCCGTGGTGCCAGGCGCCAAGCGCGTTGCTGAGCGGGCCCTGCCGCTCCGAGCCGCGCTGCAGCCCGTCGACGTCGTAGGAGCGGATGGAATCCTCGACCGCGCCCGCGATCAGGTTGCGGAAATACGGATTGTTGAGACAGGGACCGCCCGGATGGGGCCCCACCCGGCGCCCGTGCAGGTCGATCTCGTAGAGGCGGTCCATGCCCCTGATCTTCAGGGGGGGCCGGTTGTCCTCGATCATCCAGGAATAGATCTTCATCCCCCGGCGGCGGGTCGCCGCCGTGATCTTCGCCATCGCGTCCGGCAGGTTGAGGCTCTGCGGGCCGAGCCCCTGGGCCTTCATGCCGACGTCGCTGTAATACTGCGGATGCGCGGTCACAAAGTTGCCCTGGGCATCGGGCCCGAAGGGACTGCTGAAGAGAAAGAGCGTGTTCACGCTGGCCCGCGCCTGGATGTCATCGAGGAACCGGTCGATGCCGTACTCGATGATATACGGGACCTCCGCCTGGAATCCCACCAGGGGCGGCCCGGCGGGCGACGGGGCCGTCTGGGCCTGCGCCGCGGGCAGGCCCAGCCCGGTGGAAACCGCCGTGGCGGCAAGGGAAGCGGCGCGAACGAAGTCGCGGCGGGACAGCGGAATGTCGTCGGTGCGGGTCATCGGTGGGGTTGGCTTCGGGGCCTACGGATTCTCCGGCAGCGCGAAGGACAGGATGTTGGCGCCGGCGGCGATCGCGACATACTGGCGGCCGTTCACCAAGTACGTCATCGGCGAGCCCTTCATCGGGTGGTTCGTCTCGAAATGCCAGAGGTACTTGCCCGTGCGCGCGTCGACCGCGGCGAAGGCGCCGCTGCTCTCGCCAAAGAAGAGCACGCCACCCGCCGTGGACATGACGCCCGCGTAGTTGAGCTGAACCGCGCCCGGCAGGTCGATCTGCCAGGCCACCTTCCCGGTCTCGATGTCGAAGGCCCGGAGGATCTTCTGCGCCGGATCGCCGGGATTATTGTAGCGGCCGTAGCCCCCGTCATCCGCTTTCCGGTAGAGGGTGTAATCCTCCACCGTCATCACGTAGTACAGGTGCGTCAGCGGGCTGTACGCGGTGGAATACCAGTTGGTCGCCCCGCGCACCGCCGGTCCCGTTTGCACGCCCTGCAGGGTGGTCTCGTTATTCGGCAGCAATTGCGGCGTCCAGGTCGCCGGGTCGATCCCGCTGGCCCAGGTCATCTTTTTCACCATCTGGGTGGCGAGGAGGGGGGTCCCGGTCGTGCGGTCGAGGACGTAAAGGAAACCGTTGCGGTTGGCGTGGAGCAGGAGCTTGCGGTCCCGGCCCCGCCACGGGCCGTCCACCAGGACGATCGGCTGGTTGGCGTCCCAGTCGTGCAGGTCGTGCGGGGTGTACTGGTAGTACCACAGCATCTTGCCCGTCTTGAAGTCGATCGCGACGTCGCTGTTGGTGTAGAGATTGGTGCCCGCGCGGTCGTCGCCATTGGTATCCGGGTGGGGATTGCCCACCGACCAATAGAGCACGTTCGCCGCGACGTCGGCGCTGCCGGTGAGCCAGGTGGCGCCGCCGCCCTCGGACAGGGCGTTGCCCTTCCAGGTGTCCGAGCCGGGGCCCGCCCGGCCCACTTCGGGAATCGTCCACAGCTTCCAGACGAGCTCGCCGGTGGTCGCCTTGAACGCCGCCACGAAGCCGCGGATGCCGTTGTCGCCGCCGCTCTCGCCGGTGATGACCAGGTCGCCCATGACCAGGGGCGCGGACGTGCCGCCGTAGAAGCCCGGGTCGCCCTTGTTATACGAATAAACCTCCCAGCGGATCGCCCCGGTCAGCCGGTCGAGCGCCAGCAGGCGGGCATCGTCGGTCAGGTAGAAGATCCGGTCGCCCAGGACGGCGACGCCGCGGTTCACGCCGATTGCGGCATCGCTGGAGATCTTCGCCCCCACGCTCTTCGGCCGCTCGTACTTCCAGATCTCGCGGCCGGTCCGGGCGCTGAGCGCGTAGACCTGGTTGTTGCCGGTCACGTACATGATCCCATCAACCACCACGGGCGTCGTTTCCAGGCCGGCGAACGGGATCGGATAGGTCCATTGCAGCTGGAGCCGGGCGGCATTCTGCAGGTTGATCTGGTCGAGCGGACTGTGGCGGTTGCCATCCAGCCGGCCGTTGTAGGTCGGCCACTCGCCCAGCCGGGGATGCAGCACGGCCTCGATCGCCGCCGGGGCCACGGGCTCCTGGGCTTCGGTCCGCGGGCCGATCCCCACCCCGGCGAGGCGGCTGAGGTAGGCGAGAAGATCACGCTGCTCGGCGGCCGTGCCCGCAAACGCCGGCATCGCCGGCTTCGGATCAATCGTCCGCGCGCTGTAATCGGAATCGGTCAGGACGTGGAGCTTCCCGTCGTCGGTCTGCAGCACGACATCGTGGCTGCCGACCCCGCGGGCGAAGCCCGTCAGGGTGGTGCCGTCGTTCAAGGTGACCGTCATGCGGTCGTAGCCCGGCGTGATCCGCGCGCCCGGGTCGGCCAGCGACCGCCTCAGGTCGGCGACCTTCATCCGGCGGCCCACATCGGAAAGGTCGGGGCCCAGGTCGCTGCCGCGGCCGCCCGCGCTGTGGCAGGTCGCGCACTGGCCCGCGCCGAAGAAGATCCGCTCCCCCGCCCGCGGGTCGCCCGCCACCGCGCCCTGCGCCTCGGTGGAATTGAGCCCGTGGATGAAATGCGCGAGCTCCGCGATGTCGGGCGCCGGCAGCGGGAACGCGGGCATCTTGTTCTTGCCCTTGGAGATGATCAGCCCGATGTCGGCCTCCGTGAGGCTGCGCAGCTGGGGACTGTCGATCAGCGAGGGCGCCCGGTCGGTGCCGCGGGCGTCGTTGCCATGGCAGAGGGCGCAGATGGCCGCGAATTGCCGGGGCGGCGGCGGCAGGCCGCCTCCGCCCTGCGCGGAGGCGCGGGCCGCGGCCAGGCCGAGCGCGGCGACCAGGGCGCCTTGCAGCGCCCGGATCGGCCCGGAGGAGTTTGCACGCGATACAGGAGGACGGAGCGGCATGGGAAGAAAGGGTCCTAGGCGGCCAGCGGCGCGGCGTCGATCGCCTCGACCGGCGAAACGGGATCGATCCACACCCAGCAGATCCCGCCGACCACGTTGATCGCGGCGGAGATCGCAAAGGTCAGCGTCCAGTTGTGGTTCATGTACTGGAGGATGTAGCCGACCACGATGGGCCCGAGGGCGCCGCCCAGCTGGCCGGCCATGTTCATGGTGCCCGAGATCGTGCCCGCGTACTTGCCGCCGACGTCCATCGCCGTGCGCCAGCAGACCGGCAGCGTCAGATCGAGGAAGAAGCTGGCGACCCCCATGGCGATCATCGCCCAGACCGGGTCGTCCACCCGGGGCGACAGGAGCAGCATGGCGGCCGCGCCGCCATAGCCGACATAGGCCAGCCCGCGGCGCACGTTCGCGAGGCGGCAGCCCCTCCGCACCAGCCAGCCGGCCAGCCAGCCCGAGAGCAGGCACGCAAAGCCGCCGAAGAAGAGCGGCAGGCCGGACAGGAGGGCGCCCTTGTGCAGGTCGAGCCCGCGCGCCTCCTTCACGTAGGTCGGCAGCCAGGTGATGTAGAAGTACCAGCCGTACCCGAAGCAGAAATACTGGATGAAGAGGAGCCAGACGGTGCGGGTGCGGAGGATCCGCGCCCAGGGCACCCGCGGCCGCGGGGTCGCCGGCGCCCGGCCCTCGTTCAGCAGCGCGAGTTCCGCCGCGTTGACGCCCGGATGGTCGCGCGGGTGGTCGCGGAACCAGAAGTAGAAGAGGCCCGCCCAGACCAGACCGGGGATGGCGAAGACGGCGAAGGCCCAGCGCCAGCCCACCAGCGAGATCACCCAGACGACCGCCAGCGGCGTGACCGCCCCGCCCCAGCGGGTGCACAGCCACATGATGCTGACCGCCCGGTTCCGCTCGCGCACCGGGAGCCACTGGGTGAAGGCCTTGGCCAGGTTGGGGAAGGCGCCGGCCTCGCCCACGCCGAAGAGAAACTGCGTCACGAGGAGCGAGAGGAGATTCCAGACCCGGCCGGTCGCCGCGGTGAAGAAGGACCAGATCAGGACCACCCGCATCAGCACCTTGCGCGGGCCGATCAGGTCCCCCAGCCAGCCGCCCGGGATCTCGAACAGCGAGTAGGCGAACGTGAAGGCCGCGAACACATAGCCCATCTGGACGCTGCTCAGGTGCAGGTCGGCCGCGATCGAGACCTTGGCCTGCGACATGCAGGTCCGGTCCACGTAGGTGATGACCGCCAGCGCGGCCGCGAACACGACGACCCAATGGCGGGCGCGGGTGGGCGGAGACGAATCAACGGTCGCAGGCGAAACAGGGGGCATAGGAACGACTCGGGGCTGGCGGGTCAGAACGGACGCAGGGCGCCACGAGCAAAGTGATCCCACCGGCAAACCCAAGAACTAAGAACAAGACGCCGTCGCGCGGGCGAAGATTTTTTTAATTTTCAATGGTACCTTGACCTGCGCCGTGCGTCAGAATACCGCTCTTACCGAGACTGCATCCAATGGGCCCCACATTGCGAAAGTGTCCTGACCGCGTTCACGCCGTGAATGCGAATCGCGCCGGCGCGGCGCGGCCCGGCGCACGGTGGACCCCCAGCGGACACGAGACCTTAATGTTCAATTCCATCGCCCCTACCCTATGACCAATCGCCAATTCTCCCGCCGTGACTTCCTCGGCGCCTCGACCCTGGGGGCGCTCGTCGGCGCCTCCGGACTCATCAGCCCGGCCCGCCTGGCGGCCGAGGCGGTGGGCATCAAGCCGCGGGACCTGCCCGACCTCACCATCACGGAGGTGAAGATCTACGTCACCAATCTGGGCTCGAGCATGCGCCGGATCAACAGCCCGGAAAGCGGCGAGATCGTCTCCATCGTCACGGCGAGCGGAATCGAGGGCAACTATACGATCGGCAACCGCGTCCCGGGGACGGGGTGGCTGGAATACGCCAAGGGCCTCTGCCTCGGGAAGAGCGTCGTCGACCTCCTCCCCTCGCTCACGGCCGGGATGAACGCCCGCGTCCACCCGACCCGGGCGCTCGGCCGCAGCGGCGGCTTCGTGGGCGGCTTCGGCTATCCGAACGGGATTCATCTGGGGAGCATCGAGGAGACCAACTATCACGCGGCCATCATCGACGTCTGCCTGTGGGACATCGTGGGCAAGGCGGTCAACCGCCCGATCTACAAGCTGCTCGGCGGGACCAAGGAGCGGATGCTGGCCTACGGGAGCTCGCTGCACCTGCCCACCCTCGAGGAATTCGCGCCCCAGGCGCTCGAGGCCAAGAAGATGGGCTTCAAGTGCTACAAGATCCACCCCGGCCCGGGCCAGCATCCGAGCGGCGGACCGATCCCGGCGCATGTCGGTCACATCGAGGAGATCAGGACCGTCCGCGAGGCCGTCGGGCCGGAGTTCACCCTGCTGTTCGATCCGGTCCAGCAGTACAACGTCTTTGAGGCGCTCCGGGTCGGCCGGGCGCTGGAAGAATACAACTATTACTCCTTCGAGGATCCGATCCCGACCAGCGACATCGAAGGCCTGATCGAGCTGCGGCAGAAGCTCACCATCCCGATCGAGGTGGGCGAATTCGTCTACAGCATCCAGGGCTACGCCGAGTACATCCGCCGCGGCGCCCTCGATATCGTCCGCCTGATCTCCGACAATGTCGGCGGCATCAGCGGCGGCTTCCGGGTCGGCCAGCTGGCCGACGCCTTCGGCATGCCCTGCACCCCCCACAACTGGGGCAACGGCTTCGACCTCGCGGTTCACTTCCAGCTCGAACTGGCGCTCCCGAACACCTTCTGGTTCGAGATGCCCTATCCCCCGACCCTGACGGACCGGCCCTACCTCAACGAGAAGTTCCGGATCAACGCGGACGGCTACGTCGAGGCCATGAAGGGCCCCGGCCTGGGTGTCAGCCTGAATCGCGACGCCCTCGACAAGATGCTGGTCCGGATCGACCGCTAACCTCACCTCTTCCTGAACCCGCGCCGGCCCCGGTCGGCGCACCCAGAACCATGACCATGACCAAAGTCCCCGCCTCCGTTTCCTCCCCCGTCCTGCCCCGCCGCCAGTTCCTGCAGGCCCTCGGCACCGGCGCCCTCGGCCTCGCCCTCGCCGTCCGCGGCGCCAAGGCCCAGAGCGACGCCGCGGCCCAGCCGGTGCCCCGGCAGAAGCCGCGCGAGCTCAAGGGCCTGTTTCCCATCGCCGGGTCGCCCTTCACCCCCGACGACAAGCTCGATCTCGATTCGCTGGCGGCGCAGATCACCTTCTGCAACCGCGGCGGCGTCCATGGCCTGATGTGGCCGCAGCTCGCCAGCAACTGGGCGGCCCTGCGCGAGGACGAGCGGATGGCGGGCGCGGAGGCCCTGATCTCCACCGCCAAGGGCGGCAACGCCGCCGTCGTGATCGGCGTCCAGGGCAAGGACATGGCCGAGGTCGGCCGGTACGCCGCCCACGCCGCCAAGAACGGCGCCGACGCGATCATATCGCTGCCGCCGGCCAAGGTGACAGACGAGAAGGCGCTCCTCGCCTACTATCAGCAGGTGGGCGCCCTCACCGACCTGCCGCTGTTTGCCCAGGCGACCGGAACCATGAGCATCGACCTGCTGGTCGAGATGACGAAAACGATCCCGACGATGAAGCACGTGAAGGACGAGGCGGGCATCCCGCAGGACCGCGTCCGCGAGCTTCGCCGCCGGACCAACGACGAGCTCGTCGTCTTCTCGGGCCAGGGCGTCAAGACCATGATCACGGAGATGGAGCGCGGGGTCCTCGGCCATTGCCCCTATCCGAGTGTCGCCGACATCTACGCGCAGGCCTACGATCTGTGGCACGCGGATCGGCGCCAGGAGGCGTTCGTCATGTTCGGCCACATCCTCGCCTTCGACAGCCTCGGCATGGCGGACCAGAACCGCATCATGATCGCCCGCGGCGTCTTCAAGGAGGACACCCGCTTCCGCAAGAACATCTCCATGAGCGCGGCCGCCGCCGGCCCGGTCACGCGCGGCATCAAGCTGGACGACGCCGGCGTTCGCGCCGCGCTGGATACCTATCTCAAGCCCTACCTCCGGGCCTGAGCCGCCGCGCCACAGTGATCGAACGCAGTTTCTCCCGCCGCCAGTTCCTCGGCAGCGTGCTCGCCGCGGCCGCCCTGCCCCGCGCCCTGCGCGCGGCGACGGCCCGCGATGACATCCCGATCATCGACACCCACATCCATCTCTTCGATGGCACCCGTCCGCAGGGGGCGCCCTACAAGGGGGGCCGCCAGTTTCCCGGCGGCGTGGCGTCGCCGGCGATGTACGCCACCTTCGCCCGGGACCTCGGGATCGTCGGCGCCCTGGAAATCGACGCGAGCCCCTGGGTCGAGGACAACCTCTGGGTGCTGGAGACGATCCAGCCGGAGTCGATCATGGTCGGCACCGTGGGCAATCTGCAGCCGGAGAAGCCGGAATTCGCCGACTATCTGGGCCGCTACGCCAAGAACCCCCTCTTCCGCGGCATCCGCTACGGCAACAACTGGGGCTACGCCATCACGACCCAGGCGGACAACCCGACCTTCATCGCCGGGCTGAAGCTCCTGGCCCAGCACGACCTGGTGCTCGACACGGCCAATCCGCGAATCGATCTCCTTCAGGCCGTGGTCAAGATCAGCGACCAGGTGCCGGACCTGCGGATCGTAATCGACCACCTGCCCTCATTCGACCCGACCCCGGCCAACCAGGCCGAGTACGACGCGGTCCTGAAGGAGCTCGCGCCCCGGGCCCAGATCTACACCAAGCTGTCGGAAATCGTTCATCCGCTCCGCCCGGGCGGCCCGATCACGCCGGGCCTCGCGGCGCACCGCGACCGACTCGACAGCCTGATGGGCACCTTCGGGGAGGACCGGGTGCTGTTTGGCAGCGACTGGCCAAACTGCGTCGGGGTCTCCGAGGTGCCGGACACGGTGGCCCTGGTGCGGGAGTATTTCTCGACCAAGTCCCGCGCGGCCGCCGAGAAATACTTCTGGAAGAATTCGGTGGCGGCCTACAAGTGGGTCAAGCGGGCTTCGAACCAGCCCTCCTGACCGCGGCCCGGCCCCGCTCCGAATTGCGGCCTTGAGCGAAACGCCGCCGGGCGCCAGCATCAGGGGATGATGACGCCGAAACCGAAGAAGACCTGGAAGGCCGACCAGAAGCAGGCCTCGCTACGCTCGGTCTTCAAGACGATCAACGTCAAGAATCTGAACCTGAAGGGGCGCAAGAAGCACGGCTAAGGGCGGGAAGCCGGCGGCTTCCGGACGGAATCTGAATGGCGCCGAATTTCCTGAACCGGTGCCCCTAAAGCGCCGCCACCGGCGGCGGTGTCGGCAGGCTGCGGTTGAGCCACAGGAGCCAGGCCTCGCCGGACGGCTTCGTGAATTTCAGGCCGTCAGCGGTCCGCGCCGGCTGGGTCTGGCCCGTGCGCGGGTTGAACCAGAGCGCGATCGCCTGGGCCAGATGCGGATCACGCGTGAGCTGGATCGCCTCGCCGCTCGGCGAATACACCAGCAACCGCCGCCCTTCTTCGCCGAAGCACCAGGCGTCGGCTGCCAGGCCGTCGATCGGCTTCATCCGCGGCAGGTCACCCGCGAGGTTCCGGGCCACAAATCGCACAAAGGCTTCGTCATCGCGCTTCGTCCCGTCGCGCGCCGCCTCGCCTTCGGCTGAAACAAAGGACGCCCCGCCGGCCATCAAAATCGGGATCGGCCCGAAGCCGCCCTGCCCGGTGATGACGGCCTTGTCCGGAAACCGGTCGCGGTATTCGCGGACCTGGCGATAGACGTATTCGGCCTTCGTCGGAACGGCGGCGTCGCGGCCGAAGGCGTTCGTCCGCAGCTCGCGGAAGGCCAGCAGGCCCAGGCCGTCCGGCGCGAAGAGCTTTCCGTCGACGAGGTATTGCCAGTAGCGCGTGTCAATCACGTCGACCAGAGCCGCCCGCGCGGGATCGGCCAGGATCGCGTCCGTCACGGCCTTGCTCGTCTGCAGAACCAGCCGCACGTGCCGGCCATGCTCCCGCTCCCAGGCCGCCACGGTATCGATGAAGAACTGCTGGAACGGCAGCGGGCCCGCGAACTGGTAGCCCAGGGTGACGAGCAGGTTCGGCGAGTCCGCCAGGACGTCGAGCGTGTGCCGGATGTAGCGCTCGTGCAGGTCGCGCAGCTGCGCGTTGTGCGTGTCATAGAACTGGTCCGCGATGTGGATCCGGTTCTGAGCCGCGTTCTCAAAGGGCGGCGGCTCGGGGAAGCGGGTCGCGTTGACGTTGTTGGCGGTGCGCCAGGCGTATTCCGCGAAGTGGGCCGAGGCCTCCTCGACGTTGTGGTTGCAGTAGAGCTGGCAGGCGAAGATCAGGCCCTTCGCCGCGCAGTCGTCCGCCATTTCCCGGAGCCGCGAGAAATACCAGGGATTGTATTGGGTCAGGTCGTACTGGCTCAGCCCGTCCCAGGCCAGGCCCCGCCCCGTCCGCCGCCAGGGCGACTCGAAGAAGGGGCCATAGGCGTCGCCGTCCTCGCGACGGGTGATCAGATGCTCCTCGCGGCGCCGGTCATACCAGAGGCCCGGGAAAGCCCAGTAGATCGGGGCCTGCTGCGCCGCCATCTTGTCGGTGAGGGCATCCAGGTCTTCGGTCAGGCTCGGACCGCTGCGCCCGGGGGCCCAGCGCGTGGGGCTGGTGCCCGTCTCCTTCTCCCGGCCGGGGACGAGCTGGCCCTTCCAGAGGGCGGCGCTCATCGAAGTGCCGAACAGGGCCCGGCCGCCCACCACAAAATAGCCGTGCTCGAGCCGCAGCGGCCGGGCGGCCCGGACGACCGGCGGGGGCACCGCGGACGGATCAAACGCCGCCAGCCCGGCCGGCTCCGCCGGCAGCGCGACCGGCGCCAGGGCGGCCACCGCCGCGGCGCCGGCCCGGCCGGCGAGCTGCGAGCGGTAGAGCGAGGGGATGGCCGGATTGACCACGATCCGGTTGGGGGCGCCCGGAGCGTCCTCCACCTTGAAGAGGCTGGCCGCCGCCGTGTTCCAGACCACGTTGTTGGCCGACGTCCAGCCGGCGCCCTGGGTCTTCGGGCCGAGGTTCAGGAATGCGAGGCCCGCCCCGCCGATCGTCAGGTGGTCGTACAGGGCGCCGCTGGCCCAGCTTTCGAAGGGCCCGATGTCGACCTGCGCCCGGGTCGTCTGGCAATCGAGAAAGACGTTGGGGCCCGCCGCGCACAGGCCGGCCGCAAAATCGTGCCGCCCGTCCTCGGTGGCGCAGCGCAGCACCAGCACCTGCTGCCCATCGACGTAAAACCCGAGCCGGCGCCAGGAGCCGGATTCGGCCTCCGGCGCCAGGTTGGCGCAATCCTGCACCGTGACCGCACGGGCCTCATGCCCCACCCAGACGCAGGCCGAAACGAACTGCCGGGCGACGACGTTACGGACCCAGGCGTCCTCCGCCCGGTCGATCGCGATCGCGATCCAAGCATGCTCCTCATCGTTGGGGCGCCCGGCGTCGAAATCGCTCACGCAGGTCAGCCCCTCGATGCCCACGTGCCGGATCCGGCCCGGCCAGGACAGCGGGTGGATGTGCGCCCCGCCAAACCTGGCCTCGAGCGCCGTCGTGATCGGCGCATCCAGCGTGATGGTGCGGGCCGCCGGGTCGACGCCCCGGATCGTCCGCTCCCACACCACGTCGCGCGACCCGGGAATCCAGTCGAGGCGCATATCCGCGTAGTTGCCCGCGAAATGGTCCATGCCCAAGGCGGCGATCCACTCCTTCGTGCTGGGCCGGTGGACCGAGATGCGCTGGCCCGGGGCGAGTCCTTCCACGCTGGCCAGGGCGAGCGTGGTGGCGCCCGCCGGCGTGACCGCGGCGGTGACGGCGACCGCCTTGCCCCGCTTGGGCTCGCCCGCGCCCCCCACCTCGATGAGGGTGCGCCGGGACTGGCCCGTCGCCTCCAGCACCGTATCGTGGCCGCGCAGGACAAGGCCGGAGGCCCCGATCCGCAGCTGGCCCGCCAGCCGATAGGTGCCCGCCTGAAGCGCCACCGCCCCGCGAAACCCCTCGGTGTCAAGCGGCAGCCGCGCCACGGCATCGAGGGCGGCCTGGATCAGCCGCGTGTCGTCCCCCCCGCTCGGCGCGACGGTGAACCGCGCCGGCACGGCTGGCAGCGGCACGCCGCCGCCGCCATAGCCGGCGCTCGAAAAATCAAGGGGCTCGACCACCGGGACGGGCGCCGCGGCCAGCGGCCCGCCGGCGCACAGCAGGGCACAGACCAGCGACAGCCAGGGACGGGGTAAGGGCAGGTGGGGCATGCCTCAAGCTGACGCAGCGGCCCGGCAAAGGGAACTCCGTTTAGCCCGGCCCGGCCCGGTCAGCGGTGCAGCTCGGTCAGCGCCTTGTCGAGCGACTGGACCAGGATCGGCTTGGTGAGGTGAACGAGAAAGCCCGCCTCGTGGCTGCGGCTGACGTCCTCCTCCGTCCCGTAGCCGGTCAGCGCGATGCCACGCACGCCGCCCTGCGCCCGCATCTCGCGCATCAGGTCGAAGCCGGTCCCGTCGGGCAGGCCGATGTCGGAAATCAGGAAGTCGAAGGCATGCGCCGCGGTGTGGCTGCGCGCCTCGGCCAGCGAACCCGCTGACGTGACCTCGTAGCTCCGCCGCCGGAGCAGCCGCTCCAAGGCCGTCCGGGTGGCCTCGTGGTCCTCCACCAGGAGCACCTTGCGGCGCGGCGGTCCCGAGCCGGCGAGCGCCGCCGCCGGCCCGGACAACTCCACCGGGGGCGTGGGCCGCGCGGCGACCGCCGCTAAACTCAGCGGCAAGGTGACCGTAAAGGTGGCGCCGCGCCCCGGCCCCGCGCTCGTGGCCGTCAGCGTGCCTCCCTGCAGTTCGACCAGGCTCTTCGAGATCGCGAGGCCCAGCCCCAGCCCGCCGAAGCGGTGGGCGCCGTGGCTGGCGTGATCGCCCTGGGTGAAGGCGTCGAAGATATGCTCCAATTCCTGGCCGGAAAGGCCGATGCCTGTGTCCGCGATCGAGATGGCGACGCTTCCCGCCGCCCGGCCCCCCCGGACCGACACGGTGATCACGCCCTTTTCCGGGGTGAACTTGACCGCGTTCTTCAGCAGGTTCCAGAACACCTGCTGCAGTCGCACGTCGTCGACGGCCACCAGGCGCGCCTCGCCCGCCAGGTTCAGGCGCAGCTCGATGCCCTTCTGCTCGATCTCCCGCCCCACCGTGTAGATCGCGTCCCGCACGATCCGCTCCGGGTCGTGGGCCCCGACCTCGAGCGTCATCTTCCCGTGCGTGACGCGGGTCAGGTCAAGGAGATCGTCGATCAGGCGGGCCTCCAGCTCCACGTTCTTGCGGATGGCGAGAAATTGGGAGCGCGCCTCCGCCGGAAAGGCGGGGTTCTCCGCGGCCTCGCTGGCGATCATCGCCGTGACCGCCAAGGCGATGAAGGGCGACCGCGAGCGCTCGATCGAGGCGGGCGCCTCCGACTACATCACCAAGCCCGTCGACATCGAAAAGCTCGTCTCCCTCCTGCGAGTCTGGCTCTACCGATGACCGCCGGGGACGCCACCCCTCCCGGGCCGCCGCCGCCCCTCGCGGCCGCGGGCGAGCCCGACCTGGATGACCTCCGGCTGCTGCTCGACACGGTGCACGACCGGTCCGGGCTCGATTTCCGGGGCTACGCGTACTCCTCGCTGCGCCGCCGGGTCGCCCAGGCGGTGACCGAGGCGGGCGCGGGCTCGGTCTCGGGGCTCCACCAGCAGCTGAAGGCGGACCCGCGGCTGCTCGCGGACCTCGTCCGCACCCTGACGGTGCACACGACCGCGATGTTTCGGGACCCCGGCTTCTTCCGCGTCTTCCGGGAGAAGATCGTCCCGGTCCTCCGCACCTATCCTTTCATCCGGATCTGGATCGCGGGCTGCTCGACCGGCCAGGAGGTGTATTCGCTCGCAATCCTGCTGCGCGAGGAAGGCCTCCGCGAGCGCGTGCGCATCTACGCGACCGATGTCAGCGAGGTCGTCCTCGACCAGGCGCGCGCCGGGATTTTCCCCCTCTCGGCCATGCAGGAGTATTCCCGAAACTACCAGCTGGCCGGCGGCCAGGTTCCCTTCCCCAACTACTTTACCGCCGACAGCGAGTCCGTCGTCTTTCGCCGCGAGCTGCGCGACTCGGTCGTCTTCGGCACCCACAACCTGGTCTCCGACGCCTCGTTTAACGAATTTCACGTCATTCTGTGCCGGAACGTGATGATCTATTTCCGGAAGGAGCTGCAGGAGCGGGCGCACGGCCTCTTCTACGACAGCCTCGTGACCTACGGCTATCTCGGGCTCGGCCGCAGCGAGACCGTCCTCTTCACGGCCCGGGCGGCCGCCTATGATCCGCTCGACGGCCGCGAGCGGATCTTTAGAAAGGTCAAATGATCGTGATCGGCGGATCGCTCGGCGGATGCGAGGCGGCGCAGCGGGTGCTCTCCCTGCTGCCCACGTCGTTCGCCCTGCCGATCGCGCTGGTGCTGCACCGCCACAAGGAAAGCGGCGAGCTGCTGCTGCCGGTCATGCAGCAGGGCTCCCCGCTGCCCGTGTGCGAACCCGAGGACAAGGAGCCCATCCGCCCCGGGTGGGTCTACCTGTGTCCGGCGGACTACCACCTCCTGATCGACGGCGATGTCTTCTCCCTTTCGACCGACGAGCCCCTGAACTTCGCCCGGCCCTCGATCGACGTGCTCTTCGATTCGGCGGCGGAATGGAAGCGCCGCAGCGCGATCGCGGTCGTGCTCACCGGCTCCGGCTCCGACGGCGCCCGCGGGGCGCGGCGGATCCAGGAATGCGGGGGGACCGTGCTGGTGCAGGAGCCCAAGTCGGCCGCCGGCTGGTGGATGCCGGCGGCGGCGATCGCGGCCACCGCCGCCCCGCAGGTCCTGTCGCTCGAACAGATCGCCCAGGCGCTGGTCAACCTGGCCGGCCGCCGCGGTTCGGCCGGCCGCTAGGCACTCCCGGCCGATCGGGGCGAAGACCCGGCCGGTCAGGAGGCGGGCAGCTCGGGCAAGGCCACCGGGACGGACGGCTTTCCCGGCAGCGGCTGCTTGACCGAAATATGCGCGGCGCGCCGGAGCGTCTCGCCCTTGGAGATGCCGAGCCGGTGGCCAATCGCGTTCAGACGCGCGGCTTCCGCCGCGGTGAGGGTCGTCGACCGCGCCGTGCCGTCGCGGTCGACCCAGGAGACCGCATGAATCTTCTGGCGGGAGGTCTTCACCAGTTCACGGAGGAAGAGCTGTTCGTCATCGGGCAGGTCCATGAGGCCACCTTGTCGGCGGCAAAAGGAACGTCAAGGCGTCCACCGAAGCCCGGCAACGCCGCCGCGGTTCCGCTGTCTCTAGCATCATGTCCTCCTCCATTCCACCCGCCAATCAGCCCCCGCACGGCGCCGCGCCCGAATCCAAGAAGAAGCCGATCGCCCCCGCAAACCCCCAGCCGATCAAGGAGCAGACCCATCCGATGCACAATCCCGGGACGCGGACCAACACCGGCGCGGATAAATTCCGGTGAAAGGATCCTCCCCGGCCCGACGCGTGCGGAAATAATTAGGAAAGAGGGGCTTGAGCACCGCAAACAGGGAACTCGCCCCATCCGCAGGCTACCGTAAATCCCTATGAACCTCATCGTCCTCATCATCGTTCTCCTGCTCCTGTTCGGCGGCGGCGGCTTTTACTACGGCGGTCCCGTCTACGGCGGCGGCGGCCTGGGCCTGGTGCTGCTGATCTGCCTCATCCTCCTGCTGACCGGCGCATTCCGGCGCCGCTGAGGCGCCGCGCCCGGCGGCGGGCGGCGGCCTTCAGCCTACTCTCCGGCCTTGCCGGTCCCTGGACCCAGCGCGGTCCGGACTTCGGTCAGTTCGGCGCGGGCGTCCGCATCGTCGGGCCGGAGTTCGACGGCGGCTTCCAGTTGCGAACGGGCCGCCGCGAGCCGCCCCAGCCCCGCGAGAACGGTGCCCAGGTTCATCCGCGCGGGAAAATTCCGCGGATCGAGCCGCACCGCCTCGGTCAATTCCGCCACGGCCTCCGGGCCGCGGCCGAGCTGCGCCAGCGCCGTCCCCAAATTATAGCGAATCTCCACTGCGGCCGGTTCGAGATGGGCGGCTCGCCGCAGCGCCGCCACGCCCTCCTCCCCCTCCCCGGCATGCAGCAGCGCGACGCCGAGATTGTATTGGGCGGACGAGAAATCCGGCTCCAGGCGCACGGCTTCCCGCGCCCAGGCCAGGGCGTCGGCGCTCCGCCCCGCCCGCCCGCAGGCGTCCGCCAGATTGGCCGCAATTTCCGCGGCCCGGGGATTCTCGCGACGGGCGATCTCCAGGTGTGGGAAGGCGGCGGCCACGTCTCCGCGGCCCAGCAGCGCCGAGCCCAGATTGTCCTGCGCCAGCCAGGACGACGGGTTGTGTGCGACCGCGTAGGTCCAGAACGTCACGGGGTCCCGGAATTGGCGGGCATATCCGCGGCTCGCGGCCGCCAGCACGGCGACCAGGGCAAATCCCAAGATCCAGGCCCCGGCCCGACCGCGGCCCGACCGCGCCAGGGCGCCGAGCGCGGCGCCCGTGAGCGCGGCGGCCGCCGCCAGCGCCAGGTAGGCCAGGTGATCCGCGACGGGCGCGACCCGCAGGTAGGACATCGGGAACAAGCCGAGGACCGGCAGGAGCGCGAGCAGCAGGACACCGAGTCCGGCCGCGAGCCCGCGGGCCCGGGCATCGCGCCGGCGGCGCCAGAGCGCCGCGGCGGCCCCTCCGAGCACCGCGAGCGTCCCAACTACGAGGAGGGTGGCGCGCCGGCCCCCGAATTCCGGATAAACCGGCATGAGGGGATGGGGCCAGAGGAGCCTGGCGCCATAGAAGCCGAGCCGGTCCAAGATCCCGGCCAGCGCGCCCGTCCCGGACGGAAACAGCCCGCCGGCCCGGTCGAGGGCATAGTGGCCCTGGAACCACACCGCCACGCTCCCGAGGACCAGCGAGACCGCCAGGAAAGGCAGGCAATACCGGACATCGCGCCCGCGGATGCGGCCGTGCCGCCCATAGGCGAAAAGCAGCAGGCCGAGCGGCGCCGCGGCCACGGACGCCTTGCTCAGGAACGCCGCGACGAAGCAGCCGAGCGACCGGGCATAGTCGTCCCCCCGGCCGTGCTCGTCGAAGTCCACGTAGGCGAGAAACGAGAGGAGCAGCCAGGGCAGGGACAGCGTGTTCTTGAGTTCCGCCATCCAGGCCACCGACTCCACCGCCAGGGGATGCACCGCGAACAGGAGGCCGGCCCACTCCGCGCCGTCCACGCCGAGGCGCGCGAGCAGCCGCCAGAGCAGGAGGGCGCTCGCCAGGTGCAGCAGGACGCTGACGGCGTGGTAGCCCGCCACGTGATCGCCCCAGGCGTGCCATTGCAGCCACTCCACCGTTGCAAGGACGGGCAGGTAGTCCGGCCCCGCCGGCGCGACCCACGCGGCGGCCAGCCCGGCCGGCGCGCGCAGCTCCTGGTTCTGAAATATCTGCGGGGCGTCGTCCCACAGCCGGCCGCCGTGCAACGCGGGGCCGTAGATCCAGGCGAGGGCGGCGACCAGGCATCCGGCCAGAGCGGCCGCCGGCCAGCCGCGGCGCGCGTTCGCCGTCCCAGGGGCGGGCGAACGGGGCAGGACGGACAGGGGCATGGGGGTGATCGCCTGCCTCCCGGCCGACCGGGGCCGGAATGAGGGCGCGGACCTGATCGCTTAGCAGCGCGGGCCCGGTTGGCAACGCCCATCCCCCGGCGCGGCGCCGGCCCGCGCCGAGGCGGCCGCGCTCAGGGCGCGGCGCTGGGCACGTGATCCTCGTAGCGGGACCAGTTGCGCAGAAGCTCGTGGGTCACGGCCGATCCGGCCCGGTAGCCCGCCTCGAAGGCCGTCAGGGTCCCGACGGATTCATCCCCGATCGTCGTCTCCACGCCCTGGCCGGGCGGGGGCATGCAGTAGTTGCTGGCGTTGCGCAGCTGCAGGACACGGTGGATATCCACGAAGCCCTGTGCCGCCATCCGCGTCAGGGTGCCGAGATAATCCTGCTGCTCCATGGCCGTGGTGGAAAACGTGCCCTTGCCCTGGGTCCAGAGCTTCACCCAGTCGCGCGCCCACTCGGTGCGCTTTTCGCCGTGCCAGTAGCGGACGGAGCCCAGCGTGTCGCCGAGCATCACGCGCGGCGGCCCCTGCGCCTCGGGAAACCCGGTGTACTTGGCCCGCCACGCCTGCAGGCCCGGCGTGTCCGGGATGACGACGCCCTGCGAGACATGATAGGCCCAGCGCACCAGACCGGCGTTGAGCGGATAGTTCATCGAATAGGCCAGCGGCGCCCCGCCCCACCCGCCCGCGTTCGTCTGCGGGGCCGGCAGCGTGTTCGGCCGCAGGGTGCCGATGGCGAAAAGCCCGTAGGGCCAGTCGGCCGGCCGCTCCCGCTCGTCGATTTCCCGCACGGCGTCGCCGTCGACCACGTTCTCCGACCAGACCGCGCTGCCGATCGGGCCGGAGGCGGGATCGATGCCGCCGATCCCGGTGATCAGCCAGTAGGTCTTTCGCAGGTCATAGCGCGGATCAAGGCAGAGGGCCATGATCAGCTCGCTGGTCGGCACCGGCGTGATCTGGGGGTCCCGCGTGTCCCCGCCGACGGAGCCGTACAGCCCCTCCGCGTTGTGCCGCAGGACATGGGGCGCGCCCGGCACCGTGGTGACCTCCGTCAGGTGCTCGCGCTCGGCCCAGAACTGGAACTCGCCCGGCGCGTCGCCGGTGTCGTCCCCCACCTCGAAGCCGCAGAGGACGATCACCTTGATCGGAATTCGCTCCGCCGCGCGGCTGGCCGCGACCGAAGATAAGAGCGCGGCAGCCAGAAGGCCTCTCCGCCAGTGACGGGTTACGGGGTTGGACATCGCCCGACCTTGAGCACGGGTTGTGCCATGGCGCGCCCCCACCGCTGGCGCCCGATCCCGGCCGCTCAGCCCTTCTTCAGCGACGCCATGTCGATCACGAAGCGGTATTTCACGTCCTGCTTGAGCAGGCGGGCCCAGGCCTCGTTGACCTGATCCATCCTGATCATCTCGATGTCGCACGTGATCTGGTGCTTGGCGCAAAAATCCAGCATCTCCTGGGTCTCGGCGATGCCGCCGATGCCCGAGCCGGCAAAGCTCCGGCGGCCCATCAGGAGGGCGAAGGCGGCGACCGGCATCGGATTCTCCGGGGCCCCGACCAGGGTCAGGGTGCCGTCGCGCTTCAGGAGCGAGAGGTAGGCGTTGATGTCGTGGTCCGCGGACACGCAATCGAGGATGAAGTCGAAGCTGCCGGCATGGGCCTTCATCTCGTCCGCGTTCTTGGAAATGACGACCTCGTCCGCGCCGAGGCGCTTGCCGTCGGCCACCTTGCCCGGGGAGGTCGTGAAGAGGACGACATGGGCCCCGAAGGCGTGGGCGAACTTGACGCCCATGTGGCCCAGGCCGCCGAGGCCCACGACGCCGACCTTCTGGCCCGGACCGACCTTCCAGTGGCGCAGCGGGGAATAGGTGGTGATGCCGGCGCAGAGGAGCGGCGCGGCACCCGCGGGATCCAGCCCGGCCGGCACGCGCAGGACGAAGTCCTCGTCGACGACGATGCTGTCCGAGTAGCCGCCAAAGGTCAGTCCGCCGCCGTGGCGGTCCTGGCCGTTGTAGGTGAAGGTGGCCATATTGCTGCAGTACTGCTCGAGGCCCTCGGCGCAGTTGGGACAGGAACGGCAGGAATCGACCATGCAGCCGACCGCGGCCAGGTCGCCCACCTTGTGCTTCGTCACCTTCGGGCCGACCTGGGTCACCCGGCCCACGATCTCGTGGCCCGGGACGCAGGGATAGATCGTGTTATGCCATTCGTTCCGCCCCTGGTGCAGGTCGGAGTGGCAGACCCCGCAGAAGAGGATGTCCATCTGCACGTCCTTCGGGCGCAGGGCCCGGCGGTCCAGGGAGAAAGGGGCCACCGGGGAGGTGGCGGATTGGCAGGCGTAGGCGCGAGTGCTCATGAGTTGAAGAAGGTAAGGGACAGGAGGGAGGTCGCCGCGAGCCGGCGCCGTCGGCCAAGCTCACCCGAAGGCGGTGGGCTGTCAAAATTCCGGAGTATATTTTCTTACCCCGCCAATTCGTCATCGGCGCGGGGAACCGCCCAGAACCGGACCAGCAGAAAAAGGACCGCCGCCAGCGCATAGCCCAGCGCCGCGCCGCCCGCCGGGAAGGGCGCCTGTCCCGCCTGCCAGGTCCCGCCCAGCCAATCCATCAGGGGAAATGAAATCACCGAGTCCCGGCCGGTCAGGGTGTAGGCGTGCATCAGGCTGGCCAGGGACAGGGCGGCGCCCACGCCGCTCCAGGCGGCGGCCCGCAGCCACTGGCGGTCGACGATGCAGACGGTCATCGCCGACCAGATCATCGCCGAATACAGAAAACCCTGCTCGAGGGCGAAGCCGCCGCCGATGAAGGCGCCCGCGGCGTGCGCGGTCCGGACCAGCGGGGCGCCGAGGACGGGGCCGCCGGCCTGGCCCATGCCCGCCGCCGAGAGCGTGGCCTTCACCATCAGCATCGTCCACGCGGCCAATCCGGGGAAAAGCCCGACCACGACCGCCACCAGGTGCCGCCGCGGCGTGACCTCGAAGGCCTGGGCGGTGATGATGACGCCGATCCACAGGATGATGGCGATGCCCGCCTCCGCCGGAATGAGCCAGGTCAGCGCGGCCATCGTCCCCGTCAGGCAGACCGCCGTCACGGCCAGCCCGTTCAGGACGGAGTAACCGGCCCGCGCGCCCAGCTTCTTCCAGGCGGGATGGCCGATGTAGATCGAGGTCGGAAAGGGCGAGCCGAAGCAGGCGGCGGCGAGGGTGGCGAGGCCGTTCACGACCAGGCTGGACCGGACGGGATATTCATCCCCCGCGGCGGCCGCCGATTCGATGTTCTGCAGCGAGGCCAGGACCCCGAGGAGCCCGATCGGTATCACGACCGAGAGATACGCCACGATATGGCCGCCGGCGAACGCCTGGCCCAGGTCGCCCAGCACGAGATGCGGCGCGTACAGGTGCAGCTGGGCCAGGGGCCGGACATGCCAACCGCCGACCGGCGCCAGGCCCGTGGCCCAGGCCAGCGCGGTGCCGACCACCAGCACCGCCACGGTCGCGGGGATGCCCGCCCGGAGCTTCATCCGGCCGAAAAACACGATGAAAACAAGGATCAGGGTCACCAATCCCGTCACCGGCGAGGCGAACGCCTGGAAGAGGAAGGCGAGCCCGAGGAACCCCAGGCCGACCCCCGCCAGGGTCGCCAGCATGGCGGCCTGCGGCGTCACCCGCCGGATCCGGGCCGCGAAAAAGGCGCAGCTGAATTCCAGCACGCCGCCGAGGAAGCAGGCCACCAGGCCCGCGTGCCAGGCGAAGCGCTCGGGGTCGGCCATCCCCTGCGCCACCGCCAGCTGCTTCGCCGGCAGCATCACCAGAAAGATATGGGCGAAGATCGCCGGCGTGGAGATCCCGAACGGCAGGGCGCAGACGTCCGTGCGGCCCTCCCTTCGCGCCAGGACCAGCGCCTGCCAGGCATAGTAGCCATTGCCGACCAGGAAGGAGATCGCGACGCCCGGCAGGATCCGGCCGTAGATCAGCGCCGGGGAAAATCCCAGGACAGCGGTGCAGAGGGGCGCCAGGATCAGCAGCTGGACCAGGTTGTTGACGAAGGCCGCGACGAATCCCTCTCCGTCCCCGGGCGAGAACAGCTTCATGGCCGCGACCGGCCCGCGCGCGCCAGCGCGCCCACGAAATGGATCGTCCACCGCGCCGCCGCCGCCGCCGCGGTCTGCCCGAGCTTCCGGTAGGCCGTCCCGGGGTTCGACTGCGTGCGGTTGCTGCCGGCTCGAAAAACAATCTGCGGCACCCCGAGCTGGGCGCACACCTGGGCGATGGCGGCGCTTTCCATCTCCATGATGTCGGGCTTCAGCTTGGCCTGCATGTCCGCGATCTTGGCGTCCGAGACGCCAAAGAGGTCGCTGGCCGTCACCACCCCGGGGAGGACCCGCGGCGTGTAGGTTTCCCCGTCGACGGTCACCGGCTCGGCCGCGTAGTCCGGGATGGCGGCCTTGGCCAGCCGGAGCAGGCGGGGGTCCGGCGGATAGGCCCAGTGGGTCATCTGCCCGGGCAGGGGACCGCGAACCTTGCGATAGACCATGCCTTGGTCCGTCAGGCTGCCCGCCGCGTGATGGATGGTCTTCGTCGATATCACCGTGTCCCCGGTCCGGATCCGCGGATTGAACCGAGAACCGGTGCCCGTGACGATCACCTCGGCCGGATGAAAATGATGGATGAAGAGGGCGGCCACCATCGCGCCGTTCGTGACCCCCACCCCGGTCACGGCGGTCACCACGCGGCGTCCCTGCAGGAGCCCCCGCTGGTAGGGAAAGCCGGCCAGGGTGCCGGACTGGCCGGACCGCAATTGGGCCTGGATCAGGCGGATTTCGGAGGGCATGGCCCCCAGGATGAGGGCGAGCGAGGATGCAGGGGATGGCACGATGGGGCTTCCCTAGCAGAACCTCGGCCAATCGTGGTCCGACCGCTCCGGGAGGGCTCGACGCCATCCCCGCGGGTTCCATAATCCGGGATGAGCCGCTCCGTTCGGCCCGAAACCTGCGGTTGGACAGCCCTCGCGCTGCCGGCCCCGGCAAAAAGCACCCTCCATGGCCCTTCATATCGCCCTTCACCACCGCACCTCCTACGCCTACGACCGCCCCATCATGCTGGGGCCGCAGACGGTGCGGCTGAAACCGGCCCCCCACTGCCGGACGGCCATCCAGAGCTACTCGCTCAAAGTCGAGCCGGCGGAGCATTTCATCAACTGGCAGCAGGACCCGCAGGGCAACTACAGCGCCCGGCTGGTGTTTCCGAAGCCGACCAAGGTGTTCCAGGTCGACGTCGACCTCGTGGCGGAGATGACGGTCTTCAATCCGTTCGACTTCTTCCTCGATCCGACGGCGGAAAAGGCGCCCTTCCTCTATGAGACGAAGCTGGGCATCGAACTGACGCCCTTTCTGCGCAAGGATCCCCTGACCCCGTCCCTGGCCGCGTTCCTGGCCAGCATCGACCTGACGCCCCGGGCCTCGATCGATTTCCTGGTCGCCCTCAATCTGCGCGTCAACCAGGCGGTCCGCTACGTGATCCGCCTGGAGCACGGCGTCCAGTCGCCCGAGGAAACGCTCTCCCTCGCCAGCGGCTCCTGCCGCGACTCCGCGTGGCTGCTCGTGCAGGTCCTCCGGCACATCGGCCTCGCGGCCCGGTTCGCCTCGGGCTACCTGATCCAGCTGCGCCCCGACGTGAAGCCGGTCGAAGGCCCGGCGGGTGCGGCGCAGGATTTCACGGACCTGCACGCCTGGTGCGAGGTCTACCTTCCCGGCGCCGGCTGGATCGGGCTCGACCCGACCTCCGGGCTCCTGGCCGGGGAGGGCCACATCCCCCTCGCCTGCTCGCCCGAGCCCTCCGGGGCCGCGCCCATCAGCGGCGTCGTCGAGCCCTGCCAGACGGTCTTCGACTTCTCGATGACCGTGCGGCGAATCCTGGAATCGCCCCGCGTCACGCTGCCCTATGCGGACGAGACCTGGGCCGCGATCGACGCCACCGGCGAGCAGGTCGATGCGGCGCTGGCCGAGGGCGACGTGCGCCTGACCGTCGGCGGCGAGCCGACCTTCGTCGCGATCGACGACATGGAGGGGCCGGAATGGAACACCGCGGCCCTCGGCCCGCGCAAGCGCGCCCTCGCGGCCAAGCTCTTCGAGAAGGTCTACGCCGAGTACGCCTCGGGCGGCTTCATCCACTACGGCCAGGGCAAGTGGTATCCGGGCGAGCCGCTGCCCCGCTGGGTCCTGGCCTGCTTCTGGCGGAAGGACGTGAAGCCGGTCTGGAAGGACGCGCTGCTCTTTGCCGATCCCCTGGTTCCGGGGACCCATGGGCCCGCGGACGCCCAGCGCTTCGCCGAGGCGCTCGCCGCCCGGCTGGGACTTCCGCCGGAGCGGCTGATCGCCGGCCACGAGGACGCCTTCTACCATGTCTGGAAGGAACGCCGGATTCCGGCGACCCACGATCCGCGCGAGATGAGCTTCAACGACCAGGCGGAGCGAAAAAGGCTGGCGGCGATCCTCGAGACGGGCCTCGATGCGCCCATCGGCTATGTGCTGCCGATCCGCCGCGACCCGGCCGGCGCCTGGATCACGTCGCCCTGGTACTTCGTGGCGGGGCGGATGTTCCTGATCCCGGGTGATTCGCCGATGGGCCTGCGCCTCCCGCTCTCCCTCCAGCCCTGGCGCGAGCCGGGCCCGGGGCCCTCGAAGCCGGAAACGGAGGTCCGCCTCGCCCTCTGCGTCGAGGCCCGCGCGGGCCACATCAGCATCTTCCTCCCCCCGACCGACCAGGCGGAGGATTATCTCTCCCTCCTCGAGGCGGTCGAGGCCGTCGCCTCCGCGCTCCACGTGAAGATCATCCTCGAGGGCTACCTGCCCCCGGACAATGCGCTCCTCGACAACATCAAGATCACGCCCGACCCCGGCGTCATCGAGGTGAACATCAATCCCTCGTCGACCTGGCGCGAGCTGTCCGAGAAGACCGAATGGCTCTATGCGGCCGCGCGCGAATGCGGCCTCGGCGCCGACAAGTTCATGATCGACGGCCGGCATGCCGGGACCGGTGGCGGCAACCATGTGGTCCTCGGCGGCCCCACGCCGGAGGACAGCCCGCTCCTGCGCCGGCCGCATCTCCTCAAGAGCCTGCTGGCCTACTGGCACCAGCACCCCTCGCTCAGCTATCTCTTCAGCGGCCTCTTCGTCGGGCCGACCAGCCAGAGCCCGCGGATCGACGAGGCGCGCAACGACAGCCTCTACGAGCTCGAGATCGCCTTCGCCGAGCTCGACCGTCAGCTGAAGGCGGTGGGCGGCAAGCCGGGCTCCTGCCCGCCCTGGCTCGTGGACCGGATCTTCCGGAATCTCCTGATCGACGTCACCGGCAACACCCATCGCGCGGAGTTCTGCATCGACAAGCTCTATTCGCCGGACAGCGCGACCGGCCGCCTCGGCCTCCTCGAGTTCCGGGCCTTCGAGATGCCGCCGCATCCCCGGATGAGCCTCGTCCAGCAGCTCCTGATCCGCGCCCTGGTCGCGCGGTTCTGGGATCATCCCTACGCCCCGCGGCGGCTGACCCGCTGGGGCACGGAGCTGCATGACCGGTTCATGCTCCCGCACTTCCTCGGCGAGGACATCGGCGACATCGTCGCCGACCTCAAGGAATGGGGCTTCCCGTTCGCCGAAAGCTGGTTCGCCCCCTTCCTCGAATTCCGGTTCCCGGTCTACGGCCGCGTCCACTGCCGCGAGATCGAGCTCGAGCTCCGCCAGGCCCTGGAGCCCTGGCACGTCATGGGCGCGGAAAACGACGGCGGCACCGTCCGCTACGTCGACTCCTCGGTCGAGCGGCTCCAGGTCAAGTTGAGCGGCCACGCGCCCGAGCGCTACCAGGTCGCCTGCAATGGCTTCCTGATCCCGCTCCATGGCACCGGAGCCGCGGGCGAGCACCTGGCCGGCGTGCGCTACCGCGCCTGGAAGCCCAGCTCGGCCCTGCATCCGACGATCGGCGTGGATAGCCCGCTCGTGTTCGACCTCGTCGACACCTGGAATGGCCGCTCGATCGGCGGCTGCACCTATCATGTCTCGCACCCCGGCGGCCGCAGCTATGCCAAGGTGCCCGTCAATTCCTACGATGCGGAAAGCCGCCGGATCGCCCGCTTCTTTCCGTACGGGCACACGCCGGGCCAGATGACGCCTCGGCCCGTCGGGACGCCCCAGCCGGAATACCGCTACACGGTGGACCTGCGCCTTGCGGACAAGAGCGCCATCCCGTAAAGTCAGGCGGTCCCTGGACCGCAAAACCCGATGGCTTCTTCCCCGCTGCTCGCCTCCGACGACCTGCTCCCCGGCTACGCGGGGCTGCCGGACCGGTATGACGAGTGCCGGGCGCCCAACGGCGCGGTGCGTCCCCACTGGGCGGATTTCCTGAGGGGGCTCGGGCCGGATCCCGCCGCCACCCTCGGGACCGCGAGCGACGCCTGCGCCCGGTCCGTCCTGGAACAGGACGTGAGCATGAACGTCTATGCCGGGGCCCGGTCGGAGCCCAAGCCATGGCCGCTCGACGTGGTGCCGCAATTGGTCAGCGCCCAGGACTGGGCGGTCCTGAGCGACGGGCTCCGCCAGCGGGCGCGGCTGTACAACACGCTGCTCACGGACCTCTACGGCCCCCAGAAATTCCTGCGCAAGGGCGTCCTGCCCGCCGAGCTGGCCATGGCCAACCCGCATTTCCTGCGGCCCTGCATGGGGCTCGGCGACGCCAAGGGTGTCTTCCTCCACCATTACGCGGTCGACATCGCGCGCTCGCCCGACGGGCAGTGGTGGGTCGTCCAGGACCGGCTGGACGCGCCTTCCGGGCTGGGCTACTCGCTGCAGAACCGGCTGATCGTCCGCTCGGCCCTCTCTCGCTCGTTCCAGGGAGCGCCGGTCGAGCGGCTCGACAAGTTCTTCCGCGACTTCCGCTCCTCCCTCGGGCAGCTGGCCCCGTCGCCCACCTGGGGCGAGGATCCGCGGGTCGTCTTCCTGACCCCCGGCCCGGCCAACGAGACCTACTTCGAGCACGCCTACCTGGCGCGCTTCTTCGGCTACCCGCTGGTGGAGGGGGCCGACCTCACCATGCGCGACCGGCAGGTCTTCCTCCGCACGGTCGGCGGGCTCAAGCGGGTTGACGGGGTGGTGCGGCGGGTCGATTCGAGCTTCTGCGATCCCCTCGAGCTCAACGCGCGCTCGGTCCTGGGCGTCCCGGGCCTGGTGCACGCGGCCCATGGCGGCCGCGTTGCGATCGCGAACCAGCTGGGCGGCGCCGCCCTCGAGAGCGCCTGCCTGCTCGCCTTCCTCGAGCCCCTCTGCCGTTCCGTCCTCGGCGAGGACCTGCGGCTGCCCAGCGTGGCCACCTGGTGGTGCGGCCATCCGGCAGCGCGCAAGTACGTGCTCGACAACCTGGCCGACCTGGTGATCAAGCCCTCCTTCCGCGAGCGCGGCGCCGTCGCCACCCGCTATGGCGGCCTCATGACCGCGCGCGCGCGCGACGCGCTCGCGGCCGACATCCGGGCGCGGCCGGGCGCGTACTGCGGCCAGGAGCGCGTGCTCCTCGGCACGACGCCGGCCTGGTCGGCCGGCGCCCTCCGCCCCGTCCCCTTCATCATGCGGCTCTTTGTCGCCTGGCACGACGGCGACTATCAGGTCATGCCCGGCGGCCTGACGCGCTTCGATCCCACCGGGGCCGACGCGATTGTCTCCCTCCAGCGCGGCAGCGTGACCAAGGACACCTGGATCCTGGCGGCGCCGCGGCCCAGCACCGACCTGCCGGCCCTGCCCCCGATCGAGCCGAACGCCGGCTACCAGCGGCCGGCCAGCACGCCGAGCCGCTTGGCGGACAATCTCTACTGGCTCGGCCGCTACCTCGAGCGCACCGCCCAGATGGCGCGGCTCTTGGACCGGCTGGAGCCGCTCCTGCGCAACGAGATCGCCGCCCTGGATCCGGCCGTGGCCCGGGACTCGCTGCGCATCCTCCTCGCGGCCCAGCACAGCGAGGTGGAGGAGGAGGCCAGCCTGGCGGAACTGGCGGCGCAAATCCGCCGCGAGGCGGGTGACCCCGACCATCCCGGGAGCCTGGCGGCCAATCTCGGCCAGCTGATCCGCGTCCTCGACCAGGTGAAGGTCAACCTGCCGCCGGAATTCTGGCGGGTCCTGCGGCGCCTGCGCGCCATCGCGGAAAAGGGCCAGCCCCAGCGGGAGCCCGAGCTGGCGCAGCACCTGGCCAACCTCGAGGCGCTGACCGCGGAGACCCTCGCCCACGACACCGGCTGGCGCTTCCTCAAGCTCGGGCGGCGGATCGAGCGCGCCCGCCATCTGGTCTTCCTGGCCGACGAGCTCCTGCTGCCGACGCCCCGCGCGGGGGAATTCCTGGCCCGGCCCAGCGAGTTCCGCCTGCAGACCTTCCTGCATTTCACCGACAGCCTCTTCATCTACCGGAGCATCTACCACGGCGTCTACCAGCCGGCCTCGGTCCTCGCCTGGCTGATCACCGCGCCGGAAAATCCGCGGGGCCTGCGCTTCCAGGCGGAGCGGATCGCCGAGCACCTCGCCGCGCTGCCGGATGAGGTGGCCCCGCGCGCCGTGCCCGCCCTGAGGGCCACCGCCTTCCGGCTGGTCAGCAGCGTGAAGCTGATCGAGCCGTGGGCCCTCGCGGCCGATCCGCGCCAGGCCCAGGAATTCCTGACCGGCGCCGAGGCCATCCTCGCAGACCTGAACACGCGGCTGACCCACATCTACTTCAGCCACTCCGATCTCCCGGAAACCGTCCTGGGCGCGTAGCCCCCCGCATGCCCCGCTACCGCGTCACGCATCGGACCGCCTATTCCCACACCACCTCGGCGAGCGCCGCCTGGCAGGCGCTGCACCTGCAGCCGCGGAACGAGCCGGCCCAGCACTGCGACGCCTTCGAGCTCGAGGTGGCGCCCCACCCGCTCGACCTGACCTCGCGGGTCGACTACTTCGGCAACAAGCAGCACCTGTTCACCCTGCGCGAGCCGCACGCGGAGCTGACGATCGCCAGCCGCAGCATTGTCCGCCGCGACGAGCCGGTGCTGCCGATGCCGGGGCTCACGCCGGCCCTGGCGGTGATTCCGGACCTGGTGGCCGCGGCGGTCGCACAGGAGGATTTCACCCTCGAGCAGTTCATGCACGCCTCGCCGCTGGTGCCGCTCCTGCCGGCCGCCCGGGCCCTCGCGGCGGAACTGGCCGAAGGGCTCGCGCCGTCGGCCCCGGTCATGGACTGGCTCGCCCACGCCGGCGCGAGTTTCCGCCGGAAATTCACCTTCGATCCCGAGGCGACCCAGATCTCCACCCCCCTCGCCGACGTCATCGCCGAGCGGCGCGGCGTCTGCCAGGACTTTGCCCATCTGCTGATCTCATGCCTGAGGCAGCTGGGCCTGCCGGCCGCCTATGTCAGCGGCTACCTCCTGACCCAGCCGCCGCCCGGCCGGCCCCGCCTGGTCGGCGCCGACGCGTCGCACGCCTGGGTCTCGGCGTACATCCCCGGGACCGGCTGGATCGATTATGATCCGACCAATGCCTGCTTTGTGGGCACCAGCCACATCGTGGTGGCGCGCGGCCGCGATTATTTTGACGTCAGCCCGGTGAAGGGGCTGTTCAGCGGCGGCGGCGGCCAGACTTTGGAAACGGGCGTGACCGTGGAAGAGATCGAGTGACGGCCGGTGCTCATTCCGCGCGGAAGAGCACCTGCGCGCGCCAGGGCGCGTCCCGGGTCGCGCCGGAAAATGGCATCTCGCACAGGGGCGCGAGCACCATGCCCCCGCGGCCGAGCTCGAAGCGGCCATCGCCGAGCGGCCGCAGGTCCTGGACCCGCAGGCCGGCGACCGTCTGGCCGTCGGGCGTGCCGAGCACGAGGTAGCCGTAGCGCAGCGTCACCAGGTCCGCCGGCGTGGCCCGGTTGTGGGGCGGCGCGGCCGACAGAGGCAAGGGCATCGTGACCCGCAGAGTGAATGCCGCCGCGCCCGGCGGCAGCGCGATGGTCACGAACCCGTTTGACCATTCGCCGTGAACCGGCCGCCCATCGAGCTCGATCCGCACGCCCGGCCAGGGGCATTCCGTCGGCACGAAGAACGCGACCGAGCGCAGGCCCGCGGCCGGGGAGCCGTCCCGCCGGCCCTCGACTTCCACCGTGCCCTGGAGGGGCCAGCCCGTGGTCTCGGTCAGCGCCCAGCCGCCGGCCTGGATGCGGCCATCGGAATAAAACGGCAGCGCGAGCCGGCCGGCGGCCGGCGCGTAATCGGCCCGGGCCGCGGCGGCGCCGGCGAGACCGCAGACGCCCCGCATGTTGCAGCACCACGGCACGTCCCAGTGCCGGTTGGAAAGCGCGAGTCCGCCGTCGCGATTGAAAGCATCGCAGCCGAAGCCCCCGTCGGTCTTCTGGCCGTAGCCGAGGGCGTTGTAGAAGATCCGGTGCGCATCCTCGAGGTAGCCGGGCGAGCGGGTCACGCGCCACAACTCCATCGTCAGCAGGAAGGAGTCGACGATCGCGCAGGGTTCGGTCCAGGTCGGCCGGCCAAACCAGTTCCAGTTGGCCTCGTTCTCGGTCATGGCCTGCGCGCGGTACACGCGGTAGAAGGCCTCGATCCGCGGCCGCCAGCCGTGCCGGAATCCCGTCATCTCCTCGTAGAGGAGCAGGTTGCGGACCGCGCACAGCGACGCATGCGTCTGGGCCTGCACGGCGACGACGTCGGTGGCCAGGAATGCGGCGCCGGCCTCGTCGATCAGCTGGCCCAGTTCGGGCGACGGCATGACCCGGTAGGCGGCGACCAGGCCCTCGAGAAAAATATACGAGCAGCCCACGTCCGTGGAGAGCTTCCAGCCATTGAGCACCCGCCCGGTGAGCCGGCCGCCGGCCTGGCCCAGGCGGTTGCGATCGTCGGGTGTGCGCGGATACAGCCGATAGCTCCCGCGCAGCGGCAGCGCCAGCTGCTCGATCATCCGGCGGACCCAGGCCAGCGGCCGGGCATCGCCGGAGTAGGCGCTGTAGCGGCAGAGCCCGGAAATCAGCCAGCCATGGCCGGAGAGCTGCTGCTCATCGATGGCGCGCAGATCCAGCGCGGCCCCGAGATAGCCATCGGCGTTGAGGGCCGCCGGTATTCCGTTCACCAGCGCCGCCAGCTGCGGCGGGGCGTGGCCGGTCGCCTCCGCCAATTCCGTCCAGGCCAGGATCAGGCGCCCCGGCACGTCGCCCGGCCAGTCGGGTTCAACGCGGCCCGCCAGGATCGCCTCGATTCCGTAATCGGGCTGGCTCAGCTGCCCCGCGCTCAACTGCATCCGTGCGGCCAGGTCGTCCGGGACGGCCCGGGCCGCCGACCCGGCGGCGAGGACGGCCAGCGCCAGGAAGACAAGGCTGGCCCGCGGCCGGAAGCGGCGGGGCCGGTCGCCGCCAGGCGGAGAGGCCGGAGCGCCGCGTTTGCGATGCGAGGGCATGGGTCAGCCGGGACGGGTGATCAGAAGGGCAGCAGCGCGTAGCCCCGATTCTGGAAGGTCATCAGGACCACCAGCCCGTCCGAGGCGACCGTGACGTCGGGCGTCAGGCTGTCGAACGGCGTCTTCGTCGCCAGGAGCATCTGCGCGCAGACGTACAGCTTCACCCCGGCCTGCTTGAGTTCGGCGAGAACCGGGAGGTTGGGATTGTCCCGGTGATACTTGGCCTGGTAGTGCGCGTTATCAAGGAGCGCGTCCACCGCCCCGGGCCCGTGGAAGTCGATCACGAAGTCCGCGCGGGACGGCGCCAGCCCGCTGGCGGCGAGGGCGTTGAGCTCCGTGCCCGCCATCAGGACCGCGGGCACCAGCTGGTCGGGCTGGGCGGCGGGATCAGTCGCGCTGAAAATGGCCTTGTAGGTGTGGGTGGCTTCCGGGCTGATGGCCGCCCCCGGCACCACGACCCAGCCGAAGGCTTCGGGAATGATGGGCTTGACGGGCGGCGGGAGCGGGACGGCAAAGGCCGCGGCGGCGAACAGGCGGCCACAACCGAGAAGAAAGCAGGCGCGCAGGATCTTGACCATCCCGGCATCCTGAAGCCCGGGCGCGCGCCGTGGCGAACAATTCCCGCCGCGAAAAGCCTGCGGCTCTGGGTCGTGCCGATGGCGGGCGGGGGCGGGCTTCGGCGCATCCTCATAGCGGGTGGCGGACCGGAAATCGCCCCAGGTTCCCCAAAACCTGCGGCCTTATTTTCGGGGTGAACGGCTCCAGTCCCTGATTCCGCTGTCAGGGGAAATACCGTCCCGCTCCGTCCCACCCTCCCACCCTCAGTCTTATGCAAAACCCTACCCTCCGCCTGATCTCGCTGGCCGCCTGCGTCGCCGGCCTTTCTCTCACCGCCTGTTCCAAACAGGATCAGGACGCCACCACGGCCAAGGCCAAGGACGTCTACCAGGACTCCAAGGACGCCGTGGTCGACACGTGGCACGACGTGAAGTCGTACACCTTCGACAAGAAGGATGACTTCAGCGCCAGCGCCCGGGCCCAGATGGCGCAGATCAACGCCGAGACCGCCAAACTCCGCGCGAACTATTCCGACGCCCAGGCCAGCGCCAGCCGCAAGGCGGCCATGGACGAGCTCAAGAGCTCCGAAGCTGACTACCACGACAAGGTCAGCGCCCTCGGCACGGCGACCGCCGATACCTGGGACAGCGCCAAGCAGAACGTCGTCGCCTCGTGGGATCACCTCAAGGCGTCGTACGACAAGGCGCGGGCCGACTGAGCCGCCCTTTCCCTCCGCCGCGACCGGCCCGGGCCTGGCTTGACCACGCCCGGGTCTTGCGCGTCGAACCGGTCGCCGGGCGGGAGCGGACCTTCCCCTGGTTTCGGGCCACATAATCCAGCGCGTTCGCCCGCCTCGCGGAGTCGCCCGGGAAACCAATCTGGGCCGGAACAAAGGCTTCGCCCTTGCTACTATGGCGGGATGCAAAACGCGTCTTCCTCCCTCAACCCGTCGTGGTCGCTGGCCCGCGGCTTCTCGGCGGTGATCGGTCTCCTGCTCGCGATCGAAGGCTGCTGGGGATTGGCCAGCCCGGTGGTTTTTGGCCTGCTTACAACCAATACCCTGCACGCCTCCCTCCATGTCATGCTCGGCCTAGTCGGCCTGTGGGCCGGATTCCGCAGCCACGCGCGGGGTTTCCTCTGCTTCCTGGGCTCCCTCCTCATCCTGGTGTCGGTCCTGTGGTTCGCGCCCCCGACCCAGGGCCTGGTGGCTGGGCTGCTGAACGTGAACCTATCGGTCGCCTATGTGAACCTGGTGCTCGGAGCCCTGTCCCTGATCGTCGGCATCACCTGCACCCAGCGGACCTCGTTTGATCCGTTCGACGGGCTCACGACCTGAGCGGTCCGGCAGCACCGGCCCCGGTGCGCCGCTGCTCCCCAATCGTCAAGGTGCGTCCGGCGGCGCCCGCCCGCCGCTAGCGGGCGATATTCCGCGGATTGATGCCCTCGTTGAGCTCGAAATAGCTTCCCACCGCCGCGACCACCGCGTGCGCGCGGTCGAGGCCCAGGGCGGCCCGGAACCGATAGACCGGCTCCAGCCCGGTGCAATGGGCGCCGAGAAGATTATCCACCCCAAAATCCCGCAGCTTCCGGGCGGTCCAGTCGAGGGTCGCGTCGGAGGCGGCGAAGAGGTGCACGCCGCCCACGATGGCGTGGAAGCGCGCCGGACGGAGGAAGGTGCGCGCGTATTCCAGCGTATTGATGATGCCGGCGTGCCCGCAGCCAAAGAGCACGACCAGACCGCGGTCGGTGTCGAAAACCAGCGCCTGGTCCTCGGGCACGTCGTCCTCGCGCCAGCCGGCGGGGGTCAGCACCCGTCCGGACCCGCTCCAGTTGCGCTCGGGGTACGTCCGCGGCACCGGCCCGGTCAGCCATATCCCGGGATAGAGCTGCACGGGCCGGTTGTGATTCACGAACACGCCGCCGGTGGCCTCGTACTCGGGCCTGAGCAGCAGCGCCGGATTGTCCTCGATGCCGGGATTGAAGCTCGTGCGGCGGTAGAAGATTCCCTCGGAGACATGCGTCCGCGCCAGCGCGGCGGGCGTCCGCGCCAGGACCGAGCGGCGCAGCGTGAGCAGCCCTCCGACATGATCGGAATGGTTGTGCGAGAGGATCACCTCGGGCACGGTGGCGAGATCGAGGCCGAGCGAGCGGGCGTTCTGCAGGACGACCGTCGGATGATTGCCCGTGTCGAAGAGGATCCGGTGCCCGTCGGCCTCGACCAGGGCGGAAAAGCCCCATTCGCCCAGTTCATCGCCGTCGGCCAGCATCGTGGAAAGGACGGTGATCTTGAGGGCGTGGACGCGGGCCGGCGCGGCGACCGGTTCGGCGCGGGCCGGCGCGACGGCCAGCAGGGCAGCCAAGGCGAGCGCGAAGCGCGGGAGGAGGGAATTCATGGGGTAATTTCGATCGGGAGTTCGGGGAGGCGGGCGGCAGCCGCGGCCAACGACGGTCCGGGCCGGGCGATCCGCGGGACCAGCAGCCGGAGCCGGTGGAGATCGCGCGGGGACATGGGGGCAATGTAGCGCCGCCGCGCCGCCAGGTCACGACCATCATCGCGCGGTCCGGGCCATTCTGCTTGAGCCATGCCGCGGGAGGGGCGACATTCACCATCCCGTCCTTCATTTCTCCTGCGCGCCCTTCGCCTCGACCATGGCTGACTCTTTCCCCCGCTCCCCCGCCGCCGGCGGTTCCTACCGCTGGATCATCTGCGGCCTCCTGCTGTTTTCCACCACGGTCAACTACCTGGACCGGCAGGTCATCAGCTACCTGAAGGAATTCTTCTGCTCGCCGGTCGCCACGGGCGGCTTCGGCTGGACCAACACCGATTTCTCCAACCTGACGTCGTTTTTCACCTTCTTCTATGCGGGCATGACGATCGGCGCCGGCTGGGTGGTCGACAAGATCGGGACCAAGCTGGGCCTGGCGCTCTCGCTCGTCATCTGGTCCACCTTCGGCGTCCTGAATGCCTTCGTCGGCCGGCTGGTGGCGATGCATATCGCCGTCCGCAGCGCCTTCGGCATCGGCGAGGCCGGCAATTTCCCCGCCTCGATCAAGACGGTGAGCGAGTGGTTCCCGAAGCGCGAGCGCGCGCTCGCGACCGGCATCTTCAACAGCGGGTCGAACGTCGGGGCCATGATCGCCGCCTTCCTCGTCCCCTGGTGCCTTGTGCACTTCGGCGCCCAGCTGGGCTGGAAGATGGCCTTCATCATCACCGGGCTGCTCGGCTTCATCTGGCTGATCTTCTGGTTCTGGCTCTACGACACGCCCAGCCGCCAGCGCCGGCTTTCGCCGGCGGAGTTCGCCTACATCCATAGCGACCTCGAGGAGCAGCCGGTGCCGGATGTGGGCCCGGCCGGGCCCAAGGTCGCCTTCTGGAAACTCTTTGGCTACCGGCAGACCTGGGCCTTCTTCATGGGCAAGTTCATGACGGACGGAATCTGGTGGTTCTACCTCTTCTGGCTGCCCGACTACCTGCGCAAGCAGTTCGGGATGACGACCGAGCAGCTGCGGCTGCCGACCTTCATCGTCTACGGGGTCGCGATCTTCGGCAGCATCTACGGCGGGCGGATCCCCATGACCCTGATGAAGAAGGGCCTGCCCGTCTACCGGGCGCGGATGCTCTCGATGCTGATCATCAGCGTCTTTCCGCTCAGCGTTCTCAGCACCCAATACTTCGGGAATGTGGAGCTCTTTGGCCACGCGGCCGCCGCCCTGGCCGTCATGACGATCTGCATCGCGACCGCCGCCCACCAGGCCTGGTCGGCCAACCTCTTCACCACTGTCTCCGACATGTTCCCGAAGCGGGCGATCGGCTCGGTCACCGGAATCGGGGCCTTCTCCGGCGGCATCGGCGGCGTCGTCATCCAGAAGCTGGCCGGCCGGCTAACCGACGCCTACCTGGCCACGCCGCAGACGGCGTATTTCTACATGTTCCTGGTCTGCGCGCTGAGCTACCTGATCGCCTGGATGATCATGAAGGCGCTGGTGCCGCGGTACCAGCCGATCACCGACCTCTAGTCCGCCCGGCCGAGGGCGCCACAGCCCCGCCGGCCCGCCGGTCAGGACTCCGGGCGTGGAAACTTTTCCGGTGGGCCGTCCGATCGTCTCCCGAATTCGGATTACAGCATCCGGCGCAACCCCTCGAGGGCATCATCTCGGGGATGACCCGCAGAGAACGCGGCGGCTGCGCCCCGAATCAGGCGAAGAACGGCAGATTGCCTCGACGGGCCGGCGGTCAGGAGCGTAAACCTGCGGAGTGAGCCGCGAAACCTGCTACCGTTGTTTCTGGCCGAAGCCGCTCTGCTGGTGCGCCTCGATCCGGCCGATGGCCACCGCCACGCGCTTCGTCTTCCTGATGCATCCCAAGGAGTACAAGCAGGAGAAGGCGGCCACCGGGCGGCTGACGCATCTCTGCCTCTCCACCAGCGAGCTCCACGTGGGCGTGGAATTCGACGGGCACGAGGAGGTGCAGTCCCTCCTGCACGATCCCCGCCTCCATCCCGTCCTGCTCTATCCGGGGAAAACCGCCCTCAACCTGAGCGAGGGCAACCTGGCGCCCGCCGACCTCGGCGGACGCCAGCTGGTCGTCATTCTCCTCGATGCCACCTGGACCCTCGGCCGGAAAATGCTCCGCGTAAGCCCATCGCTCCAGCGGCTGCCGCGAATCATGTTCACACCCGCCAGCCGCAGCCGCTACCTGATCAAGCAGCAGCCGCACGAGAGCTGCCTGTCCACCCTGGAGGCGACGCATGAGACCCTGCTGGCGCTCGAGCGCTCGGGGCTCGACCGGTATTCCGACCCCGCGCAGCTGGTGGACCTCTTCCATCGGATGCAGGACTTCCAGATGCAGTGCGCCGCCGATCCGTCGCGGCCCGGCTACCGCCGCCGGGCCTACAGCCCCGCCGCCGAGCGGGTGCCCCCGCAAGGCCGGAGTGGCGCCCGGCGGACCCGGATGTTCGGCTAAAATCGCACTTTTTTTGGAAATCGTGCAAAAAGCCCTTGCACTAGGTAAATAGTCAACTACCTCTGGATGCGTCATGGGAAGACCCTCCAACGCAAACCAACGGCTGATGGAAGCCGCGCTCGAACTCATGTGGGAGGAGAGCTACGGATCCGTCACGATCGACCACATCTGCCAGCGGGCGGAGGTGAAGAAGGGCTCCTTTTACTACTTTTTCAAGTCGAAGGCCGAACTGGCCGTCGCAGCCCTCGAAAAGCTCTGGAATGAGGAGTGGAAGCCGTCACTGGACCGCTGTTTTTCCTCGACCGTGGAGCCCCTTGAGCGCCTTACCCACCACCTGGATGCGATCTATCAGTGCAACCTGCAGACCAAGCAGCGGACCGGCAAGGTGCTGGGCTGCCCGGTGTGGTCCGTGGGCTCTGAGGTCAGCACCCAGGAGGTCGACGTCAGCGCCGTCATCCGGGACATCGTTGCGCGCAAGCGCCGCTATTACGAGTCGGCGATTCGCGAGGCGGCGGCGCAAGGGGTAATCGAGGCCTGCGACCCGGTCCAGGAAGCGATGGCGCTGTTCGCCCTGCTCGAGGGCCTGGTGACCCAGGCGCGGATCATGAACGACCCTGAAATCCTTCGGCAATTGCCTGCGATGGCCCTCGGCCTCCTCCGGGTCAAGGCCCTGAAATCCGCCCCCGAGCCCGTCGCCGCCTAAACGCCGCCCACTCCCTCTCCCGCGCACGTGAATCGTGCGCCTTTTTTCCCTCTCAATTCTAGCTAAACAGTCAACTACTCAAGACCCATTTGTCATGATCCAGACGCTCGAACTCAATACCGCGCCGCGAACCGCGCCCGCGACCATGGCCGTTCGTCGGTCCGCCCGCTCCCCATCCTTTCCGGCATCGCGCCGGGCCGCAACCGCCGCGGCGTCGCCGGTAAAGCCGGCCATTTTCGCCGAGCCCGCGTTCTCCTCCCTTTGGGATCTGAACCTGCTCGACCGGCTCTCCGAGCCGCTCACGCGCTACCACGAATAACATCGTCGCCACCATCGCGCTCTTCACCGCCTTCGACAGTTCCGAATCCTGAACCTCCGCCTCCCTTCGTCTCCCGCTTCAACCTGATTCCGCCGCCATGCTCCGCAACCGCACCACGCCTTCCGCTTCCTCCCCGGCCCCGCGCCGCTTCCGCCTGCTGCCCACGCTCCTGACCGGCGCGCTGGTGGCCGCTGGCATCATCACCTATGCGACGGTCCGCGCGACCGCCGCCGAGTCGTCCGCCGCCCCGGCCGCGCCGCCCGCGCCGAAGGTCACGGTCGCCCCGGTGGAGGAGAAACTCGTCACCGACTCCGATGAGATCACCGGGCACGTCGATGCGGTCGAGACGGTCGAGCTGCGCGCCCGCGTCTCCGGCCACCTCGACTCGGTCCACTTCCAGGCCGGCCAGCTCGTGAAGGCGGGCGACCTGCTCTTCACCATCGACCCGCGCTGGTACCGGGCGCAGTTCGACCTCGCCTCCGCCAAGGCCGCGGTGGCCGAGCGCGAGGCCAAGCGCGCCGATGAGCTCCTGGCGGCGACCGCCATCTCAAGCGAGGAGGCGGAGGCGCGGACCGCCCGCGCGGCCGAGGCCCAGGCCGAACTCGCCACGGCGCGGCTCGATCTTGAGCACACCCAGGTGCGCTCGCCAATTGATGGCCGGATCGGCCGCGCGCTGATCACCAAGGGCAACCTGGTGTCCGGCTCGCCCGGCGACGCCACGCTGCTCACCACCATCGTCTCGGTCGGCGACGCCTATGTGTACGCGGACCTGGACGAGGCGACCTTCCTCACCTTCAACCGGTTCGCCCGCGAGCACCGCGCCGCCGGCCGGGTGCCGGTCGACCTCGAGTTGGCCGACGAGACCGACTACCCGCGGCATGGCTTCATCGAGTCGAGCGACAACCGCCTCAATCCCGCCACCGGTTCGCTCACGCTGCGGATGGTCTTTCCGAACGCCGACGAGGCGCTCATTCCCGGGCTCTTCGCCCGGGTGCGGGTGCCGATTGGCGCCTCGGAGCCGACCCTGCTGATCAGCGAGCGCGCGGTCGAGACCGACCAGAGCCAGAAGTTCGTCCTGGTGGTGGGTAGCGACCGCGTCGCCTCCTACCGCACGGTGCAGCTCGGCGGCACCTACGAGGGCAAGCGGATCGTCCGCCGCGGCCTGCGCGCCGGCGACCGCGTCATCGTCGACGGGCTCCAGCACGTCCGTCCCGGCATGGCGGTCGACCCCGCAGTCGCCACCGCCGGCGCGCCGCCCGCCTCCGCCACCGTGGCCCTGGCCACGCCCTGAGCCCCGGCGCCACCCGCCCGCCCTCCATCCTGGGCCCCCAGCCTATTGAGCCACTGCTTTAGCCATTTTCCGCCATGAACTTCTCCGACTTCTTCATCAAGCGCCCGATCTTCGCGGGCGTGATCTCCATCGTCATCTTCCTCGTCGGGCTGATCTCGATGACGCAGCTGCCCGTCAGCGAATACCCCGAGGTCGTGCCGCCGACCGTCGTGGTCCGGGCCGTCTACCCGGGCGCCAATCCCAAGACCATCTCCGAGACGGTGGCTGCGCCGCTCGAGCAGTCGATCAACGGCGTCGAGAACTCCCTCTACATGTTCTCGCAGGCGACGAGCGACGGCGTGATGACTCTGACCGTCACCTTCAAGCTCGGGACCAACCTCGATAACGCCCAGGTGCAGGTGCAGAACCGCGTCGCCCAGACCGAGGCCAAGCTGCCGGAGGAGGTGCGCCGCCTCGGCATCACCACGACCAAGACCTCCCCCGACCTCCTGATGGTGGTCCACCTCTTCTCGCCGAACGGCCGGTACGACGACGTCTATGTCCGCAACTACGGCACGCTCCAGGTCCACGACGTGCTCGCGCGCCTCCCCGGCGTCGGCGAGGTGCCGATCTTCGGCTCCGGCGACTACGCCATGCGGGTCTGGCTCGACCCGAACAAGGTCGCGGCCAAGGGCCTCACGGCCACCGACGTGGTCGCGGCGATCCGCGAGCAGAACGTCCAGGTGGCGGCGGGTTCGATCGGCAAGCAGCCGACCTCCCATCCGGTGGACACCGAGCTGCTGATCAACACGCAGGGCCGCCTCGTCACCGAGGAGGAGTTCGGCGCGATCATCGTCAAGGTGGGCGCCAACGGCGAGAAGGTGCAGCTGCGCGACGTGGCCCGGATCGAGCTCGGCGCCTCGGACTACGCCCTGCGCTCGCTGCTCAACAACAAGGCCGCCGTGGCGCTGCCGATCCTGCAGCTGCCGGGATCGAACGCGATCGCCACCTCCAACGCGGTGCGGGCGGCGATGGTCGACCTGAAGAAGAACTTTCCGGCCGGGCTCGACTACGACATCGTCTACGATCCGACGATCTTCGTCCGCAACTCGATCGAGAAGGTCGTCCACACGCTGCTCGAGGCCATCGTCCTGGTCGTCCTGGTCGTCATCCTCTTCCTGCAGACCTGGCGGGCCTCCATCATCCCGCTGGTCGCGGTGCCGGTCTCGCTGGTCGGCACGTTCGCCGCCATGCACGCCCTCGGCTTCTCGATCAACGCCCTGTCGCTCTTCGGGCTGGTGCTCGCGATCGGCATCGTGGTCGACGACGCGATCGTCGTGGTTGAAAACGTCGAGCGGAACATCGCCCTGGGCAAGACGCCGGTCGAGGCGACCAAGCAGGCGATGCGCGAGGTGACCGGCCCGATCGTGGCCACGGCGCTCGTCCTTTCCGCGGTCTTCATCCCGACCGCCTTCATCAGCGGCCTCACCGGGCAGTTCTACAAGCAGTTCGCGATCACGATCGCGATCTCGACCGTCATCTCGGCCTTCAACTCCCTCACCCTCTCGCCCGCCCTGAGCGCCCTGCTGCTCAAGGAGCACCACGCGCCCAAGGATGGCCTGACCCGGGCGATGGACCGCGCCTTCGGCTGGTTCTTCCGCCCCTTCAACCGGTTTTTCGAATGGGCCTCCCAGAAGTATTCGAACGGCGTCGCGCGCCTGCTGCGCCTGGCCGTGATCGCGCTGGTGGTCTACGCCGGCCTCCTCGGCACGACCGGCCTCCTCTTCAAGAGCGTGCCGTCCGGCTTCATCCCCACCCAGGACAAGCAGTACCTCGTCGCCTTCGCACAGCTGCCGGACGCCGCTTCCCTCGACCGGACCGACGCGGTCATCCGCCGGATGAGCGAGATCGCGCTCAAGCATCCCGGCGTGGCCAACGCCGTGGAATTCCCCGGCCTGTCCATCAACGGCTTCACCAACTCCTCCAACAGCGGCATCTGCTTCGTGACGCTGAAGCCCTTCGAGGAGCGCACATCCAAGGAGCTGTCCGGCCCGGCCATCGCGCAGGACCTCCAGCAGGAATTCGCCGCGATCCAGGGCGCCTACATTGCCATCTTCCCGCCGCCCCCCGTCCAGGGCCTCGGCACGATCGGCGGGTTCAAGCTCTACGTCGAGGACCGCGGCGACAACGGCCTCGACGCCCTCTACAAGGCCACCCAGGGCCTGATCGCCAAGAGCTACGAGACGCCCGGGCTGGCCGGGGTCTTCTCCAGCTTCACGATCAACACGCCGCAGCTGGACGTGCAGGTCGACCGCGTGAAGGCCAAGGTGATGGGCGTCCCGCTCGGCAACGTCTTCGACACGATGCAGATCAACCTGGGCTCGCTCTACGTGAACGACTTCAACCGGCTGGGCCGCACCTACCAGGTCGTCGCCCAGGCCGACGCGCAGTTCCGGCAGCGGCCCGAGGACATCCTCCGGCTGAAGACGCGCAACCAGCTCGGCGACCTGGTCCAGCTCGGCTCGCTCGTGCGGGTCAGGGAAACCTACGGGCCGGACCGGGTCATGCGCTACAACGGCTATCCGGCCGCCGATGTGAACGGCGGCGCCGCGCCCGGGTACAGCTCCGGCCAGGCCGAGGCGCAGATGGAGAAGCTCGCGGCCGAGACCCTGCCGAAGGGCATGGTTCTCGACTGGACCGAGCTCACCTTCCAGAAGATCGTCGCCGGCAACACGGGCGTCTACGTCTTCCCGATCAGCATCCTGCTCGTCTTCCTGGTGCTGGCGGCGCAGTACGAGAGCTTCCGCCTGCCCTTCGCGGTCATCCTCATCGTCCCGACCGCCCTCTTCTCCGCCATGCTCGGCCTGTGGCTGACCCGCGGGGAGAACAATGTCTTCACCCAGATCGGGCTGATCGTCCTGATCGGCCTCGCGGCCAAGAACGCCATCCTGATCGTGGAGTTCGCGGTCAAGCGCCGCGAGGAGGGGGAGACCATCGTCCAGGCGGCGCTCGACGCCACCCGGCTGCGGCTCCGCCCCATCCTCATGACCTCGATCGCCTTCATCGCGGGCGTCTTTCCGCTGGTCGTCAGCACCGGCGCCGGTTCGGAGATGCGCCGCGCGATGGGCGTCGCCGTCTTCGCCGGGATGATCGGTGTCACGATCTTCAGCCTCTTCCTGACCCCGGTCTTCTACGTGGTCCTGGAGAAGCTCGGCGTCCGCCAGCCCAAGCCGGCCATCGTCCTCGCGGGTTTCCCCGAGAACGCCTGATCCACCACCCTGCTCCCGCCCTCCCGCCATGAAGCTTCCCTTCCTGCTCCTCCTCTCCAGCGCGAGCGCGTTCGCCGCGCTCCCCAGCGTCGGCCCCGACTACCAGCGTCCCGCCACCGCCGTCCCGCCCGCCTACCGCGACAATCCCGACCTCGGCACCTGGAAGGCCGCGGCCCCGGCCGACGCCCTGGCCCGCGGCGAATGGTGGAGGCTGTTCGGCGACCCCGCGCTCAACGACCTGGAGGGCCGCGCCCTCGGCGCCAACCAGGATCTCCGGGCGACCGCCGCCCGCGTCGAGCAGGCGGCGGCCGCCGCCGGGCTCGCGCGCAGCGCCTATTGGCCGCAGGTCGCGCTCGAGCCGGGCGCCAGCCGGACGCGGTATTCGCCGACGGTCGCCAACGCCTTTCCGGCGTCGCCCGCGACCGACCTCAGCGTGCCGCTGGTCGCCTCCTGGGAATTGGACCTCTTCGGGCGGGTGCGCCGGCTGAACGAAAGCGCGCGGGCCGACGCCGACGCGAGCGCCGCCCTCTTCGAGTCCGTCCGGCTCTCGCTGACGGCCGAAGTCGCCTCGGACTATTTCTCGCTCCGCGGCGCCGACCGCGAGCTCGCGATCCTGCGCAGCGCCGTCGAACTCCGCCAGCGCGAGCTGGACCTCACCTCCGCCCAGCGCCGCGGGGGCGCCGCCACGGAACTCGACACCTCCCGCGCCGAGACCGAACTGGCCACGGCGCAGGCGGACTCGGATGCCGAGGCCGTCCGGCGCTCCGCGCTCCAGGATGCCCTGGCGGTGCTGGCCGGCGAACCGGCCAGCACCTTCGACCTCGAGCCGACGGCGGCGCCGGTCACCGCGCCGGCGATTCCCGCCGGCCTGCCGTCCGATCTCCTGGAGCGCCGTCCCGACATCGCCGCGGCCGAGCGCACCCTCGCCGCGGCCAACGCGCGGATCGGCGTGGCCAAGGCCGCGTTCTTCCCGGCGATCTCATTGACGGGCAGCGCCGGCTACGAAAGCGCCGCCACGACCCACCTGTTCCAAGCCGATTCGCGGGTCTGGTCCGTCGGTCCCAGCCTTTACCTTCCGATCTTCCAGGGCGGCCGCAACCGCGCGAACCTGGCGCGCAGCCGGGCCGCCTATGACGAAAGCGTGGCGCTCTTCCGCCAGCGGATCCTGGTCGCCTTCCAGGAGGTGCAGGACGCCCTGACCGCGACGCGCCTCCTCGCCGTCCAGGCGGACGCCCAGGCCCGTGCGGTGCGTTTCGCCCAGCGGTCGGCCGACCTGGCCCAGACCCGCTACAAGGCGGGCTATGTTTCGTACCTCGACGTGGTCGACGCCCAGCGCACGGCGCTGGCCGCCGCCCGCGCCAGCGCCCAATTGGAGGCCGAGCGCCTGAACACCAGCGTCGCCCTGATCAAGGCCCTCGGCGGCGGCTGGAGCCTCGCCGGGACGGCCGTGGCTGCGAATCCGTGAGCCCAAGGTAAAAGCGCTTCCCACGCGGCGCCGCTTCCGGCCTGATGGGGTCTATGTCTCCAGGCGTCATCGGGCAGCGTTGCGTGAGCGAGCGGGAACCGGAACTCGGTCTCGGCGTCGTGGTCAGCCTGGACCGGACGCGGATCGGGATCCGCTTTCCGGCGACCGGCGAGCAGCGGCTCTATGCCCGGGACACCCCGGTCCTGAAGCGGGTCGAGTTCCGGGCGGGCGACACCGCCACGACCCGCGACGGCGTCGGGGTGGCAATCGAAAAGGTCGAGGAGGAGGGCGGGCTCCTGACCTATGTCGGCCAGGGCCGGCGGATCCGCGAGGATGAGATCTCTGACACGACGAGCGTCAGCCTGCCGCCGGAGCGGCTGCTGGCTGGACAAGTCGATCCGGGCCAGGTCTTCGGGCTGCGGCTGCGGGCCCTCCAGGCCCAGGCGCGGTTCCGGCAATCGGACCTGCGCGGGTTCCTCGGGGGCCGCGTGGACCTGATCCCGCACCAGTTCTACATCCTCCGGGAGGTCTCCGCCCGCGGCGTGCCGCGCGTTCTCTTGGCGGACGAGGTGGGGCTGGGCAAGACGATCGAGGCCTGCCTGATCCTGCAGCGGCTGCTCGCGGTGGGCCAGGTGAAGCGCGTGCTGATCCTCGTGCCGGAGTCGCTTGTGCACCAGTGGTTCGTCGAGCTCCTGCGGCGTTTCAACCTGTGGTTCGGGATCTATGACGAGGCGCGCTGCCTCGCCTGCGAGCAGAGCGATCCCGGGTCGAATCCCTTCCTGGCCGCGCAGCTGGTCCTGGCCAGCGTCGGATTCCTGGCGGGCAACGAGGCGCGGCGCGAGCAGGCGGTCGCCGCCGGCTGGGACCTGGCGGTGGTCGACGAGGCCCATCACCTGCAATGGACCGCGGAGGCGGCCAGCCCCGGCTACGCCCTGGTCGAATCCCTCGCGCGCCGCACCCCGGGCCTCCTGCTGCTGACGGCGACCCCGACCCAACTCGGTCTGGCCGGACACTTCGCGCGGCTCCGGCTGCTCGATCCGCACCGCTACGACAGCTACGAGAGGTTCCTGCAGGAGACCGAGGAATTCGGGCGGGTGACGGCGATCGCGGAAAAGGTCCTGGCCCGCAAGCCTCTCCAGCCGAAGGACCGGGCGATCCTGGAAAAAATCTTTGCCCAGGATCCCTCGCGGCTGGATCGCCACCTGCAGGCCCTCGCCGCCGGGACCCCGGGGGCGCACGAGGCCCTGCTGAAGACGCTGCTCGACCAGCACGGGACCGGGCGGGTCATGTTCCGGAACACCCGGGCCAGCCTGACCGGGTTCCCCCGGCGGAAGCTGCAGCCGGCGCCGCTGCCGGGCACCGGCCCCACCCTCGATCTCCGGATCGCCCGGGAACTTGAGGCCGAGGAAACCGGCCAGGACGGCGACCTGCGCTATGCCTTCAAGGAGGATCCCCGGATCGCCTGGCTCGCCGATTTCCTGGCGGCGAAGCGGCCGGCGAAGGTCCTTTTGATCTGCAAGACGCGGCGCAAGGTGCTGGCGATCGAGGCCGCGCTCCTCGCCCGCGTCGCCGTCAAGACCGCGCTCTTCCATGAGGATCTGCCGCTGGTCCAGCGCGATCGCAATGCCGCCTGGTTCGGCGAGGCGGACGGGGCGCAGATTCTCCTGTGTTCGGAGATCGGCAGCGAGGGCCGCAACTTCCAGTTCGCCCACCACCTCGTGCTCTTCGACCTGCCGCTCAACCCCGGGCTGCTCGAGCAGCGGATCGGCCGGCTGGATCGCATCGGGCAGACCGAGACCATTCGGATCCATGTCCCCTACATCGCCGGCAGCAGCACGGAGGTCGTCCTCGAATGGTACCACCAGGGGCTCGACGCCTTCGAGACGCCGCTGCACGGCGGGGAGGCCTACCAGGAGCAGTTCAAGGGCAGGCTCCTCGCCTTCGCGCTCGCCCGGGGGCGCAATGCCGGGGTGGAGGCCGACCCGGCGGGACTCGCCGCGTTTCTGGCGGAGACGATCGCCTTCCGCGCGGCGCTCACCCTCAAGATGAAGCAGGGCCGCGACCGGCTGCTGGAGCTCAATTCCTTCAACCGCGAAGTCGCCCAGCGCCTGATCGAGCGGATCCGGGGGGCCGACGCCGACACCTTCCTGCGGCTATTCCTCTGCGATCTGCTGGATCACTTCGGGGTCCGGGTGAAGGAGCATGAGGCGGGCGACGTCTTCCTCGACCCCTCCCATGCCTACGTGCCCAGCTTTCCGTCGATTCCCCGCGAGGGCATGCTGGCCACGTTCGCCCGGGCCCGCGGACTGGTCCGCGAGGACATCCGCTTTGTCTCGCCCGACCATCCCCTGGTGCAGGACGCGATCGACCTGCTGATCGAGTCCAAGGCGGGCACGACCGCCTTCGGCTACCTCAAGGGGCCCAAGCCCAACCTGCTCCTCGAGGCGGTGTTCGTCCTCGAGGCGGTGGCCGACTCGCGCTGGCAGGTGGACCAGTTCCTCGCCCCGCAGCCGGTCCGCGTCGTGCTCGACCTCGCCGGCCGCGACCTGACGGAGAGCTGGGAGCCGGCCATCTTCGCGCGGGAGGTCGGGGACGCCACGATCCAGCGGTTCCTCGAGCGCCCGGGCTTCACGCCGGAGGTGCTCAAGCGGATGCTCGAACGCGCGGCCGAACTGGCCGATGGCAGGGGCGCCGTTCTCCGCCTCGCCGCGGACGGGCGCGCCGCCGCGGCCCTCACCGCCGACCTCGAGCGGCTGGTCGACCTCCGCAAGGTGAACACCCACGTGCGGCCCGAGGAAATCACCTGGGCCGAGACGCAGCTCGCGCGCACCCGCGAGGCGATCGCGCAGTCGCGCCTGCGGCTCGATGCGCTCCGGCTCGTCCTGGAGGGGCCGGTCTCGCTCGGCTGACCGCGCTTCAGGGCGCGGGCGGAGCCGGCGGGGCGGCCGGCCGACGGCGCGTCAGCTCCCCGGCCATCGGCCCGCGGCCATCGGGCGCGCCCGGTCCGCCCGGTCGCGCGGGGTCCAGTTGCGGATCCGCCGGCAGCTGGAAATCCGCGATCGCATCAGGATGCGCGGGATCGAACGGCTGCCACGCCGGCACGAGATATTTGGTCCACGGCAGGCGGGCGTCGACCGCCCCCTGGACGACGCACTTGGCCAGCTCGTAGGCGCCGTAGTCGCTCTGGTGCGTGCCATCGACGAAGAACTTCGCCAGCCCCACGGGTCCGAGCGCGGTGTACAGGGTCAGGCTCATCGCGTTGAGGTCGATGAGGGGCACCTGCTGGTCGCGGGCGATGGCGCGCATGGCGTCCGGATAGCCGCGGAGGGTCGGGACCGCCTTGCCGTCGGGCCCCAGCCGCTTCTGGTTCTGGGAGGTGACGAGGACGGGGATCGCCCCGCGCGCCCGCGCTTCGGCGATGAACTGGAGGAAGGTCTTCCGGAAGGTCTCGAGCGGCAGCCGCTGGTCGTTGATCCCAAACTGCATCAGGATGTAGTCGCCGGGATGGACTTCGCTCAGGAGCTTCGGCCAACGGAGCTCCTCGGCAAATCCGAGCACGGTCTCGCCGCATTCGGCGTAGTTGGCGATCAGGACCGGCGGAGCGAACCAGCGGGGAAACATCTGCCCCCAGGCGGCCCACGGCTCCATCATCTGGTCGGTCATGGTCGAGTCGCCGATCAGGTAGATCGTCAGGGGATGCTCGGCCGGGGCGATCTCGATCGCCTGCAGCGCGGGATGGCGGTCGCTGAACTCGAAGGTCAGCTTCTCGTCCCAGTCGAGCTCAAGGAATGGCACGCGGGTCTGGTCATCCCACTGCACGTAGAGGATGGGGGCCTTCTCCCGGGTCTTCATCCGGACGACGCGGCCGTCCGGCAACTGCGGCACCCGCACGTGCACCAGGAAGGTGAAGCGTCCCGCCTGGCCCGCCTCCGTCCGGACCGCCTGCAGCATGAGCCGCCGGGTCTCGGTCTTGACCGTGGTCGTGGCGGGGGCCGCGGGATCACCGAGGGTCACCGTCACCTGATAGGCCCCCGGGGCGAGCTTGGCCGAGAAGAAGAAGGGCCGCCCGTCGCGGCCGGTCACGAAGCCCGCGCCCGCCTGCTCCACCGCCGTCACCTGGGAGCCGAGGTCGAAGCCGTAGCCCCGTTCCGGAGTATAGCGCACGTCCGGGGCGACGGCCTGGAAACCCGAACGGGGGGATGACCCGAACGAGTATTGCAGCGAGGCCGGGGCCGCTGCCAGCAGCGGGCCGGCCGCGAGCGATAGGAGGAGTAGGCAGGAGGGGATCCGTTTCATAGGGGGAGAGCGGTCACGGTGCCGAGCCGGCGCGCGGCCGGCAAGGCACGCCGCGTCGGACCGTTCCGCCGTCCGGACGGGGCAACCGCTGGGAACTTCACCCCGCCGCCGTCGCCGCGACCTCAAGGTTAGCCGACTGGATCAGGGAATTGATGTAGCCGAAGGCCATGGAGAAGGCCTCGTACTTGCCGGGATCGTCCGGGTGCGCCGGATTGTGGTCGGGGAGATAGGAGCCGGCCCAGCCCGCGTCGCGCAGGATCCGCACGACCTCGATGAAGTTCATGTCGCCCTCGTCGATGTAGACCTCCTCGAAGTGATGCAGCCGGCCGCGGACATTGCGCATGTGGATCTGGTGAATCTTCCCCTTCCCCGCCAGGTAGCGGACAATGGGCAGAATGTCCTCCCGCGGGTTCGGGCAGCCCTCGCCGCAGGTCCCCAGGCACAGCTGGAATCCGTTGTAGTGGCTGTCGACGACGGCCTCGTACTTCTGCAGCGACTCGAGGACGGTGCTGGGCGCCGCGTCCCAGTTGTCGACGCCCTGGTAGCCGCGGGGCAGCCCCGGCGGGTCGTAGGGGTGCGCCGCCATCCGCACGTCATGGCGTTCGCAGGCCGGAATCACCTTGGTCAGGAAATTCGTGATCCGCTCCCAGTAGTCGTCGTAGGCCACGACCCCGTTCATCTCGACCGGCAGGTCCCGCCAGTTCGGCTCGAGCTTGAACCCGCGGTACCGGGAGCCGCCCCGGCCCGGAGTGTTCGTATTGCGGCGGATCGGGATCATCGTCCAGTGATGGGAGATGAGCTTCACGCCGACCTGCGAGGCCTTCTCGATGTTGCCGATGATCACATCGACCGCGCGGTCGCGCTCCGGGCCCGGCTTGAGGTAGATGTAGCGGGAATCCATCCGGATCCCCTCCCACCGCATGCCGGCGTGGTCACAGGCGTCCTTCCAGCGCTTCATCAGGTCCAGATTCCAGGGTTCGATGGGCGGCTGGGCGGCGTGGTGGCTCGTGCCCGAGGAAAGATCGCCGCCGGCGTCCATGCTGGGGCTGAGGGAGGTGACGCCCTGGCGCTGGTGAAACTCGAAGTTCTTCTTCTCCGCCCAGTGGTCGCCCAGGACGCAGTGGTAGTCGCCGCCGACATGATGGAGGGTGTTGATCCGCGGCGTGGGCGCGGCCGGCTCGGCAGCGGGCGCCGCGGCGCCCTTGGCGGCCAGGCCGGCGCCGAGCACGCCGCCGACCAGCAGCTTGGCAAAATCCCGTCGTTTCATGACGGACGAGGCGGTGAGATCCGAACGCGAGGGAAGGTCCATGGGGTTGGGGACGGGGTTGAAAACGCGGGGCGACGGGAGCCAACCAGAGACCGGCCCGGAAATCGAGCCGGGAGAAATGCGTCGAGACCAGCTGCCGGTTGCCGCTACCCGCTCGGGTCGCCGGGCCCGGCGGTCCAGGACCACATCCGGATCATCGGCCGATCGAGGTACTGCTCCATCCCGGCCGGAGCGCGGCCAGCGCCGCATCGCCGCGGGCGTCCCGCTGCGTGCGCAGCGCGAAGCCCGCGGCGGCCGCGGCCGCCTCGATCGCGCCTTCCGCATGGGCCACGCTTTCCAGGTCGTATTCCTCCCCGTCTG
>CAIWXW010000181.1 GCA_903916755.1 uncultured Opitutaceae bacterium | reverse complement strand
GTGCCGGCGGGGATGTTGAGCCGGAAGCCGCGCGCGGCGGCGCGATCGCAGCGCAGCGCGGTGTTCACCTCGTAGAAATGGCAGTGGGAGCCGACCTGGATCGGCCGGTCGCCCGTGTTGGTCACCTCGATCGAGCAGGTGAGGTGCCCCTCGTTAGCCTCAATCGGGCCGGTCCCGGCCGCGGTGATGATCTCGCCCGGAATCATGCGGTTCCGCGGATGGGATTATGCACCGTGACCAGCTTGGTGCCGTCGGGAAACGTGGCCTCGACCTGCACGTCATGGATCATCTCCGGGACGCCCTCCATGACGTCGGCCGCGCTGAGGATGGTGGTGCCGAAACTCATCAGCTCGGCCACGCTCTTGCCGTCGCGGGCGCCCTCCATGATCTCGTAGGCGATGAGCGCGACCGATTCGGGATGGTTGAGCTTCAGGCCCCGGCCCAGCCGGCGCCGCGCCAGGTCGGCCGCGACCACGACCAGGAGCTTCTCGCGTTCGCGCGGCGTCAGGTGCATCGCCTAAACCTGCAGATGCTCGCGCACCACGTCGTCGGTCAGGGTGGAGACCGGTCCGGAAATCGTGATGGCGCCGCGATCCATGGCGTAAAAACGGTCGCCGACTCCGCGGCAGAAATCAACGTATTGCTCCACCAGCAGGATCGCCAGCCCCCCGTTCAGGCGCAGCCGCTTCAGGGTCTCGCCGATTTCCTCGATGATCGACGGCTGGATGCCCTCGGTCGGCTCGTCGAGGATGAGGAGCTTCGGCTGGGTCAGCAGCGCCCGGCCGATCGCCAGCTGCTGCTGCTGGCCGCCGCTCAGGACGCCGCCCTTGCGGGCCAGCATCGCCTTAAGGACCGGAAAGAGCGCATAGACCCGCTCCAGGTCGTCCCGCGCGGCGGTGCGGGTGCGCTTCCGCAGCAGGAGGCCGACGCGCAGGTTCTCCTCGACCGTCAGGTGGGGAAAAATGTCGCGGCCCTGGGGCACGTAGCCGATGCCGGCATGGGCCCGCTCGGCGGTGGCCAGGCCGGCGATCGGCTGGCCGTTGAAGGTCAGTTCGCCCGTGCGGAGCGCGCGCAACCCCATGATCACCCGCAGCGTGGTGGTCTTGCCCACGCCATTGCGGCCCATGAGGCAGACCACCTCGCCGGCGTTCACCTCGAGGGTGACCCCCCGGAGGATGCGTGAGCCGCCGATATCGGCCTCCACGCGGTTCAACTGCAGGAGCGCGGAACTCATCGGTCCTTGTGGCCGCGGCCGAGGTAGACCTCCCGCACCTCCGGATTGGCCTGCACCTCCTCGAAGCGGCCCTCGCAGAGGATGCTGCCCTGGTGCAGGACGGTGACTTTGCGGCCTTCCGCGATCTGTTTCACAAAGGTCATGTCGTGCTCGATCACGATCAGGCTGTGCTGGCCCGCGAGCGAGATGAGCAGTTCGCCGGTGCGGTGGGTCTCCTCGTCGGTCATGCCCGCGGCCGGCTCGTCCACCAGCAGGACCTGCGGCTCCTGCGCCAGCAGCATGCCGATCTCAAGCCACTGCTTTTCGCCGTGGGCGAGCTGGCCGGCACGCCAGTCGCGCTTGGGCCCGAGGCGGATCAGCTCCAGCAGCGCGTCGATCCGCTGCCGGTGGGCGGCGGTGGTCCGGCGGAAAAGCGTCGAGAACACCCCGCGCGGCCCCTTGAGGGACAGCAGCAGGTTCTCGTAGACGGTGTGGTCGACATAGACCGAGGGCGTCTGGAACTTGCGGCCGACACCCAGCCGGTTGATCTCGTACTCGTTCATCGCGGTGAGGTCGATCCGGCGGCCGAACTCGATCTTGCCCGTGTCGGGTTTGGTGCGCCCGGTCAGGAGATCAAAGAAGGTCGACTTGCCCGCGCCATTGGGCCCGATGATCACCCGCAGCTCTCCCTGCTCGAGGTAGAAATTGAGGTTCGTGATGGCCTTGAAGCCATCGAAGTTCTTGTTCACGTCCTCGACCGTCAGGATCAGCTCGGGCTTCATGACGCGGAGGAGGCGGGCGAGGTCTTGGCCGGGTCGGCCGAAGCCTCAACCGGCGGCGTGGGCAAGGGCGGCAGCGGCTGCTCGGGCCGGCGCCAGCGCGCCATGACCCGGCGGGGAATGCTGACGATCCCGCCCGGGAGGAACAGGACGACGACAATGAACATGGCGCCGAGGATGATCAGCCAGAGGTCCGGGTAGGCGCGGGTCGCCCAGCTCTTGAGCGCGTTGACGAAGACCGCGCCGATGATCGGGCCAATGAGCGTCCCCCGGCCGCCCACCGCAACCCACACCACCGCCTCCAGCGACTTGTCGGGCGTCATCTCGCTCGGATTGATGATGCCGACCTGGGGCACATAGAGCGCGCCGGCGAGCGCGGCGATGATCGCGCTGACCACGAAGACGAAGAGCTTGAAATTGGCCGTCGCGTACCCCGAGAAGAGCACCCGGTTCTCGCTGTCGCGCACCGCCCGCTGCAGCTTCCCGAATTTGCTTTGGGTCAGCCATTTGCAGAGGGCATAGGTGCCGAGCAGAAGGAGGCCGGTGCAGATATACAGGCCCCGCTGCGTCGCGGGCTGGCGGACGTCGTGCCCCACGATGAATTTGAAATCGGTCAGCCCGTTGTTGCCGCCGAAGGTGAAGTCGTTGCGAAAGAACATCAGGCTGGCGGCGTACGTCAGCGCCTGCGTGAGAATCGAGAAATAAACGCCGCGGATGCGCGAGCGAAACGCGAGGTAGCCGAAGATCAGGGCCACTGCGCCAGGCACCCAGATGACCGCGGCAGCGGCGAACCAGAAACTGTGAAAGGGCACCCAGTGGGCGGGCAGCTTGGGATAGCCGAGAAACACCATGAAATCCGGCAGGTCGCTGTGATACTGCCCCAGCTTGCCGATCATCAGCATGAGATACATGCCCAGGGCATACCCCCCGATGGAGAAGAACAGGCACTGGCCGAGGCTCAAGAGCCCCGTGTAGCCCCAGAGCAGGTCCACGCTGATCGCCAGCACGGCATAGCAGAGATACTTCCCGTAGAGATTGATGGTGAAGTCGCTGACGTGGAACGCGCTGCCTTCGGGCGCGAAGGCGTTGAGGGAGGGAAGCACCACGATGACCACCAGCGCGGCCGCGATCACCCCGATGAGCTCCAGCCGGGCCGGGATGCGGCCCAGCAGCCCGCGGCGGATGATCTGGGTGTCGTTGAGATTCGGCATGGCTCAGTCCAGGCTGCGGCTGCGGGTGGAGAAGAGGCCGCCCGGCTTCCACTGCAGGAAGAGGATGATGGTCGCCAGGACGATGATCTTGCCCATGACCGGGGAGCCGAGGACCTGCTGCAGCACCTGGTCGGCGGCGCCGATGCCGAAGGCGGAGCAGACCGTCCCCACGATGCTGCCGACCCCGCCCACCACCACGACCATGAAGCTGTCGATGATGTAGTTCTGGCCCAGGCTCGGGCCGACGTTGCCGATCTGCGAAAGGAACGCCCCGGCCAGGCCGGCCAGGCCGGAGCCAAAGGCAAAGGTCATCATGTTCACCCGCTGGGTGCGCACGCCCATGCAGGAGGCCATGTCGCGGTTTTGCATGACGGCCCGGATCAGCAGGCCCAGGGGTGTCTTGGTCAGAAGCAGCCACGTGCCGAGGACGATCACGATCGCGAACGCGATGACGAAGACGCGATTGTAGCCGAAGGAAACGTCGTCGAGGCTGAAATGTCCCAGCAGCCAGGACGGTGAGTTCACCTGGACGTTGTTCGCGCCGAACACCATGCGGAAAAGCTGCTGCATGACGAGCGAGACGCCCCAGGTGGCCAGCAGCGACTCGAGCGGGCGCCGATAGAGAAACTGGATGACGGAGCGCTCGACGGCCAGGCCGGCCAGGGCGGCCATCAGGAAGCTCAGCGGCAGAGCGAAGAGGAAGTAGCTCTCGTACCACCAGCCGGTCGCGTTGAGCCCCGGCAGCGTGAAGCCGAAGGCGAGCAGCTGGCCGCCGAAGCTGAAGGGGAGCGTGATGTGAAAGCCGAAGCCCGAGCCGAAGACGTTCTGCACCACGTAGCTCGTGTAGGCGCCCACCGCGATCATTTCACCGTGGGCCATGTTGATGATGCCCATCAGGCCGAAGGTGATCGCCAGGCCGAGCGCCACCACGAGCAGGATCGACCCGAGGCTGATCCCGCGGAAAATCGTGCCGAAGAAATTGACCGTCGAGATGTGCTGCTCGATCGACTGGACCGCGCGCCGTCCGGCCTCCTTGACCCGGGGATCCGGGCTCGCCGCCACTGCGCGCCGCAGCGCGTCGACGCTGCCCAGCGCCTGCAGCTCGGCCAGCCGCGTGATGGCTGCCACCTGCACCGCGGCATCGGCGTCGCCCAGCTGCAGGAGGGCCAGGGATTCGTCGATCGCCTTCCGCACCGCCGCGTCCGGCTCCCGGCCCCGCCGAGCCTGCAGGATCGGAATGTACTGCTTCTTCTGCGAATTGCCCAGCTTGACCGCGGCCGAGCGCCGCGCGTCCGGATCCGGATCCGCCAGCGTCAGCGAGTCCAGCGCCTGCTGGATGGCGCCACGCAGCCGCATGTCGGAGTCGCCCGCATTCAGGTCGCCGGAGGCAAAGCGCAGCTCATGGTGCTGGGCGTCGGCCAGGTACTGGCTGTTGTCGATCCGCACCGCCCGGGCCTTCCCGGCGGCATCCTGCTGCTCCTCCAGCACCACCGGGACGTGGCTGCCGTCCGGCGCCTCGTAGATGAGGATCTCGTCGCGGGTCCACGCGGCCAGGAGATCGCGCACCGCCGGAGAGCCCGAGTCGCCCAGCTGCGCCAGCAGCTTCTGCTGGGCGGGGCCGGTGCTCACCACCGCCTGCGCGAGCAGACGCCGCGCGGTCGCGTCATTGCCCTCGGCGGCCGACAGGTGGGCCAGCCCACCGAGGCCGGCCAGGAGCGCCATGGCCAACGTGCGAAGAGAAAAGGTCATAGAAAAAAGGGGGCGGAGTCTACACCCCGCCCCCTCCATAGCTTAATCCGGGCCCAATTCCGTCCGCGCTTGCGCGGCGCGGAATGGGCGGGGGTCGCGCGTGCCTACTTGCCCAGCGCGGCCAGTTTCTCGTCGAGAGCCTTCAGCTGGAAGGGCTCGCCGTAGACATCCGGGAATTCCTTGAGGATCTTGAACTGCCCGTTGGCGCGGGTCTCGCCGATGTAGACCGTCTTGGTCACATGATGGTTCGGCTGCATGGTCACCTTGCCGCCGGGGCCGGTGAAGTCGACGCCGGCCTCGAGGGCCGCGCGAACCTTGTCCACATCAAACGAGCCGGCCTTCTCGACCGCGGCCTTCCACAGGTAGACACCGTCGTAGGAGAGCACCATCGGGCTGTCGACCGCGCGCTTTTCCTTCACGACGCCGGGATAGCTCTCGGTGCCGAGCCAGTCTTTCCAGCTGGCCAGGAACGCCTTGTTCTCGGGGCTCTTGATCGACATGAAGTAGGTCCAGCAGCCCAGCTCGCCGACGAGATCCTTGGTCGGCATGCTGCGCAGCTCGTCTTCCGCCAAGCTGAACGAGACCACGGGGCAGTCCGCGGGGGTCAGGCCCGCCGCCACGATTTCCTTGAAGAAGGGAACGTTGGAGTCGCCGTTGATGGTGTTGATCACGCAGGCATCGCCGCTGGCGGCGAACTGCTTGATGTCCGCCACGATCTGCTGGAAGTCGGTGTGGCTGAAGGGCACGTATTTGCCGGCCGAAACCACCTTGCCGCCGTCCATGCGCAGGCCGCCGCCGATGTTCTCCACCGGGACGCCCTTGAGCAGGAGGTACTTGTAGAGGATGAGATTGGTCGTCTGCGGATAGACGTAGTCGGTGCCGATGAGGTAGAACTTCTTCTTCCCCTGCTGGAGGAGATAGTCGACGGCCGGGGTGGCCTGCTGGTTCACCGCCTCGGCGGTGTAGAAGATGTTCTTGGACAGCTCCTCACCCTCGTACTGCACGGGATAGAAGAGCAGGCCGTTGTCCTTCTCAAAGACCGGGAGGACGGACTTGCGGCTGACGGAAGTCCAGCAGCCGAAGGTCACGGCGACTTTGTCCTGCTCAAGCAGCTGCTTCGCCTTCTCGGCAAACAGCGGCCAGTTTGAGGCCCCGTCGACGATCACGGGCTCGATCTTGTAGCCCATCACGCCGCCCTTGGCGTTGATTTCGTCGAAGGCATAGAGGAGGACGTCGCGCAGCGAGGTTTCGCTGATGGCCATCGTGCCGGAGAGGGAGTGGAGGATGCCGATCTTGACCACCTTGTCCTCGGCATGGGCGCGGTTGGCGGCGAAAAGGGAGGCGACGGCGAGGGCGCCGGACGCGAGAAGCAAACGATAGGATGTACGCATGGTAGGTAAGCTAGCGGGAGATGACGGAGAAAAAGGGATGCCGGGCGGGCGGAACCACTCGCCCGCCCGGCGATTCGGCGGCGATCAGGGAAGAATGAACCCTGACCGCCGCAAACTGGGAAGCTGGACGGGTTCTGAACCCGGGGCTTGGCTTAGAACTTGAAGAGAACCTCGGCGCCCGCGAAGTTGGCGCTCTTGATCGTGTACTTGCTGTACTTCGTGTAGGAGTACTGCAGGCGGAACGCTAGGTTCGGGTTGAACGTGTACGTCGGGCTGATGCTGTACTTGGTGTAGCGGGGGCCGCCGGAGACGTTCTCGCCGGAGATGGAGAACCAGCTCGAGATCTTGGTGTCCGGGAGGTTGTACAGGTAGTATCCCAGCCAGTCGTTGCCCTTGTTGCCGAAGCCGCCGTTCTTGTAGATCTCCTCGAGGACGATCTGGTCGCCGGCCTTGTCCAGGGTGTAGGCGCCCCAGACGTCGACCACGAAGACGTCGTGCGAGCTGGTGATCGGGAGGCCCTTGGCGTTGAACTTCTGCACCACGCCGTCGGTGGTGACACCCGGCTTGGTCTTGGTCTCGTAGCCGACGCCGCCCCAGAGGGTCAGGTTGCTGATCGCCGTGTTGGTGTAGTAAGCCTCCAGGCCGCCGTTGTGCTTGAATTCGCCGTCGCCTTCGGTGGCGGCATAACCGGGCTTCTGGTACTCGGAGTCCGTGACGGAGAAGCCCATCGTGTCGGTCTTGTCCGGGGAGTAGTCGAGCTTGAAGCCCTCATGGTAGCCAGGAATCGGTCCGAGCAGGGACTGGTTCGCCAGCGTGATCATGTTGTCGGAGATGTTGTAGAAGCTCTCGTAGCCGAGATAGCTCAGGAACTTGCCGGCCGTCAGGGTGAGGCCGCCGCCGCAGTCGTAGCTGAGGTAGGCATCCAGCAGCGTCGCCTCGCTGCCACTCGGGCTGACGCCGCCCTCGGCGGACGGACGGTAGTAGACGCTCACCACGGCGGTGGTCTTCTTGGCCGGCGTGATGGTGGCGCCCAGAAGGGCCGCATCCAGGTTGAGCGAATCAGAATACGTCCCCGGCGAAGGCTTGGTATACTGGTAGGAACCTGTGGCCCAGCCGGTGACGGTGAGCGCATCGTTGATTTTGACTTGGCCAAAGGCCGGCAGCGCGGCCGCAAGTAGCGCGACGCCTGCAATAGTATTACGGAGTTTCATAGCTAGGTGGTTTGCTGGATTACGGTTAGAACACCCTAGGGGAATTCCCTGTCGGGCGCCTCCCCCGAGCAAAAACTCTGCCAACGTAACCTAATTGTTATAGTTCGGTTGAACGTTCAGGGGAGCATTAGCGTCGCTGTTGTCCGCAAAACGGACAGCCCGCCGACTCTAATACGTACCCGCATGGCCCCTACCGGCCCGCCGGTAGCTATGGCCGTCTATAAGGCCCGGCCCGAAGCCGCCTCAAAAAGATGGGCGCGCTCAAGATCGAATCTGAGGTGGACCGTCTGCCCGGGCAGATACCGGTCCGCCGAACGCACCCGGGCCACGCAGGGCGCTCCGCCACAGCGCAGGTAGAGATGGGTCTCCGCGCCCATGGGCTCGGCCACCTCGACCTCCGCCTCCAGGGCGCCGGCCAGGGGCTGGCCGGTCACGAGGTGGACATCCTCCGGGCGCAGGCCCAGGACCAGCGGCTGGCCGCGGCGCTCCCCGGCGCGCTCGCGCAGCGCAGCCGTGAGGGCGAGGGTGAGTGGAACCGCCCCCTCCGCATAATCAGTGACAAAGGCCTCCTGGCCGGCGGCCGGCAGGATTGCCCCCCGGAAGAAGTTCATGGCCGGGCTGCCGATGAACCCCGCCACAAACAGGTTTGCCGGCCGGTGATAGATCGCCAGCGGTTCGTCGACCTGCTGGATGTCCCCGTCCTTAAGGACGCAGATGCGGTCGCCCATGCTCATCGCCTCCATCTGGTCGTGCGTGACGTAGATCATGGTGGCGCGGAGCCGGGCGTGCAGCTTGGAGAGCTCGGTCCGCATCGTCCCGCGCATCTGGGCGTCCAGGTTCGACAGCGGTTCGTCAAAAAGGAACACCTTCGGCTGCCGGACCATGGCCCGGCCGACCGCCACCCGCTGCCGCTGGCCGCCGGAAAGGGCCCGCGGCTTGCGGCCCAGCAAGGCCTCAAGGCCCAGCAGCGCCGCGGCCGACCGCACCCGCTCGTCGATCTCCCGCTTCGGCACCTGGCGCAGCTTCAGGCTGAAGGCCAGGTTGTCGTAGACGGAAAGGTGGGGATAGAGCGCGTAGTTCTGAAAAACCATCGCGATGTCACGGTCTTTGGGCGCGACATCGTTCACCAAGCGGTCGTCGATCGAAATCCGTCCGCCGGAGATCTCCTCGAGCCCGGCAATCATCCGCAGCGTCGTCGACTTGCCACAGCCGGAGGGCCCGACCAGGACCATGAATTCTCCGTCGGCGACCGTCAGGTTGATCCCACGCACCGCCCGCACGTCCGGCCCGTTCTTCTGCGGGTAGACTTTGACGAGATCCTCGATGACGACACGGGCCATCGCAAAGGGATGGCGACGGGCGGCGAGGAGGCCAAGCCGCAAACAGCACGATGCCGTCCGGCCCAACCCTGCTGGCCGATCGTACTGAACGCGGCATCAGGGGATATACTGGTCGTTAATATTTTCAGAGGGGAGAGGCGTCCGGGGGCGCCCGAGCCGCGTAGCGAGTCCCGTCAAGGCACGGAACTGCCGACGTCGACCTCTGTCGGCGGAGGACCCGTGAGCCGGAAGGCCGGCACGTCTGCACATCATCAACCTCGAATCACACCATCGCATGTCCACCTCCCCCTCCGTTGAGAAAATGATCGAAAATGGCCTGGAACGCCGCGAATCGCGCCGCTCCATGCTCAAAAAGCTCGGCCTCGGCGCCGTCAGCCTCGGCACCCTGGGCCTGCTGGCCAGGAAATCCGCCGCTGCCGTCGTGGGTCCCACCGGCCAGAACTTCGACGACCAGATCGCCGCGCAGATCACCGCCAACAACACGGATCTCGCCATCCTGCAGTTCGCGCTGAACCTCGAGTACCTCGAGGCCGAATACTACTCTTTCGCCGTCAACGGCACCAGCATCACCAATGCGGGCGTCTCCATCGGCGGCGCCGGCACCCAGGGCGCGGTGACGATCAAGGCGAACCCCAAGGTTGCCTTCGTCACGCCCGCCATCACCCAGTACGCCGCGGAAATCGCGGCCGATGAGCTGGCCCACGTGAAGTTCCTGCAGACGGTGCTGACGGCCGCCGGCCAGCAGTTCGTCGCCCGCCCGGCGATCGACCTCCTCAATAGCTTCAATGCCCTCGCGGTCGCGGCGGGCCTCGGCGCCAGCTTCGATCCGTTCGCCAGCGAGACGAACTTCGTCCTCGGCAGCTTCATCTTCGAGGATGTCGGCGTCACCGCCTATCACGGCGCGGCCCCCTTCATCGCCAACGGAACCTATCTCTCCGCCGCCGCCGGCATCCTCGGCACCGAGGCCTACCACGCCGCGACGGTCCGCAACCTTATCTTCCAGACGGGCGGCACGGCCATCACCACGGCGCAGGCGATCTCGAACGTCCGCAACACCCTCGGTGGCACGGGCCTCGACCAGGGCGTCACGGTCGGCGGGCAGGCCAACATCGTGCCGACGGACAGCAACGGCATCGTCTTCTCCCGCACCACCCGGCAGGTCCTGAACATCGTCTACGGCGCGGTCAACGCCAGCAGCGGCCTGTTCTTCCCCGCCGGATTCAACGGCAGCATCCGCTCCTAACCCACCCACCGACCATTTCCATCATGAAACACATCTCCTCCAAGTTCCGCCAGGCGCTGATCGCTGCCGCCGCGCTGCTGGGCGCCGCCGGGCTCCAGGCCCAGACGACGACCACCACCACGACCACGCCCGACACCGCGTCCACCACGACTACCACCACGCCGGACAGCTCGTCGACCACGACCACGTCCACGAACAGTTCCACGATGACGTCGGCTACCACGCCGACCTACACCCAGGCACCGACGTACGCGCAGACGACGACCACGACCGGCATGGATTCGCCCTACACCCACCTCGAGGTCGACGCCGAATACGCCTATGCCTTCCGGTTCAAGTCGGGCGGCCTGATCGCGGACATCGGCGCCGACGTGACGCCGATGCACTTCCTCGGCTTTGAGTACAGCCACTTTGAGCCGAGGGGCCACACCACGGATGCAGTGGCGGGCCGCATCAACAACAAGGAGACCATCAACACCTACGAGTTCGCCTACCGCTTCCGGATGCCGCTGCAGCAGTTTGCGCAGAACGGCACGGTCTCGCCGGTGGACTTTTACGCCGGGATCTCCGGCGGCGTGGGCACGGCGCGCCTGACCACCACGGTGCCGCGGTTCGGCTTCAGCTCCCGTTCGCAGGATGACGGCATCCTCAGCGGCTCGGCCGTCGCGGGCCTGCAGTGGAACATCAACCGCAACTGGGGCATCAAGGCCGGCTACCGCTACCTCTACATGCACCATGTGAACCTCTTCGGTTCCCGCGGCAACATCGACACGGGGCTGGTCGAAACCGGCCTGAATTTCCGCTGGTAAGCGCGAGGCAGCGGACCGGACTCTGGCGGGGCGAAAGCGCCCCGCCTTTTTTGTGCGCAAAACCGGTTGCGGGCGCCGGCCGGGGCGGGACAGGCTGGGGGCACCCCACCCCATGCCTACCCCTGACTTCGTCACGCCGACCTTCCATCGCCGGACGCTGCTGAAGGGACTCGCGATCAGCGCGGGCGCCTTCGCCGCTCGCGGCCTGCTGCGCGCGGCCGATCCCGGCGCGGCCCCGCCGCTCGCTGCCACGACCGCGGGCCGGATCCGCGGTTATCGCGACGACGGCATCGCGGTATTCAAGGGCATCCCCTACGGCGGCGACACGGCGCTCCGCCGATTCCAGCCGCCGCTGCCCCCTGCCCCATGGACCGGGGTGCGCGATGCGCTCGACTTCGGTCCGCGGGCGCCGCAGGTCGGCGGGCGATCGTCCACCCGGCCGGGACCGGCCGGACCCCGCGACACCTTCGCGGACAGCTATGCCGACCAGCCCTCGCCGATCAGCGAGGACTGCCTGCACCTGAACGTCTGGACCCCGGGCCTGCGCGACGGCGGCAAGCGGCCGGTGATGTTCTACATCCATGGCGGCGCGTTCAGCAACGGCTCGGCCAACAGCGATCTCTACGATGGGGTGCGGCTCTGCCATCGCGGCGACGTCGTGGTGGTCACGCTTAACCATCGGCTCAATCTCTTTGGCTACCTCTACCTCGCGGAGCTCGGCGGACCCGAGTTCGCCGACTCCGGCAACGTCGGCCAGCTCGACCTGATCCTCGCGCTCCAGTGGGTGCGCGACAACATCGCCGAATTCGGTGGTGACCCGGACTGCGTCCTGATCTTCGGGCAATCCGGCGGCGGCGCCAAGTGCGCGACCCTCATGGCCATGCCGGCGGCCCGCGGTCTCTTTCACCGGGTGCTCTCGATGAGCGGGCAGCAGATCACCGCCAGTCGGCCGCAGACGGCGACCCGGGCGGCCCGCTCGGTCCTGGGCGCGCTGCAACTGGCCCCGGGCCGGATCGAGGCGATCAAGACGATGCCGATGGAGCGGCTCCTCTCGGCCTACCGGGCCGGTCCCTACTATGGTCCGGTCAAGGACGGCCGGTCCTTGCCCCGCGATCCGTTCGACCCCGATGCGCCGCCTCAGTCGGCCGACGTTCCCATGGTGCTCGGCAATACCCGCTTCGAGACCGCCCTCCTGATCGGCAGCAGCGACCCGAGCGATTTCACGCTGACCTGGGAGGGACTGGCGGCGAAGCTGCGGCAGAACTCGGCCTTCATGGGGAGGCTCGACCGCGACCAGGTCATCCGCGACTACCGGCGGCTCTATCCGGCCTACACGCCGACCGACATCTTCTTTGCCGCCACCACCGCGTCCCGTTCCTGGCGCGGCCAGATCATCGAGGCGGAGCGCCGGGCGGTGCAGCCGGTGGCGGCCGATCACACCTATGTCTACGAGCTCGACTGGAACACGCCGGTCGACGGCGGGAAGTGGCGCGCCCCCCACACCCTCGATATTCCGCTGGCGTTCGACAATATCGTCCATGGCGCCTCGATGATCGGGACCGGACCGGAGGCGCGGGCCCTCGCCGCCGTCATGAGCGAGATGTGGATCGCCTTCGCCCGGACCGGCAATCCCCACACCCCGCACCTGCCGGCCTGGCCCCCCTTCAACCTGGCGCGACGGCCCACGATGGTCTTCGACACGGTGCCGAGGATTGTCGAGGACCCGCGCGGCGATGAACGCCGGATGTTCGCGCCCATCTCCTACGTCCAGCCCGGCACCTGAGGGCACGGCGGAGAACGGCCGGGAATGACTTGGGTTTCCCGTGGAGAAGGGCCAAAACAGGGCATGCTTTCGTTCCCCCGCCGGCTTCTCCCCCTCCTGGCCGCGCTCGCCGCGGCCGCACCGATGCGCGCCCAGCCCGCCCATGCGCACATCCTGGGCGTCACCGAGCCCGCCTACTATGTCCACGACATGGCGCGGGCGCGCCAGTTTTACGAGGGCTTCCTCGGCTTCGCCGAGCCCTTTTCACTCAACAATCCCGACGGCTCGCTCGCGTATGTCTGGGTCAAGATCAACGACCACCAGACGATCGAGCTGCGGCCCGAGAAGGCGCCCAACACGGACCGGCTGGTCCACATCGCCTTCGAGACCGACAACGCCGAGGCGCTCCGGCTGGAGCTCACGGCCAAGGGGATGACGGTTTCAGCGATCCATGCCAGCAAGACCGGCGCCGCGCATTTCGCGCTCACCGATCCCGATGGGCACGCGGTGGAGTTCATCCAGTACCTCCCGGGCGGCTGGATGGACCGCGACCGCGGCCGGCATCTGCCGGCGACGCGGGTCTCGATGCACATGTCCCACTTCGGGATCATGGTGCACAACCTGACGGCCGCGCAGCACTTCTATCATGACCTCCTCGGCTTCACCGAGACCTGGCGCGGGAGCGGCAATGGCAAGCGGCTGAGCTGGGTCAACCTGCGGGTGCCGGACGGCACCGACTGGGTGGAATTCATGCTCTACGACAAGATGCCGACCCTCGCGCACGTCGGCGTCAGCCACCATTACTGCCTCATCACCCCGGATGTGACCCAGGCCTCCGCCCTCCTCAGCGGCCGGCCGCTGCCCGCCGGCGCGACCTATGCGCCGGCGTTCATTGTCGGCACGGACAAGAAGCGCCAGATCCACGCCTTCGATCCGGATGGCACACGGGTCGAGATCATGGAGCCGGGCCCGGCGGACGGCATCCCAGCGCCGTCCTCCGCCGCCCCGCCGCCCGGGGCCTAGTTCGCCTCGAGGGCGGTCAGCCGGACGCCGGCGGCTTCCCATTCCGTCGTGGTCGCCTGCAGGCGGTCGACGATGGTGCTGAGCTCGCGGTTCAGGTGCTGCGCGCGGCCCGGATGGGAATAGGTTTCGGGGGCCTCCAGCGCGGCGGCGAGCTCCGCCTGGCTCTTTTCCAGCTCGGAGATCTGCTTTTCCAGGACGGTCATGTCGCCGCGGAGCTTCTTGATCTCCGCCGCCTTGGCCCGCACGTCGGCGTCCGAGCGCTTCGGATCCTTGGCCTTGTCCGCCGCCTTCGCGGCGGCCTGGACCGGGCGCGCGTCGGTGAAGCCGGCCGTCAGCGCGGCGCGCTCGTTGGTGGCCTTCGACTTGTCCAGATAGTAGTCGTAGTTGCCGGCGTAGGCCGTGAGGCGCCCGCTGTGCACGTGGAGGACCGTCTGGGCCAGGGCCCGGATGAAATAGACGTCGTGGCTGATGAAAACGAGCGTGCCCTCATAGGCTTCCAGCGCGCCCACCAGCGAGTCGATGGAAGCGATGTCCAGATGGGTGGTGGGCTCATCCATCAGCAGGAGATTGGGCGGCGCCAGCAGCAGCTTGGCCAGCGATAGGCGCGACTTCTCGCCGCCCGAAAGGACGGAGATCCTCTTGAAGACATCGTCCTTCCGGAAAAGGAAGCCTCCGAGGATCTTGCGCGCCATCTGTTCGGTCACGTCGCGATTGATGTTCCGCACCTCCATGGCCTCCTCGAATACCGTCCGTTTCCCGTCGAGGGTGTCCATCCGGTTTTGGGCGAAGTAGCCCGGGACCACGTTGCTGCCCAGCTCGCGCGTGCCGCCCTGGATTGGGATCACGCCGCCCAGGATCTTGAGCAGGGTCGATTTGCCGGCGCCATTGGGCCCGACCAGCACGATGCGCTGGCCGCGCTCCGCCGAGAAGTTCAGGTCCTTGTAGACCACATGGTCGCCGTAGGCCTGCTGCACGTGCTCGAGGTCGATGATCTTCCGGCCCGAGCGCGGCGGCTGAGGAAATTTGAAGTGGATCTTCCGCAGGTCCTCCTCCGGCTCATCCACCGCCACCTCTTCGAGGCGGGAGATCTGCTTTTCCTTGGACTTGGCGCGGGAGGCCATCGAGGCCTTGGCCCCGAAGCGGTCCACGAATTTCTGCAGGTGGGCGATCTCCCGCTGCTGATTCT
>CAIWXW010000180.1 GCA_903916755.1 uncultured Opitutaceae bacterium | reverse complement strand
GGCCGCGGCCGCCGCGGCGGGTCCGCCCGTCCGCCAGGCGCGCCGCACCGGCCCGTCGCCGTCGCCGGTCAGGGCGATCAGGCCGTCGTTGTCACCCGCCAGCTCGGCCCAGGTGACGCGGCCCTCGCCCTTCGGCGCCCGCAGGTTCGCGGCGGTGAGAAGTCCGCAGAGCTGGCGGTAGCCCGCCTGGCTCGCGGCCAGCACGGGGACGACCGTGCCGTCCTCCAGGCTCAATTCGGCGCCGACCAGGGCGCGCAGGCCCGCGGTCTTCGCGGTCATGTGCAGCCGCACCGCGCCATGGACGCCGTCGCGGTCGCACAGCGCCAGGGCCCCCAGCCCCGCGTGGGCCGCCGCCTGCGCCAGGGTTTCCGGCAGCGAGGCGCCCCGCAGGAAGGAAAAGGCGCTGCGCGCGTGCAGTTCGACGTAGGCCATCAGTCCAGCATTCCCTCCACGCTCCAGCCCTCGGCCGTGCGGGCGAGCTGGTACAGCCCGCCCGCGGCCAGTTCCACCTGCCAGGTCTCCACCGCCCAGGCTTCCGGCCGCCACCATTCGCCGGACACGCGCCAGGGGCCCGCCGCGGCGCGGACCGGGCCGGCAATGGGGCCGGCCAGGGCGGCGGGCCGCGCCTCCTCGAGCAGGACGCGGACCGGCCACGGCGGACGGAACCGGCGCAGCACGGGGCCGCGGGGCGGGTGCAGCGGCGGCGGCTCCGGCGCCGGCACGCTCTCGGGCGGCCGGGCCAGGACGAAGGCATCGGGCCGGTGGGTGTCGCAGGGCATCGGGGTGCCGACGCGGTCGTCGCCCACGACCGCCCCGAGCCGGGCCAGGTTTTCCCAGAAGGCCGCCGGATCGCTCAAGCCGGTCTCGAAGAGGCCGTCCTGCCGGACCGGCGGCCGCGCGGGCGCGGCACTCAGCCGCACTGCGCTCACGCGGGCGGTGGTGCGCACCGTGTCCAGGTGCGTCTGCAGGATCCGCAGCCAGGATTCCACGTCGGCGCCCGGCTCGGACAGGCGGAAGCGGCGGCGGTGGTCGGTGTCGTCCTCGAGGAGCAGCGTGAGGGTCAGCGCCTCCGCCACGAACTGGGCCGCGCGCAATTCGAAGGCGATCCGCTCGGCGAAGCGCCGCAATTTGAAGAGGAGGGGCTCGATCGATTCGACCGGCGGCTCGTAGAGCCATTCCGCCACGAAGGACTTTGGCGGCTCGATCAGCCGCAGGACGCGGGTCGCCTCACCCGCGGCGCGCTCCCACAGGGCGGCCCCCTCCGCCCCCAGCCGCTGGCCGACGTCGGCCCGGGCGAGGTCGGTCAGGTCGCCGAGGGTCTTGATGCCCCACGCCTGCAGGATCGCCGCGTGAGCGGCCGAGGGCTCCGCCACGGCGAGGGGCAGCGGGCGGAGAAAAGCGGCCGCGTCCGGCACGATCAGGACAGGATCGGCCCCTTGCGCCGCGTAGCGGGCGAGGAGGGGCGTGGCGGCGGCGCCGATCCGCGCGGGCAGGCCGGCCGCGGCGAGGTCGAGGACGCGCTGGCGCATCGCCGCCTCCGTCCGGCCCGGATCCGCGCCCTGCAGGTCCACCGTGCAGCAGCCCGCCGCCGTGGCCTCGACCCGGGGCGAAAGGGTGAACGCCGCGGCCAGGAGGAGCCGCTGGGCCTCGACCTCCGCCGCGGGGTCGCGCGGGCGCAGCACGATCCCGGGGCAGCGGGCCATCGCGAGGGTGGCGGTGAAGCCGGCCTCGATCCCGACCGCCTCGGGCGAGACCTCGGTCAGCACCGCCTGGCGGCCCTCGCCGGCCACGAGCGCCACCGGCTGGCCCGCGAGCGCCGGCTCGCTCCGCCGCAGCGCCTGCAGGGCGAAGTCGGGCACGCGCAGGACGGCAAAGCTCATCCCGCCTGTTCCTCGACCGAGGCGTGCCCGCGCACGATCCCGATCGTGAGGGCCGCCGCGAGCGTTTCCTGGGAGCGGCGCCGCTGCTCCAGGCCCTGGGGCGCCCGCAGGGAGAGCCGCCAGGGGACGGCCGGCACCAGGGGGAAAGGGGTCTGCACGAGGATGGCCGCCGGCCGGCTCTCGGCGGCGCGGTGCAGCCGGTGCCACGCGGGGGCGGGGGTCCGGCGCAGGACGCGCTCGGCGATCCCCCGGAGGTCGAGGACCACGACCGCGTAGTTGCCGTCGCGCACGAGGACGTCGGCCGCGGCCAGCGCCTCCTCCAGCCGGCGGGCGCGCACCCAGACGAGATGGCACAGGGCGTCGGCCGGCATGGCCTCGGGCGCGAAGCCGTCGGCGCCGTCGATCAGGGCGATCCGCTGCCGGGCCGCGCGGGTGGCGACGAGGAGGCGCGAGAGGACGAGCTGGCCGCCGCTGCTCGGGGTTTCCGAGACCAGCTCGGTCAGCTTTCCGGCGGGCAGTCCGCCCCCCAGCGCCTCGTCAAGCCCGCCGACGCCGGTGGGAACCCAGCGGCCCGGCTTGCGGGCCGCGGCGGGAAACCGCGCGGCCACGAGGGACCGCAGCTCGGAAAGGGTGGGCGGACCGGACACGGGCCTTCATTCGTTCAGGCCAGCGTCCGCCGGATCACCCCCACCACGACCCCCTGGGATTCCAGGCGGCTGGGGACGATGTCGGCATAGCGCGGATTTTCGGCCCGCAGCAGCATGCGCCCGCCCTCGCGCACGAGGCGCTTCAGGGTGGTGGTGGTCTCGTCCACCAGGGCCGCGATGATCTCGCCCGGCCGCGGCTCGCGCCGGACCAGGGCGACCAGGTCGCCGTTGAGGATGTTCGCGCCGATCATCGAGTCGCCGATGACGCGCAGGAACCAGAAGTGATGGGGATCGCCGCGGCGGACGCCGAAGACGGCGGGATCGATGGCGATCGTCTCCTCCGGGTCCTGCTCCTGCATCGCGGGGACGCCGGCGGGGATGGCGCCATAGACAGGGGTGTCGAAGAGGTGCGCCTGCACCTGGGAGGCGCGCAGGCCCCACTTGCCGTCGGCCAGCTTCTCCACCTGGCCCTTGCGGGCGAGGGACTGGAGGTGCTTCAGGGCGGTCGGCTGGCTGCTCTCGAAATAGCGCGCGATCTCGCGGGTCGAAGGGGGGACGCCCTGCGCGCCCTGGTAGTCGCGGACGAAGTTTAAAACCTGTTCTTGGCGCTCGGTAAGCATAGGCATTCGGTTGATAGGCTATCAAGTGATAGCTAGTGGCTCCGCGTGCAAGAATGTTTTTGGCCTTCTGCAATCATGACCTCCCCATTCAAGCCTGATCTCCCCTCGACAAGTTATCCTAAGCGCTTAGCATTACTTTATGACGCACCGAGCCATGAGTCGAAAGGGAGGCAAGGCGCGTTCGGTGGCAAAAACCATGGCTAACCGGACCAAGGCCAAGGCATTTTGGGAGGAGGTGCGAAGGGGAGGAAGGCCCGCTCCCCGGCGGCCGCGGGTGCCGCCTGCTCCCGAAAAAATCGCGGAGTTACTGGGCGAATGCTGCCGGGTGAACGGGATCAGCCGGTTGGAAATATTCGGATCCGTGATGCGGGGAAAAGCCCGGCGGGGCAGCGACGTCGATTTGCTGGCGACCTTCTCGGTCAATCCGGGCCTGCGCCTTTATTCGGTGGAGGAAGAGATGACCCAGCTTCTCGGCGTGCCGGTGCATTTGCTCGCGCGAGACTCCGTCGAGGCGATGACAAATCCGTATGGGCGCGAGGAAATCCTGGCTGAGGCCAAGGTCATTTATGGCTAACGCTCCAGATCGGTTACAGAAGGCCCATCTCTACGAGATGTTGGAATCCGCCGTCCGCATCCGCGAATACATGGCGGGAATCAGCTATGATGAATTCTGGGATAGCGCGCAGCAGCGCGATGCGGTGGCGATGCGTCTTTCCGTTATGGGCGAGGCGGCCCGAAAGATTGATGCCAGCTCGGAACGGGCGCTGCCCAACATCCCATTTAAGAAGCTTCGCGGGATGCGCAATCGCATCACCCATGATTACGACCGAGTGAATTTCAAGGTCGTATGGACGATCACCCAGACCGAAATCGAGCCCCTGATCGGTGCGCTCAATGCCTACTTTGCAGAGCAGGCGTAGCGTGGTGAGCTTCTGATCGGTCAGGTGAACGCGGCGGAAGCGGGCCAGCCGCTTAGCATGCCGGCGTCGTCCTGCTGGATCTTCTCGCGGATCAGGGCGACGTCGCCCGCCGCCGCCCGCGCGACGGCGGCGGCGGCGGCCACGCCGAAAACTCAGCGGCGCAGGGCGTCGGACACGGAAATCACCGCGCCCGGGGCCGGCAGCGTGCGCTCGAGCCATGCCACGACCTGGTCCTTGTAGGAGGGCAGAAACTTGTCCCAATAGATCATGCCGTGGGGGCCGTCGGGGACCGTGATCAGGTCGCACGCAACGCCGACCGACCGCAATTTGGCGCGCATGTCCACCGACTGATGGTAGGGGACATGGTCGTCCTTGGTGCCGTGCAGGAGAAGGAAGGGCGGCAGGCCGGCATGGACCTTGTCCAGGGAGGACGCCGCCCGCAGGACCGCGGTGGTCCGCTCGTCGAGGTGGTCGCTGGCGACGAACTGGGCCAGGTTGCCGCTCAGCTTGCCGCCCTGGATCCGGGCGTCGGCGAGCATGTCGAAGCGGCCGTAGAAGACCACGACGGCGGCGACCTGCGTGGAGGCGTCCGCGCGCACCGCCGCCAGGGCGACCAGATGGCCCCCGGCCGATTCGCCGGCGATCGCCAGACGGCGGAGATCGATATGATATTCAGCAGCGTGCGCCCGGACCCAGCGGATCGCGGTCTCGACGTCCTCGATGGCCGCGGGATAGGGATGCTGCGGGGCCAGGCGGTAATTGATCGAGAACCAGGCGAAGCCGGCGTGCGCGAGGGGGTCCTCCATGGGGGAGATCAGCGCCCGCTTGGCGCCGCCGGCCTTGTCCCCGGAATTCCAGCCGCCGCCATGCACGAGGATGACGGCCGGGAACGGGCCGTCCCCGTCGGGCACGTAGGCGTTGAGGCGCAGGCTGACGCCGTCGGCCCGGCCGTATTCGACGTCGGGCGTCAGGCCGGCGCGGGCGGTGGCCCCGAGCAGGAATACCAGGCAGAAGCAGAGAAGGGATTTCATAGATGGGGAAGGGGGCGGTCAGTCCCGCCGACGAATACGGAGAGCGATACAGGGGCGGTCCGGCCATGTCACCGCGCGTCCATCCTTGTCAGCAAACGTGTGCTCGTCGCGCTTTTTCATCTCAAAGGTCCCGGGCCCGGGCGTTGTGCAGCAGGTCGGCTTCGCTGGCCAGCGACCACGCCGCGCCCGCGCAAAGCAGGGCGGCCAAGGCACAGCGACGAGGCGGGCGCATGGGGGATTTTGGGACGAGGGGCGGAGGGATTTGAGACGGGGCACGCGAAACATGTGAATTGAGGCCGTAATTCACAACCGGGCGCAATGAATCCATTGGGGAGCAACAACATCCGGCTTAGTCCCTGCATACGTAGTGTCTACTCCGGCATGTAACTCAACGTCCGACGGACGGGGGAATCTTCCGGCTCCATTTTTTTGGAAAATCGCGGCGAGAAGCCCGTTGATATCCGGGTTGATGCAAGGTGCCGGCGGGGTGGCGAGGCCGCTGACGGCTACGGGGAGGGGACGCTCGCCCGTCACCCTGATCCGGACTCTGTAGCCTGCGGGCTGGCCGCGCTCCGCCTGCCCCGCGGGAAAAACGGCTTTGCGGCCGGGAGGCGCCGCCTCTATAGTCGGCGTATGCTTTCTCCCCGCCGGCTGACCGCGCTTTGTCTCCTCCCGGTGGGGATTCTCCGCTGAGCGGGTCCGCCCGCGTCGCCGCATGTCCCCCCTGCCTCCGCCCGCGGTTCCACCGGCCTCCCGGCGCGCCGCCGAGCGCCTGGCGCTGGCGGCCATCTTGGCGGTCGCCGCCGGCGCGCGCCTGTGGCGGCTCGACCTGATGGAATTCAAGGGCGACGAGGCGCAGGCCTGCCGGCTCGCCGTGCAGGTCGTCGACGTGCTCAAGGGCCACGCCGTCCCGGGGGAGCACCTGCCGCTCGTCGGCCTCATGGCCAGCGTGGGTGTCCCGAATCCGCCGCTGTTTGTCTATCTGCTCGCCGTGCCGTTGGTTTTTTTTGCCACGCCCTTGGCCGCGGCGGCGATGATCGCCCTCAGCAATGTCGGGGCGGTGTGGCTCTGCGCCGTGATCGGGCGCCGGTATTTTTCGCCACGCGTGGGCCTGGTTGCCGCGGGCCTCTATGCGCTCGCGCCCTGGGCCGTTATCTTCTCGCGCAAGATCTGGGCGCAGGACCTCCTGCCGGTCTTTGTCGGCGCCTTTCTCCTCGCGGCGCACGCCTTCCTGGTCGACCGGCGGCCGCGCGCCCTCCTGTGGCTGTTCCTGCTGGCTGCGGCCGCGGTCCAGCTGCATTTTTCCGCGCTCGTCCTGGGCGGCATCCTGGCGGGCCTCCTGGTGGCCGGACGGGCCCAGGTCCGGGCCCGCTGGCTGGGCTGGGGCACGGGGCTCGGCCTCCTGCTGTACGCGCCCTATTTCGCGCACATTCTCCGCTCCCACGGCTCCGATTTCGCGCACCTGGATTCACGCCGTGAACTCTGGGACCGCCTGGTCCCGGCCGGGCAGCGCCTGCTGCTGGCCTGGCGCTATCCATTTTCGGTCTCGGGCGCGGACGGCACGGCGGAACTGATCGGCGCGCAGGCGGGCTGGGTCTGGCCCTTTGCGCTCCTGACCGGTCTCGGCGCGCTGGCGGGCCTGCTCTGGCTCTGCTGGCGGGACCGCGCGACGCCGGCCTTCGCCGCGCGGGTGATGCTGGCGGCATGGTGGTTCCTCCCGACGGCGGCCCTGGCGGTCACCGGGGTCGTGCCCTTCATCCATTATTTCATCATTCTCTATCCGGTAGTCTTTCTGGGCCTGGCGGCGGCCATCGAGGCGCTGGGGCGCCGGAGCCGGATGATCCCCTGGGCGCTCCTGGCCGTCTGCCTCGGCGGCTATGCCTGCCTCGATGCCGCGATCTTCAGCGTGGTGGCCGACCGGGGCGGAGCGCCCGGAGAATATGGCGTGGCCTACGCCCACAAGGCGGCCGCCATGGCCTTCGTGGTGGCGGAGAATGGCGGCCGTCTGCCGGTGCTCTACGACGGCGCCCATCCGCGCCTGCCGGTCGACCCGGAATACCGGTGGCTCATGGAACGGGCGGCGCGCGCCCAGGCCGGATCGGCCGGGGCCGACGCTCCGGCCCGCGGCTTTGTGCTGCTCGACCTCTCCCGCTCCGCCCTCACGGCGGCAGGCGAGGCGGCGACCCGTTCGCTGCCGCGGCGGCAGTTCGGCCCCCTGGCCGTATTTGCGCTGCCGCCGGCGCCCCGCTGACCACGCCTAGCCCTTGGGCGAGGGAATCCAGTCGTGGAACCGCAGCCAGTCGGTCAGCCGTTCCGGCCATTCGGAGGTGGGCCCGAGGCCCGTCTTGAAGCCAAAGCCATGCGGACCCATCTGGTAGAGGTGAAGCTCCGCGGCGACCCCCGCGCGGCGCAGCGCCATGAAATAGCCCACGGCGTTTTCCAGCGGCACGGACTTGTCCTCTTCGGTGGAAACGATGAACGCAGGCGGGGTGTCCTTGGTCACCTGCAGGTCGGTCGAGTAGTGCCGCATCAGCGCCGCCGATGGCGCCGGTCCGAGCAGGCCGGTGCGGGAGCCCTTGTGGACAAAGGGATCCTGCATGGTCACGACGGGATACAGCACAATCGTGAAATCGGGCCGGCCGCTGACCTGGTCAAGCGGCGAGCCCGTGCGGCCGGCCGGGTCGTTGAAGAGGGTGGCGGCGGAGGTGGCGACGTGGCCGCCCGCGGAGCCGCCCATGACCCCGATGCGGTCGGCCCGGAGGCCGTATTCGGCCGCGTGCTGGCGCACCAGGCGGATGGCCCGCAGCACGTCCTGCAGGGCCGAGTCCGGGCCGTCGTCGCCGAAGCGGTAGGTCAGGGAGAACACCGCGATGCCGAGATGGTTCAGCCAGCGCTGCTCTGCGCCCTCGGTCTTGTCCTCGGGCAGGCGAATATAGCCGCCGCCCGGGCAGTAGATGACCGCGGTGCCGCACGCCGTTCCCGGGGGCGGGAGATAGGCAATCAGCGTGGGCCGGCGCACGTGGTAGACGCGCCCGTCCCGGGTGACCTGTGGCGGTCCGTCCGGGTGATCGCCCGGGATGCCTTCAGGCCAGAGTGCGATGGCATGGCCCGGATTGGCCGGGTAGGCCGCATAGTCCGGCGCCTGGGCGGCGGCGGTGGAGACCAGTGCGAGGGGAAGCAGCCAGCGGACGAGGTGCATGGGAGGAGTTCAGTTTTTGGGTTTCCAGATGCCCTGGCCCGTCATCCACTCCTGGCAGCGGATCATCCACGTGCCATGCGGATTGGGGGTGGGGCGCAGTCCGAAGCCGTGGGCGCCGACCGCGTACAGGTGCATTTCCGCGGAGACGCCGGCGCGCTTGAGGTCGAGATAGAGGAGAATGCTGTTTTCGGAGTTCACGCGGTCGGTCTCCGCCTGCGCGATGAACATCTGCGAGGTGTTCTTCCTGACCTGGACGTCGCTGGAAAGCTGCTTCGTCTTTTCGTCCAGGAGGCCGCCCGGATAGATCACGATCGCGAAATCCGGGCGGCAGTCCACCTGGTCCACCGCGTCGATCGCCGGATAGGCGCGGTGCTCGAACTGGGTGGCGGCCATGACGCTGAGATGCGCGCCGGCGGAGAAACCCATGATGCCGATCTTGTCCGGGCGCAGTCCCCAGGCGGCGGCATTGCTGCGCACGATGCTCAGCGCCCGCTGGGCGTCCTGCAGGGCCGGCAGGTGCCGCGGCAGGCCGGGGCGCCCGGGGACGCGGTACTTGAGGACCAGGCCCGTGATCCCGATCGAGTTCAGCCAGCGGGCCGCGTCCTCGCCCTCCTTGAGCATTTCGAGGTCCCGGTAGCCGCCGCCGGGGCAGACGATGACCGCCACGCCCGTATCCAGTCCCGGCGCCGGCTTGAAGACCGTGAGGGTGGCCCGGGTGACGTTGAGCACCTGCTTCGGCAGGACCGAGCCGGTGGTCGACGGGAGGATCTTCTCCGGGCCGATGCTGGCGGTTTCACCGGGCACGGCGCCCGGCCAGACTTCGAGGGTGGCGGGCGCATCGGCGCCGCGGGCCAGGGTGGACAGGAGGACCACGCCGCCGAGGAACAGGCAGGACACAGAAGGGATATTCATAAGAAAGCTTCGAACCAAACTATCTGCTTACGCTGGGGTGAATTCAGGTTTACGCCTATCCCTGTCCCGCACGACCTTTTTAACCCCGCTCCGCTCACGCCCCCGATGAAAGTATTTCCCCTTCTGGTCCTATTTGGCTCCGCTTCTCTGCCCGCCCTCGGCGCCCCGGCGCCGCTGCCGGCCGCCGTCCCGGAGGCGGTCGGCCTCTCGACCGAACGGCTCCGGCGCGTCGACGCCTTTGTCGAGCGGCTCGAGGCCCGCGGCGAGATCGCGGGCGCGGTGACGGCCATCGCGCGCCATGGCCAGCTGGTCCGGCTGCAGGCGGCCGGCTACGGCGACCTCGCCGCCCGCCGGGCGATGCGGACCGACGACATCTTTGCCATCGCCTCGATGACCAAGCCGATTGCGACGGTCGGCGTCCTCATGCTGCTGGAGGAGCAGCGGCTCCTGCTGAGCGATCCGGTCGAGAAATACCTGCCGGAGTTTCGCGACGCCAAGGTCGCGGTGCCCCGGTCGGGTGCGCCGGGGGGCTACGTCCTCGTGCCAGTCGAGCGCAGCGTGACGATCCACGATCTGCTGATCCATCGTTCGGGCCTGGCCACCGGCGCGGGCCCGGCGGCGGCCGCCCTGCGCGCGGCCATGGGGGCCCTGCCGGAGAACGCCGTCCTGGCCGACCGGATAAGGGCGCTCGCGGGCGTCCCGCATAATTTCCAGCCGGGGGCCGCCTGGGAATACGGCCCCTCGCTCGATGTGATGGGCCGGGTCATCGAAGTCATCACCGGGCAGCCGCTCGATGTCTACCTGCGCCAGCGGATCTTCGAGCCCCTCGGCATGAAGGACACCGGGTTCACCGTCCCGGCGGAAAAGCGCTCACGGCTGGCGGTCATCTACCAGCGGCGCGCCGACGGCAGCCTGGCGCCGGCGCCGCAGCAGGATCCGGCCCCGCGTTCATTCTCGGCGGGCGGAGGCCTCTTTTCCACCGCGCCGGATTACCTCCGCTTCTGCCAGATGCTGCTCAACGGCGGCGAACTCGACGGCCGGCGGCTGCTCAGCCGCAAATCGGTCGAGCTCATGCGGGCGAAGCATTCCGATCCGATCCCCTTGTCCTTCCTCCGCGGCCAGTACTTCGGGCTGGGAGTGGCGGTCCAGAAGGACGACGGGGACTCCGGCCTGCTGAGCTCGCCCGGCACCTTTGGCTGGAGCGGAGCCTACAACAGCTATTTCCGGATCGATCCGAAGGAGCAGCTGATCCTCATCCTGCTGGTCCAGCGCTCGCCGGCCAACCTGCTCGACCTCCAGTACGGCTACCAGAACGTCGTCATGCAGGCGATCGGCGACTGAGGCCGCCCCGCGGCCCGGCCCGCCTACTTTCCGTAAGTCGGGTCGACCGGGACGAAGATCACGTCGCCCGGACCCAGCTTGAAGTTCGCGTTGGCGTTGTTGAGCGCGACGTCGGAATAGTCGAGGACCGTGGTCTTGCCCTCATGGGCGATCCGGACGCTGCTGCGGAGCGCCTGGGGGGTGAACCCGCCGGCCAGCTCCACGGCGTCGATCACGGTGAGGTCCGGCGAGATCGCATACGGGCCGGGCTTGGTCACCTGGCCCTGGACCGAGACCTTGAAGCTGCCCGGCGCCCTCGGGTCTTGGGCGCGCAGGGCGGGGCTGGCCAACGCAAGGACCATCGCGGACAGGGCGAGGGCGAGGTACGTCTTCATGGTTCCGGCACGGTAGCTCAGGGCCTGCCTTTATCAACTCCGTTCGGATGGCCGAGGCGGGCGGCGGCCGCGAATTCCGCCTGCGCCTCGGCCGCGCGGCCGACGTGCTGCAGGGCGACGCCCAGGTTCGAGCGCAATTCGGGATCGTCGGGTGCGAGCCGCACCGCGGCCTGGAACTCGGCGATCGCGGCCGGCACCTGATCGGCCTGCGCCAGCGCGAACCCGAGGTTCTCGTGGGCGCCGGCGCTGCCGGGCCGGAGGCGCAGGGCTTCCCGGTAGTGGAGCAGGCTGGCGGCGGCCTGGCCGGCCTGCCCGAGGAGGTCGGCCAGATTGGTCTGGGCCTCGAACGAATCCGGCTGGAGCCGCAGGGTGGCCTCGTACTCGGCGATCGCCTCGGGGATCCGGTTGGCGCGGGCCAGGGCCAGCCCGAGGTTGTTGTGCGCCTCGAAGAGGCCCGGATTCAGCGCGAGCGCGCGGCGGAATTCGCCGATGGCCGCCGGCAGCCGGCCCTGGTCCGAGAGGATGTTGGCCAGGTTGTAGTGGGCGACGGCGTCGGTCGGATCCGCCGCCAGGGCGGCCGCGTAGCGGGCCGCGGCCTCGTCCACCCGGCCGGCCGCAAACAGCGCGCGGCCGAGGTTGTTTTGCGCGAAGGCATTCGCGGGCCGCCGGGCGGCGGTGTCGCCCCAGAGGGAGAGGGCGGTGCGATAGACCTCCGCGCGGCGGGCGGTCGCGACGCCGGCGACGGCGGCGGCCGCCAGGCAGAGCGCCAGGGCGGCCCGGCCGCCCACGGCGGACCACAGGGCCACGGCGGCGCCGGCGAGGACCGCCGCGAGCGGGAGATACATGCGGTGCTCGGCGATCATCTGGATCCCCCCGGGCAGAAGGGAGGTCGGGGCGAGGATCGCAAAAAACCAGGCGCCCAGGAAGCCGAGCCGCGGCCGGCGGCGCAGGGCCCAGAGGGTGAGCGCGGCCCCGCCAAGGACGAGCGCCGCGCCCGGGATCACCTCGGCCGGCCGCGCGATCCAGAATGGCTCGTAGTCGAAGACGAGCGGATGCGGCCAGAACGCGAGCGCAAGGTAGCGGGCGATCGCGCGGAACTGGGTGAGCCAGTAGGCGCCCCAGGCCACGCCGATCCCGAACCCGGACGTGCCGCCGCGATTGCCGCCGGTGCTCGCGACCAGCCCGGCGAGGAGGACCCAGGTCGCGGCCAGCGCGAGGTAGAAGCCGCGCCGGCGGCGCCAGGCGGCGCGGAAGGAGCCCGCCACGAAGGCGCGATCGTAGAGCAGGACCAGCAGCGGGGCCGAGACCATGACCTCCTTCGTCGCCATCCCGGCCAGGCAGGCGAGCCACGAGGCGGCGAACCACCGCACCGGCGCGGACGCGTCCGCCTCCGTCGCGCGGATGAACCCGTAGAGCGTCAGGAAATAGCAGAGGCCCATCAGGCTTTCGGCCCGCTGCACCACGTAAAGCACGGCCTCGGTCTGGAGCGGGTGCAGCGTCCAGAGGAGGGCGACGGCGAACCCGAGCGCGGCAGCCTCCGGGCGGGGCCGCAGCGCGCGGCGGACGATGCCAAGGAGCGTAAGGCCGGCCAGCAGGTGGATGACCAGGTTCAGCGCGTGGTAGCTGCCCACCCCCAGGCCGCTGAGGGCATAGTTGAGCGCGAGCGAAAGGTTCAGGAGCGGGCGCCCGCTGACCGTCAGGCCGCCCGCCGGCGGCCACAGGGCCGCCGGGCCCAGGTGGCGGATCGTCGGATTCTCGACGATCGAGCCGACATCGTCGAAGAGGAAGGGGCCCCCGAACCCGCCATGATAGGCCGCCAGTCCCGCCAGCACGATGGCGGCGGCGGCCCATCCCACGGCCCTGCGCTCCGGCTTCGGCGCGGACGGGGTGGGGGCGGGGGGCGGATTCACGGTCACGACAGGCTCCAGGCGTTGATCTTTCGGTGAATCAGCCACGATGGGGGAACGCTTTGGGCCGACGCAACTCCATGGGATTGTCATCCCCACCTTTTTGCCCCGCATGGACCTGCTTTCCTCCACCCCCTTCTGGCCGATTCAGGACGGCCTGCCCGCGAGTTATCCGGCGCTGGCCGGCGATGCGGCCTGCGAGGTGGCGGTCCTGGGGGCCGGGATCAGCGGCGCCCTGGCGGCCTGGCATCTCGCGGAGGCGGGGGTCGACACGATCGTCCTCGACCGCCGCGATGTGGCGCACGGGAGCACGGCGGGCAGCACGAGCCTCCTGCAATACGAGATCGATGAGCCGCTGCACCGCCTGGCGCGGCGGTTTGGGCCCGAGCGGGCGGCGCGCTGCTATCACCGCTGCCGCGACGCCATCGACGCGATCGGGCGGATTGTGGGGAGGCGGGGGCTCGACTGCGCATTCGAGCGCAAGCAGAGCCTGTTCCTCGCCAGCCATCGCGGGCACCTCGGGCGCCTGGAGCGGGAATTCGCGGCGCGGCGGGCCGCGGGGTTCGCGGTCGAGTGGTGGTCGCGCGGCCGGTTGCGGGCCGAGAGCTCGCTGCCGCATCCGGCCGGCATCCTCTCCCGCGATGGCGGCCAATTGGATTCCTACCGGTTCACGCACGGTCTGCTCGCCGCCGCGGAGCGCCGCGGGGCCCGGATCCACGACCGGACCGCGGTGACGCGGACGCAGTTCCGGGCCCGCGGCGTGGAGCTGCGCACCGCGGGCGGAGCGCGCGTGCGCGCCCGCCACCTGGTGATCGCCACCGGATACGAGGCGGAATCCTTCCTCCCGACGCCGCATACGTCGCTGCAGAGCACCTTTGCCCTCGTGAGCGAGCCGCTGGCCGGGTTTCCGGGCTGGCCGGCGCGGCGGTGCCTGATCTGGGAAACCGCGGACCCCTACGTCTACCTGCGCACCACCCCGGACGACCGCGTCCTCCTCGGCGGATATGACGAGCCGTTTCGCGACCCGCGCGCGCGCGACCGGCTGCTGCCGGCCAAGACCGCCGCGCTCGTCCGCCGGTTCCGCCAGCTGTTTCCGGGAATTCCGCTCCCGGTGGCGTACGCCTGGGCCGGGACCTTCGCGCGGACCGACGACGGCCTGCCGTTCATCGGCCGGCATCCGGGCGTCCCCCATGCCTGGTTCGCGCTGGGCTTCGGGGGCAACGGGATCACCTACAGCCTCCTCGCCGCGGAATACATCCGCGACCAGGTGCTGGGCCGTCCGAACGCCGATGCCGAGCTCTTCGGCTTCGGGCGCGCCTCGCTGCGCTAACCCCCCCCCTTACTGCAGCATTTCCGTCAGGAGGGGCTGCATCGCGTCCACCCAGATATGGTAGCCCGCGAGGGTGGGATGCAGGTGGTCGGACATGATGGCGTCCGGGATCTGCCCGTCGGGCCCCAGGAACTTGGGCCCAATATCCAGGTAGCGGACCGTCTTGCCGTCGTCGAGGGTCGCCAGGCGCGCGTTCGCGGCGCTGATGTCCACCATCCGCCGCTGGTAGTTGTCGGCGGTGCCGTCGCGGTTCTTGCGGGGCCCGCGGGGGAAGATGGCGAGGAGCAGGATCTTGGTCTCCGGGATCTTGGCCTGGATCAGGTGCACGATCTTCGAGTCCGCGGCGAAGATCTCGTCGCCGGTGTTGGCCCCGGCGTTGTTGGTGCCGATCATCAGGACGACGACCTTCGGGTGGATCCCGTCGAGCTCGCCGTGCTCGATCCGCCAGATGACGTTCTGGGTGGTGTCGCCGCCGATCCCGAAGTTGGCCGGCTGGTACTGGCCATAGGCCTGCGCGAAGAGCTCCGGCGCCCGGGTCCGCCAGTTGTCGGTGATCGAATCGCCGAGGAAAAGGAGCCCGATCGGGCCCGCCTGGGCCCGGGCGAGGAAGGACTCGTGCCGCTTCACGAATTCACCGTTGTCCTTTTTGGCCATCGCGGCGGACGCGTCGAGATGCACATGCACGCGCGGCGCGGCGGGCGCCGGCGCGGGGGACTGGGCGGGGGAGGAAAGCGCCAGGAATGGCAGTGCGAGGAGACTGAGGACGGAGACGGGGGATTTCATGGGAGGAGGGGATGAAGCGGGGTGAAGGGGACTACGGCGCCAGCAGCCGCACGGGACCGAGGAGGCCGCCCGTGGCCTGCGCCTCCGCCGCCGCGCTGAAGCGGGGGCCGGCGGTCACGTTGAACGCCGCGAGCCGCTCGCGGCGCCCGCCGAAGGAATCGGCGGCGTCGCCCAGGCCGCCGGGCACGCCCGTGGGCGCGAAGCCCTTGGGGCGCTCGCGGGGGACGGTCTCGCCGCGGCGGTTGCCGCCGCCGAATCCACGCTGGGGACCGGCGGGCGTCAGCTGCACCTGGACCTCGAGCGTGTTGGCGCCCGCCTTCAGCGCCGCGGTGACATCCCAGACGTAGGGCGGCCAGGCCTTGGGCTCGAGGGCGGTGCCGTTGACGACCGGACGGGCGATCTCATGCGCGTTGCCGAGGTCGAGGTAGACGTGCCGCCCGGCCGGCGCCCCGTCCGCGAGGGTAAAGTCGCGGCGGTAGAGCGCGGTGCCCGAGAAGGCGGGCGAGCCGAGGGCCTTCCAGGTCTGGAGGGCGCTGGTCAGCTGCTGGTCGCCGAGGGTGATGGACCAGTCGCCGTCGAGCGGGGCGAGCGTCCGGGCCTGGGCGAGGAGCGGGAAGGGATCGCCGGCGCCGGCGGGCAGGGGCCCGATGACGACGAAACGGGCCTCCTGGGGCGCGAGGGTCAGCGGAAGGGCGACGGACCCGTCGGCGGCGAGGCCGGCGACCGGATGGATCGCCCCCGTTGTCGCATCCCAGACCTGGACTGGCCCGCGGCCGGCCAGGATGGCGGTGCGGACCTGCGTCTGGGCCGACTCATTGAAGAAGAAGTAAATGTCGCCATCCTGCAGGATGCGGCGGGTGTACTTGATCGCATCGCAGGGCGCGTCGAGCTTCACGTCCGGCGCCGGCAGCGTGGCCACCACGCGGTCGGTGATGTGCGGCTCCGGCTCCAGCGTGGCGAAGCTGAGGTCCGGGGGGGCGGATTCCGGGTGCAGGAAGGTGCGGCCGACCACCTGCGCCGGGGTGCGGCCGACAAACACCACCTTGCCGCCGGCGGCGGCGAAGGCGCGGAGCCGGTCGAGCACGCTCCGCTGGATCACGGTCGAACTCGGGATGACGATGGCGCGGTAGGCCTGGCCGCTCAGGTTGCGGAACGTGCCGCCGTCGAGCGTGCAGATCGACGCCAGCGAATCCTCGTCGATGTGGTCGAAGTCGATCTGGCGGTCCATCAGCTCGGTGACCAGCCTGACGGTCACGTCATCAGCCTCCTTGTCGCCCAGCCACATGCTGTCCGTCGGATGATAGAGCGCGACCTGCGCCCCGGGCCGGCCGATCGCGTCCAGGTAGCTGGCGCGGTTGACATACCCGGCGATGGCCGCGGCGGAATTGAGGAGCAGGCCCGCCGCAGGGGCGGGCGGCGGGTTGTTCAGGCCCCGGATATTGAGAAAATTGACCCCGCGGACGTAGTGGTAGTCGGCGATGAACTTGCCGGCCTGGCCCGGGCTGCCGCCCTCCTCCTCCCACGCCTGCGGCCGGCCGAAGAGGTGGGCGGCCGAGGTGGAGAGCTTGGGGAAGTCGGCGACGATGCCCGGCCCGATCTGGTTCAGGTTGTCGATGCCGGGGACATCGACGTAGCGCATGGCGCGGAAGAACGAGCCCTCATTGCGGACGAGGTCCTCCCCCTTGCTGAGGTCGAGCATCTCTTCCTCATGGTTCAGGTGGGCCATGTAGCCCATGCCGTGCGCCTCGCACCATTCCGCCTGCGGCTTGAAGAAGGCTTCGCTGAACATCTCGCTCCACACATCCCAGTAGTCGGCCTTGGCCCGGAGGACCTCCGGGGTCAGGTCCGGGGCGAAGAACTGCGCGATGTAGGGCTGCAGGTCGTAGCCCTTGCGGCGCTGAAAGGTCTCGAGGAGCTTCGGGGTCCAGGGCATGAAGCCGGTGTAGTCGGGCTCGTCCCCGCGGAAACCAAGGACGGTCTTGCCGAACTCGTCGCCGACCAGCTTCGCGTAGACCTCGTGGATCACCTTGAGGTAGGTGCGGGTGGCGGCGGGATTAAGGTAATCGGTTAGCGAATACAGACTGTCCTTGTCGCCGGTGCCGTCGGCGCGGTTGGTGTAGCGGGTGGGGGAGCTGCGGAAGACGTGGCGGACGAAGACGAGCTCGGAGGAGCCGGGATCAGGGGCGGTCCACTTGAGCTGGCCGCCCGCCGGCAACGGCACGGCCGTGGCGCCGAGTGCGCGGTTGTAGGCCAGGATGCCGAGGGTGTCCGGCGGCACCGGAATCTGCAGCGTCTGGCCCGCCGCCACGGAGTAGCGCGCGTCGGCGACGATGGCCTGCATGCCCAGCTGGGGATAGTCGCGGCTGATGATGCCGCCGGCCATGCCGTCCGGATAGCCCGCGTCGTCCTCGATCCAGACCTTCATGCCGCGCTTCTTGCACTCGTCGACGGTGAACTTGACCAGCTCGAGATACTCCGGGCTGAAGTACTTCGGCTGCAGTCCGCGGGAGTTGTCGATCATGATGACGAACGTCCCGTTCGCCTGCATGTGCTCGATGTCGCCCAGGATCTTCTCCTTGGACTGCTGGCCGCCCCAGATGGCCCAGTGGATGGCGCCGTACTCTCGGGGCGGCGTGGGGAAGGCCGCGGCGGCCTCGGCCACGGTCGGGACCGTGACCTGCTGCCACGGGCGGAGGGCGGGCGGCGCGGGCAGGGCCGCAGCCAGGAGGGGCCACAGGGCGAAGGGGGTAAGCTTAATCATCGGGAAGACTGTCGCATTGAGGGGGTAAAAGTTGTGCGCATTCTGGACAGGGCGGCGCCGGCCCGAAACTGCCGCCTCGGGCCGGGGGAAGGCCAGAGCGAACGGAGCGGGTCTGCAACGCCTTTCAGCTGAACCCGAGCACCGGGTGGGGCACGTAGGGTGCCTCCAGGGCGGCGATCTCCTCCGCGGTCAGCCGGAGGGAGAGGGCCGCCACCGCGTCCGTCAGGTGGTGGGGCTTGGTCGCCCCCACGATCGGGGCGTTGACGGCCGGACGGCTGAGGAGCCAGGCCAGCGCCACCTGGGCGCGCGGCCGGCCCCGCTGCTCCGCCACCTCGCCCAGCCGGTCCACGACCTTGCGGTCCGCCTCCTCGGTCGCGGTGTAGAGCACCTTCTGGAACTGGTCGGTTTCCGACCGTTTGGTCTCGCCGGCCTGCCACGGGCGGGTCAGCCGGCCGCGGGCCAGGGGGCTCCAGGGCAGCATGCCGATGCCCTCCGCACGGCACAGCCCCATCATTTCGCGCTCTTCCTCGCGGTAAAGGAGATTGTAGTGGTTCTGCATGGAGACGAATCGGCTCCAGCCGCGCCGGTCCGCCAGGTAGAGCGCCTTGGCGAATTGCCAGGCGTGCATCGAGGAAGCCCCCAGGTAGCGCACCTTGCCGGCCTTCAGCGCGTCGTGGAGGGCCTCCAGCGTCTCCTCAATGGGCGTCTCGCGGTCCCAGCGGTGGATCTGGTACAGGTCGATGTAGTCGGTGCCCAGCCGTCGGAGGCTCGCGTCGAGCTCATGCAGGATGGCCTGGCGCGAAAGTCCGCGCCCGTTCGGCTCGTCCCGCATGACGCCGTGGACCTTCGTCGCGATCACCACCGCCTCCCGCCGGACATTCGCCTTGAGGAACCGGCCGACGACCTCCTCGCTGGCCCCCGCGGAATAGACGTTGGCGGTGTCGAAGAAATTGATCCCGAGATCGAGGGCCTGGCGGAGAAACGGCTGGCTGTCCGCCTCGCCGAGCGCCCACGGATGGCTGCCGGGCCGTCCGACGGGGTTTTGGCCCGAGCCGTAGGTCATGCAGCCCAGGCCCAGGCGGGAGATTTTGAGACCGGTGTTTCCGAGATTGACGTAGTCCATGGATGAAAAGGAGGGACCGCTAGGCTACTGCAAAGATGCGGACTGACAACTGGGCGGCTGATTTTGCCGCCCGCCGCCCCTCCCCCGGCCGGACGCGCGCGCAGGGGGGGATCGGGCGAGCCGCCGGGCGCGGATCAACGCGGCGGACGGGCCCTCGCGGGGTGGCCGGGGTGGGGCCGGATCGAATGCGCGAGCAGCGCCGCCACCGCGAGCAGGCCCGCCGAAACCAGCGCCGCCGCCCGCAGGCCGGGAATGATCCGATCCACCGACCCGCCAGCCAGGGCGCCAAAAATGGCGATACCCATCGCTCCGCCCGCCTGGCGCGCCGCGTTCAGGACGCCCGAGGCCGTCCCGGACCGGGCCGGCTCGACGCTGGAAAGGATGGCGGTCGTCATGGCCGGAACCGCCAGCCCCATGCCGGTCGGGATCAGGATGAAGGCGGGCAGCATCCGGACGAATGGCGTGTCCGCGCCGAGGCGGTGGAGCAGGCAGAAACCCGTCAGGCCGACCAGGGCGCCCAGCAGCATGGGCATCCGCGAGCCATAGCGGCCCGCCATCCAGCCACTGGTGAGATTGGCGCCGACGAAGCTGAGCGTCAGCGGCAGGTAGGCGAACCCGGTCTGCAGCGGAGAATACCCGCGCGCTTGCTGCAGATAGAAGCTGAGGACAAAGATAATCCCGTAGTAGGTCAGGTTGACCAGGATGCCGAAGACCGTCGCGGCCGACACGTTCGGGAGCGTGAAGAAGCCCAGGGGCAGCATCGGCGCGGCCGCCCGGCGCTCGATCGCCACGAAGGCGCCGCCGCAGATTACGGCCAGGGCGAAGCCGGCGAGCACCAGCGGGTGTCCGCCCCCCAGCGGCCGGAATTCGATCACGGCGCCGGTCAGGCCGGTCAGGGCGGCGATCGCGAGCAATTGCCCGGGGAGGTCGAGCTTGTGCGCGAGCGCGTCGTGCTCGTTGCGCGGGACGGCCCGCAGGGTCACGGCGCAGCCGATCGCGCAGAGCGGCAGGTTGGCGTAGAAGATACTGCGCCAGCCGAAGGCCCCCAGGAGGACGGCGCCCAGCAGCGGGCCGGAGGCGATGGCGGCGGCGCTCGCCGCCGTCCAGATGCCGATGGCGCGCGCCCGCAGCGCGCGATCGTGCACCGTCGCGTGATTGAGCAGCGCGAGCGAACTCGGGACCAGGAGCGCCGCCCCGGCGCCCTGCAGGGCCCGGGCGATGATCAGGGCCGGGCCGCCCGGGGCCGCGGCGCACCCGAGCGAGGCCGCGGTGAAGAGGAGGAAGCCGGCCAGGTACGCCCGCTTGGAGCCGAACCGGTCGCCCAGCACGCCGGCGGACAGCAGCAGGACGGCGAAGGTGAGGGTGTAGGCGTCGACCACCCATTGCAGCCCGGCGGTGCCGGTGCCGAGCTCGGCGCCGATCCGCGGGAGCGCCACGTTTACGATCGTCACGTCCAGTTGGACCATGACAAAGCCAAAGCAGGTCGCCGCGAGGATCCAGCGCAGCGCCGCGGGCATGGCCTGGGAGCGCGGGCGCGCCATCAGAGGGTGCGCTTGAAAAGCAGCGTGGCGGCGCCCATCGCGATCGCGGCGAAGCCGACCAGGAAGGCGATGTCGCCGCTGATCGCGAAAAGGTCGGTGTTCTTGAGCAGGAGGGATTTGAAGCCCGCCACCGCGTAGGTGAAGGGATCGATGGCGGTGATGACGCGCATCCAGCCCGGGAAGGCCTTGATCGGGTAGACGGCGCCGCTGGGGAAGAAGAGCAGGGTGTTGAGGACGCCGAAAAGGGCGCGCGGGAGCAGGGGATCGTTCACCCGGACCACGAGCAGGAACATCATGCTGATCAGCGCGAAGGCGGTGCAGATCACCAGGACCAGCATCCGCAGCAGCCGCAGGAAGTTGAGCGGATCGGGAATCCCGGCGATCAGGGAGCCGAGGGTGATCAGGATCACCCCGGAGAGGACGGCCTTGGCGACGCCGGCGAGGTTGAAGCCGAGGATCAGCTCGAACTTGGTGATCGGCGTCACGAGGTAGCCCTCGTGCAGCCCGCGCGCCTTGTCGTCGATGAAGATGATGCCGCCGCCGATCATGGCCGACACGAAGATGGCGAGGACGATCGTCCCGGGCAGCAGATACTGGATGTAAGGAACGTACGGATACAGCTCGACGGTCGCGAGCGTGACATTGGCCGCGAGCCGCGCGGTGGTGGGCTGGGCGCCGTAGGCGGCCAGGAGCGGCTGGAAGGTCCCCTCGACCGCCGACGCGGCGAACTGGTCGGTGTTGTTCTCGATCAGGGCGATCCGGGGGGCCGCGCCGGCCAGCACCTTGCGCGAAAAGTCCGGCGGGATGTCGATCACCCCGTCGATCCGGCCGTTGCGCAAGTCCGCGAGGGCGCGGTCGGCGTCGACGTAGGGCCGGGTGGTGAAGGTCTGCGCGTTGGCCGCGACGGCCTGAAACATCTCGTGCAGCTTGATCGCCGGGATCCCATGGTCGCGGTCGACCAGCCCGATCTCCAGGTGCTTGATCTTGCCGCCGAAGGCGTAGCCGAGCACCACCAGCTGGATCAGCGGCATGACCATGGACATGACCATGAGGGCGGGGCTCCGCCGGAACCGGCGGAGGTCGCGTTCGATGATGGCCCAGATGCGGATCATGGGCTCAGGCGCCGGGCCG
>CAIWXW010000179.1 GCA_903916755.1 uncultured Opitutaceae bacterium | reverse complement strand
TGCAGGCGCGGCTGGAGAAGGCGCTGGGCGCCGCTCATTTGCTTCCGGCCGCTCCCGATCATCGCGCCGCGGTGGTGATGATTTTCACCTGGGGCGCCTCGAATGCGCTCGATGGAACGGCCGATCCCAGCATCATCGTTCCCTCCGAGACGGGCACGCCGGATATCGGGCACCGGGCCCTCCTGGAGCGCGCCGCTTTGATTGGCGGCGATAAGTTTGCGGATGCCATGGCGCACGCGCTCCGTCAGCAGGACGAGCTGCAAAATGCCAACGTCGGGGGAACCTCGCCGCTCGAGATCTTCGAGAGCCAGAGTTTCGAGAACCGCCGGCTGGTGGAGCAGGCCCAGGTGAGCTGCTTCTACGTCGTGGCGTCCGCCTACGATGCGGTGAGCGTGGCGGCGGGGCGAAAGGTGCTGCTCTGGCGCACGAAGATCACGACTTCTGCGCAGGGCGTCGCGATGGCGGACGCGCTCCCGCGGCTGATGGTCGCGGGCGAGTCTTACTTTGGCCGCGACATGGGCGGCCCGGCGCTGCTTTCCGGCCACCTGGATCCGACCGGCCATGTCGAGATCGGCGAACCGGTCGTGGTTCCGCCTCGCGCATCGGGGGCCCCTTCGCGTCCGCCGGCGGACTTCGGGTTATTTGGACCCGGTGGGGCCGGGCGTTTCGGAAGAAATCACGGTGGCCGTGCCGATCTCCACATGGCCTTCGCGATCGAGGCCGGCCCGGACGGTGGCCGCAGTCTTCATGTCACGGCCGAAATAGGGCGTCCCATTCTGAATCAGGACGGGCAGCGTTTCCGCCATGGCGACTCCGTTGGAGTTCACCGTGAGGTGAGTCCGCCAGAGGAGCCGGCGCTGGCCGTGCGCCATGGCGAGGGCGTCGTAGGCCGAGGCGACAACGTAGTAGCAGTCGTCGAGCGACTGTTCGAGCAGCTGCTGGATCCGCTCGTCGCGGTTTGCCAGCAGCTCCAGGGGCCGCGGCCCGATCACTTTCGATCCGCTGGCCAGCATCTCGTCCTCCTGGTTGAGCGCGTTCTCGACCGAGCGGGCAAAAGCGCTGCCGCCGACAAGCTGAGCGCGGGCCAGAAAATTCATGCGGGTTGCATAGTTGCCGCGGCCGATCGCGTCCGCGGGCTCATCGGGGTCGGTCCGATAGTCGAACTTGTTGGCGGAACCCCAGGAGAAGACCATGATCATCCGGGCCGGATGGGCGGCGTCCGCCGGCAGGTACTGGTTGCTGGCCAGCGCGTGTTCGAGAAGGCCCTGCAGCTCGGCCACCGGCATGGCCTTGGTTTCCCCATAGGCCTGCCCCTCGTCGTGGTAGCCGGCCGCTTGCGCGAGGTAATACATGGGCTGAGCGGCGGTCGGCACACGGACCTTTCTCCCGTCATCGGTCATTTCTGTGATGATGGCGATCGGGAGCGACGGATGCTTCTGCAGCGACCGCGGCAGAAACGAAAACGAATGGGACGCGAGCGGCTCGGGCGGCGGCGACTTTGCATCGGCGCGCATCTCCGCCGCCGACAGACAGGCCAGCAGCGGCAGCAGATACGCATGGGGCAGGGAGGGCATGGGATTTGAGATTGTGACGCTGCGTTGCGGGTTTGGCTACGCAGGAGCACGCTGCTCGACGGATGCCAAGCGCGGAGATAATTTCCAAGTAACTGGAATATAAGAGGATAAAAGTGCGGACTGACGATGATCAGTCGCGGCAGAGGTGCCCTTGGGGGAAGGCAGCCAAAGTAGGGGATGCTCTGCCCGTCGCTTTGGGTGCCAGCAGCCAATTCGCGGTCGTTCGGTCGCAACGGTGGGTCATTGCGGCAACATGTTGGCGGCCGCGCGCCGCCGTCGGCCGGGCCGGCGCCGAAGCCGGGGAGGGGTTGCGCCGCGGGAAGCCTTTGGCCTAATGCCCGGGCCCATGGATCCCGCCGTGCCGAATAAAGCCGATGATTCTCCCCGCTGGGGCGCCCACGACTGGCTGGCGGCCCTGGTCCTCACCGGCGTCACGGTCGCGGCCTATCTTCCAGGCCTGACAGGCGGGTTGCTCTGGGATGACGACGGCCATGTCACCAAGCCCGCGCTCCAGTCGCTCCACGGACTGTGGCGCATCTGGTTCGAAATCGGCGCCACCCAGCAATATTACCCCGTGCTGCACACGGCCTTTTGGGTCGAGCATCGGCTTTGGGGTGACGCCACGCTCGGCTACCATCTCGTCAACGTTCTGGGCCACAGCCTCTCCGCCGTCCTCTTTGCCCGGCTGCTGCAAAAGCTTTTTCCGGCCGGCCGCAGGAGGGCCGCCTGGATCGGCGCGGCGCTCTTTGCCCTGCATCCGGTGGGCGTCGAATCCGTCGCCTGGATCTCCGAGCAGAAAAACATCCTTTCGACCCTGTTCTACCTGGGCGCCGCGCTCGCCTACCTGCGCTTTGACCGGACGCGGGCGGCGCGCGACTATGGCGTGGCCGCCGGATTCTTTGCGCTCGCCGTCCTCAGCAAGACCGTGGCCGCGACGCTGCCGGCGGCGCTCCTGGTGGTGTTCTGGTGGCGGCGCGGCCGGCTTTCCCTCCGGCGCGATTTGGTTCCGCTCCTCCCCGCCTTTGTCTTTGCCCTCGCCGCCGGGCTGCTGACGGCTTGGGTGGAAAAGCGCTTCATCGGGGCGCAGGGGACCGAGTTCACGCTCAATGCGGTGGAGCGGATCCTGCTGGCGGGCCATGTGGCGTGGTTTTACGCCGGCAAGCTGGCCTGGCCGTTTCACCTGAGCTTCATCTACCCGCGCTGGTTCGTGACCGCCGCCTCGCTCCGGCAATATGCCTGGGTCGCCGCCCTCCTCGGCCTGCTGGCCGTCCTCTGGGCCGGGCGGCGCCGGTCGCGCGGGCCGCTCGCCGCGGTTTTGTTTTTCCTGGGTTCGCTCTTCCCGGCGCTGGGCTTTGTCGACGTCTATCCCTTCCGGTACTCGTTTGTCGCCGATCATTTTCAATACCTCGCCAGCCTGGGCCTGTTCGCCCTGGTCGCGGGCGGGTGGGGCCGTTGGGGCGCGGCCCCGGCCGGCCCGCGCCGTCGGTTGGCGCTCGCGCCGGCCGTGATCGTGATGGCCGGCCTGGCCATCCTGACCTGGCGGCAGAGCCGCGCCTACACCGACCTCGACACGCTCTACCGGTCGACCTTGGCCGCGAACCCCCGCGCCTGGCTCGCGCACAACAACCTGGCCGTCCGCCTGGCCGCCGAAGGACGGCCGGAGGAGTCGGTCGCCCATTACGAGGCGGCGCTGCAATGGGGTCCGAAGTATCCGGAAACGTATGACAATCTGGGCCTGGCGCTGGCGGCCGCCGGGCGGCTGGACGCGGCGATCCCCCCCTTCGAGGCGGCGCTGCGCGCCCGGCCCGCCTACGCGGACGCGCACTACAACCTGGGGCTGGCGCTCAGCGGCCTGGGCCGGCTCGAGGAAGCCATCGTCCAATACCGCGCGGCCATCGCCTCTGATCCGGATCGCGGGGAGTATCACAACAACCTCGGCACCGCCCTGGCCGAGACCCGGCAGCTGCCGGCCGCGATCACGGAGTTTGAGGCGGCCGTCCGGCTCCAGCCGGGCAACGCGGCGGCGCACGCCAACCTGGGGCGGGCCTGGCAGTACTCGGGCGACCCGGCGGCGGCCGCCGCGGAGTTGGCGATCGCCCAGCGGCTGCGCGCCCAGGCGGCTCAGCGCAGCCAGCCGTAGTTAGCCAGGAAGCGCTGAAACTCAGGGTTCCCGGTCGTCAGCGCGGGCAGCCAGAGGCGAATCCGCTCGCGCTCCCACCGGTGGCCCTCCGGATTGCCCGGCGGGGCAAAGTGATAGCGGTAGAGAACCGCGCGGATGGCGCGGGGCGGATGGCCGGGGAAGGGATCGGCGGCGAAGAGCCCGACGGCGCCGCCGTCGTTGTGCAGGAGCATCCAGACCAGGTGCAGCGTCCACGGATACTGGCCGGGACCGCCCATGGCTGCGAACCACATCTGCCAGTCGAGCCGCAGCTGATAGGGCGCGATCTGGGGCAGGCGGCGTGAGAGGTCCACGGGCAGGCCCCGGTAGGGATATTCCTTCCATCGCGCCTGGTCGTCCGGGACGGGATCGTCCGTGCCCTCGAAGACCACGTTCAGGCGCTCGCGTCCGATGGATCCGAAGGCGCCATAGGTGTTCACCAGGTCGAAACGGTCGAACGAGGTGTTCATGACCTGCCGGGCCGCGAAGAGATTCATCACCGGCTGGGCGCTCAGCAGCACCACCAGCCCGGCGACGGCCCAGCTCGTGACGGCGTGGCGCCGGCTGGGCTGCGCGATCGTCGCGGCATGCTCCGCGCGGCGGACCAGCGCCCGCGGCAGGACCTTCATCCAGCAGGCGTCGTCCAGGCAGGCCAGGGCCGGCACGAGGGTGATCCAGTTGAGGAACGAAAGGTTGCCGCTGAGGATCAGCGTCACCTGAAACAGGATGATCACCAGCCCCGCGATCCGCCGGGCCGGGCGCGGCCAGAAGACGAACCACGGCGCGACCAGTTCGGCGGCGTGGTTGAAGATAACCCCGGCCCGCAGGAAGCCGCGGGGGAGAAAGTGAAACCAGCGGCTCAGGGGGCCCGGCAGCGGTTGGGTTTCAAAATGATAGTAGAGGGCGGTGAGGTCGCGCCAGACCCGGTCGCCCCGCAGCTTGATCAGGCCGGCCCCCAGCATGATCCGGAAGATGAGCCAGCGGAAAAGCCAGATGACCGGGGCTGGGGGCGCCCGGCGGGGAAAGGGGCGGGGGTCGAGCCATGGGCAGAGGAAGATTGCGAGAAAGCCGGTCTCGAGCAGCTGGGTTTCCCAGCCATAGCCATACCAGTCCTGACCGACGTGCACGAATGACATGTAGAGCGCCCAAAGCAGCGCCAGCAGCGGCGCGTTCGCGAACCCGAGCACGACGACCAGCGACAGCGCAAATCCCGCCCAGGCCGCGACGAGCAGCGCGGCGTCCGAAGGCCAGAGCCAAAAAAGGGAGGGGAGGCGGGCGAACCCGGCGCCCCTCGAACCCAGGTAGGCGCTGACCCGCTCAAGGTAGGCGTCGAGCGGCAATATCCCGTGCGAGCCGATGAGGGGCACGATCTGGCGGGCGGTCGCCAGGAAGGCGACGGCGTAGACGATGCCCAGCAGCCGGAGCAGGACGAATCGGGTCAGCCAGTACGTTCCTGGGCTGAGCGGGGACGATCGCGGTGCGGCTCCGGCGTTCACCCCGCCATCGCTAGGGGGGATGCGGGCTGCTCGCAAGCGATGGCAAAGAAATACGATGGCCTCGGTTCCACGAGGGGGGGCGGAGGCCTCGTCCTCCGAGACTTCCGCTGCGGGACCATTCGCCCCGCGTGAGCATGCCGCGGGTCGGCGCGGGCCGGCGAACGAACCCGCGCTCAGGGCCGGAGCGTCGTCACGAGCCGGTAGCCGATGCCCGATTCCGTGAGGAAATGCCGGGGTGCCTCGGGCCGATCCTCGAGCTTCCGCCGCAGGCGCAGCATGAAGATGCGCAGGTAGTGCGTGTGCATCTCCGCCTTCGGCCCCCAGATCTCGGTCAGGATCTGGCGGTGGGTCAGCGACTGATCGCGATGTGTGACCAGAAGCTGAAGGAAGGCGTATTCCTTCGCGGTCAGCCGGACGGCCACGCCGTTCTTGGTCACCAGGCGCCGGCCCAGATCGACCTCGACTGAGCCGAAGGCGACTGGCCTCGCCGCCGGGTCCGTCGCCTGGGCGCGGCGCAGGAGCACGCGGAGCCGGGCCAGGAGTTCGCCGCTGCCGAAAGGCCTGGAAAGGTAGTCGTCCGCGCCCGCGTCGAGGGCTTCGATCTTGGTCGTTTCCTGGCCCAGGGCCGACAGGACCATGATGGGCGCCGGGCTGGCGAGGCGCAGCCGGGCGATGAAATCTGTGCCCGGAAGGCCGGTCAGCCGCATCTCGAGCACGATCAAGTCGGGCTTCGCGTCCTCGGCCTCCGCCAATCCGGCCACGCCGGTCTCCGCCTCCAAGACGCGATAGCCAGCGGTCTCCATGACCGTGCTGACAAACCGGCGGTTGGCTGGTTCGTCATCCACGACCAGGACGGTGAAAAGGCTCTCGGTGACCGTCATGGGCGGGGGTCCTTCCCCTGCCGGCGGGAAACCGGGGTGCCATGAGCCTGGGCGACGGCCGCGAGGCCGCGCTCCCGGCACAAGGGAGGCGGGGCCAATTCCGGGGAAAGAGGGCGAAACGCTGGACCGGGGGTTGTCACGAACCCCCTGCCTGTTGCAGTAAACGTACCAGTTTACGCCCGCTCCGGCCCAGAAATGTTTGGGCCGGTGCCTCCCGGCCAGCAGAATTCGAAATGACCAGGGGCGGCCGGCCGGATGGGGATGAGCAATTTGCCGCCGGACGGCCTCGGATATTAGAAATCCGGCCTTTGGGATCCGCGATTCGGGCAGGGCAGGGAACTCAACAGGGTCGAAGCGCCCATCCCTGGTCCCAACCGCAAGGGATTTAGGCTGGCCCAATATCGTCCGCTCGCGGCCCCTTTGGGGTCAGCTGGCCCAGCGGCGGGCCATTCTCAGACCCCTGGGAAGGCGCGCCGGGACCGCCGGCCAGAACTTTTTGCTTGAGTCTGGAAATCCCATCAATTTTGATGACCTCCGGATTCAGGACACGTGTCCTGATATTCTTAGCACCATACCCCCCGCTTTGCCGGTCCACACCCCCGGCGGAGTACCCCTCAAACCGATGCACCCTGCGTGTGCCTGATTGTCTTAATATGAACCTAAGCAAAGGACTACCCCCGACCGTCTCCAGGCTGCGCTCTTGGCACGCCTGCCTGATGCTGATCGCCGTCTCGACGGCCTCCGCTCAAGTCGCCCCCACGCCCGCCCCGGCGCCCGTGCCCGCGGATGAAACCACGAATTCGGTCACGACAGTGACCACGGCCGCGGATGTGAACAAAGAGGCGAAGGCCGAGTCCGGCCAGGCTCCGGTGGTGCTCTCCCCCTTCGAGGTCGTCTCGGACACCCGCGGCTACTATTCCGCCAACACGGAGGCCGGCACCCGCATCAACTCCAAGCTCGATGACCTTGGCGCCGCCATCTCGGTGGTGACCAAGCAGCAGATGCAGGACTTCGCGATGCTGGATATCAACGACGTCTTCCTCTACACGGCGAACGCGATCGGCACCGGCACCTTCACCGACAACACGGTGGATCGCAACGGCAGCGTCAGCGACAACAACCAGTTGAACCCGACGCAGGCCAACCGCGTCCGCGGCCTCGCCCCGGCCAACATCGCCTTCGACAACTTCGAGAGCCTGGGCCGCGTGCCGGTGGACCCGATCAACATCGACGGCGTCGAAATCAGCCGCGGACCGAACGCGAGCGTCTTCGGCCTCGGCAACGCCTCCGGCACCCTGAACATGATCGGCGCCGCGGCAAACCTGACGCGGGACTTCACCCACGTCTCATTCCGCGCCGACACCTACTCCGGCTACCGCACCAGCCTCGACGTCAACCGCGCCCTCAATTCCAAGCTCGCGATCCGCGTCAGCGGCGTCTTCCAGCACGACGGCTTCGAGCGGAAGCCCTCGGGTGTCAACGAGGAGCGCTACAACGCGATGATCCAGTACAAGCCCTTCAAGTGGACGACCATCAAGGCCTCCTACTCGTACTACAAGGCCAACGGCAACCGGCCGAACGACGTCATGCCGCGCGACAGCGTCTCCTACTGGGCCGCCAACGGCAAACCCTCGTGGGATCCGGTGACCGAGACGATCCATGTGAACGGCACGACCATCGGCCCGATCACGGCGAGCACGTTCCCCAGCACCTTCAACGGGGTGAACGTCGACTACTTCAACAACAGCTTCACCGGCAGCAACCACGGCTTCGCCTTCATCGACCAGAGCGGCTTGGGCTACTGGTCCGCGCCAAGCACCTTCAACACGGCCACGGGTCCGACCACCAACGCCAGCTCGCTCGACCGCTTCATGTCCCCGAGCGCGGGCACCGGCATTGTCTCCGGCAAGCCGGGCAGCCAGCCGCTGTTCAGCACGACCCCGTCGGTCAGCAGCCGGGCGCTGTACGACTACACCTCGATCAACCTGGCCTCGGTCAACCGGCAGACGGACACGGATCGCACCACCGAGATCTCGCTCGACCAGATCGTCCTCGACACCGACATGCAGACGCTCGCGTTCCAGGGAGCCTTCTTCCGCGAAGACTCGCTGCGCTACGCCCGCAACATTATCGGCATCGCCAACGACAACGGCCAGTCCGGCCAGCTGCTGGTCGACGTCAACTCCCGCCTGCTCGATGGCACGCCGAATCCGTACTTCATGCGGTCGTACATCGGCCAGGACCAGCCGCGGACGACGCAGACCCCCGCCAAGTGGGACACCTACCGGCTGCAGGCGGCCTACAAGATCGACTTCACGACCAAGAAGGACAGCTGGATGAAGTGGCTCGGCCTCCACCAGATCAGCGCCTACGACGACTATAAGTACCGCATCAACCGCAGCTACTCGTTCAAGGACGCCATCACCGACGCTCATTCCTGGATTCCGGCCGGCCTCTCCCGCGCCAACCAGGGTGCCATCACCGGGGGCCCGGCGGCGGCGCTCGCCATCACGCGCGACTACTTCCGCTACTATGTCGGCGGCGCCAACAACACCGGCCAGGTCAACTACGCCCCCAGCGATTTCGCCTACGGCCAGTATCCCTTCGTCTGGGGCAACCAGCTGAACGGCACGTTCAACCACGAGTCGGCCTCCTTCGGCCAGGTGGCCGTGACGGATTCGACCGGCGGCGGCAGCAACACCAAGGTGATCCTGAAGTCCCTCGGCGCGGTCATCCAGAGCCACTTCATCAACGACGACCTCGTCACCACCTTCGGCGAGCGCGAGGACAAGCGCTACCAGAAGAACGGCGCGGTCCCGCAGCTTCTGAACCCGGACGGCATCTCGTTCAACTACGGCTCGATCAATCCCTGGGCCGCCGGTGACTACAAGTTCTCCTCCGGCAAGACCACCCAGTCCGGCGCGGTCGTCCGTCCCCTCAAGGACTTCGACTTCGTTCATCAGCTGGCCCGGGCGGATTCCCCGGTCGGCAAGTTCCTCGGCCAGCTGTTCGGCGGCCTGTCGCTCTCGATCAACAAGTCGAACAGCTTCCTGCCGCAGAACTTCGCGACGAACGACTTCCTGGTCGGCCTCCCGAACACCACGGGCAACGACGTCGACTACGGCCTCGGCTTGAACCTCTTCGATGGCAAGGTGGTCGCGAGCGTCCGCCGCTACGACACGAAGTCGATCAACAACCGGAACGGCGACGCCGGCACCGTCGCCCAGCGCGTCCTCCGGATCGACATCGCCTCGACCGCCGCGTTCCTCCTGCAGACCCAGGCCCTGCTGTGGGTCGCGGCGATCAACCCGTCGTTCTCCACCGCGCAGGTCCAGGCCGAGGTCGGCCGGGAAATGGGCGTGGACTTCAACACCCAGACGGCACTCCAGCAGGCGTTCAACGCCGGCACGATCTCGTCGACCAACGACATCGAGTCGAAGGGCACGGAGTTCGAGGTGAACTACAACCCGAACCGCTTCTGGACGCTAACGGGCAACATCACCGACACGAAGGTGATCAACTCGAATGTGTCCGGCGACACGCAGGCCTGGATCAACGGCCGGCTGCCGATCTGGACGACGATCGTCGATCCCCGCACCAACACGCTGTGGTGGACCACCAACTACGGCGGCTCGCAGACGGCGTCGGCCAACTACCAGTCCTTCGTCGCCTCGCCCTTCCTGCTCATCCAGCAGCAGCAGGGCAAGGCCAACCCCCAGATCCGCCGCTACAACTTCCGGGTGAGCACCAACTTCCAGTTGGCCGGCATCACGGACAATCCCATCCTGAAGCGGTTCAACGTCGGCGGCGCCATCCGCTGGGAATCCCCCGGCGCGATCGGCTACTACGGCGTGCAGTCGCTGCCGGCCGTCATCACCGCGCTCGACCCGAACAAGCCGGTGTATGACCAGGCCCACGCGTATTTCGACGCGCTGGCCGGGTACCGCACGCGGCTGTTCAACAACAAGATTCCGGTTACCTTCCAGGTGAACGTGAAGAACATCCAGCAGCTCCACTATAAGCTCCAGCCGATCGCCGCTTTCCCCGACGGCTCGGCCAGCGCTTATCGCATCATCGATCCCGCCCAGGTGATCTTCCAGGTCTCGTTTGACCTGTAGGCCCCGGGCCCAGGGCTCAGCTTGGCGCGGCGCCGGTCTCACGACCGGCGCCGCATCGTTTTATCTGGCCGTCCGGGAGGGCCCTTCCAAAACTCACGGCCGTTCCCTCGCCCCGTGGAATCCTCCCCTGCCAAAGAAATCCGGGCCCGGTGGCTGATCGCGGGCGGCGCGTTTGTCCTCCTCGGCTTCTGCTTCAGCCCGCCCTTCGGCGCGTTCCGGCTCTGGTCGCGCGTGCCCGAGATGGTCGGCATGCTCGAGGTCCGGCGGGGGGCCAGCGTCCTGGCGCAGATGGCGGATCCCGGCGCCGCGATCGCCGACCCGCTCCATGGCGCCATCCGCTGGCGGCTGCTTTTCCCGCTGCTCGGGCACGTGGCGCATCTGCCCGGCGCCGCGCTCTTCGCGCTCGCGCCGCTGGGCTGCCTCCTGACCCTGGCCTTCATGGTCACCGTGCTGCGCCGCAGCGGATTCAGCCACCGGGAGGCGGGACTCGGGGCCGTGGTCCTGGGCGCCACCTCGTGGTTCTTCACCTCCGTCTCCTGGTTGGGCTATTATGATTCGTGGCTGGTCCTCGGCCTGTTGCTCGTCGCCTTTGCGCGGAGCCCCTGGGCGGTGTGGCTGGCCTGTGTCTGGGCGCCGTGGGTGGATGAGCGCTTTGTCCTGGGCGCCCTCCTCGCGCTGCTCTGCCGGCATGTGGTGGCGATTTTCACGGGGGCTGGAGCGCCCGCCGCGCGCACTTGGCGGCGCGACTACGCCATCGCGGCGGCGCTGCTGGCGGCCTTTGTGGCGGTCCGGCTCGGATGGCTGGGCGGCCCGCCGGGATCCACGACCACGGTGAAGGGGTATCTGGCGACGCTCGACGGCCAGCAGGTGCCCTGGACCCGGTTCCTGTTCGGAGCCTGGAGCGGATTGCGGATCGCCTGGGTCCTGGTCGGGGCGGCCGTCGCGCTCGCCTGGCCGCGCCCCGGGCCGGCCCTCTTGCTCGCGGCCGCGATCATTATCGTCGTGGCGGTGGGCCTGGGCACCGCGCAGGACCTCAGCCGCTCGATGATGATGGTGCTGCCGGTTGCGCTGCTGGGACTGCTGCTGGCGCGGGGGCGGTGGACGGACGGCGTCCGGACCTTCCTGCCCGGGGCGGCGCTGGCGGCGCTCGTGCTGCCCGGGCATCACGTGATGACCGACCGCGTGAACCCGGTCTTCTATCTCTACCACGAGCTGGCCGCGCTCCAGAATCCGCCCCCGGCGGCGATGCCCGAACTGCGCATCCTGCGCGGCATCCTGGAGGAGCAGCAGGGCGACACGGCGGGCGCGGAGGCGGACTTCACGCTGGCGACGCGGCTGGGCGACCAGCCATCGGTGGCGCTCCAGCAGCGGGGCATCCTCTTCGCCAGCGAGCGGCGCTGGGCCGAGGCCCGGCGGGATTTCTCGGCCCTGGTCGAGCTGCAGCCGGGCGAGCCCGATGGCTGGTTCCTGCGGGCGCAGATTGACCTCGCGCTCGGCGATTCGGCCGGGGCGCGGGCCGACCTGCAGCAGGCGCTGGCCGTTGGCTCGCCGCGGTGGCTCGGCCGGCCGGATGTGGCCCGGTTCCAGGCGCGGCTGAACCCGCGGGCGGCCCCATGAGCACGCGCAGCCGGCAGCGGACAGCAGCTTCGGCTTCGGCGGCGGCCGCCCCCGGGGCGCCCTGGCCGATGCGCCGGCTGTGGCCGGTCCTGTTCGTGGTCGTGGTGCTCGCCTATCTTCCGGCCCTGTCGGGCGGATTCATCTGGGACGACAGCGGGCACGTCACGCGGCCCGACCTCCGCTCCGTCTCCGGCCTGCTGCGCATCTGGACCGAGATGGGCGCGACCCAGCAGTACTATCCCGTCGTGCACACGGCCTTTTGGATCGAGCACGGCCTGTGGGGCGATTCGACCTTAGGCTACCACCTGCTGAACGTCCTCTTGCACGCCACCTCAGCGGGGCTGGTGGTCGTCATCCTGCGCCGGCTGGCGGTGCCGGGCGCCGCGCTGGCGGGGCTGCTCTTTGCCCTGCATCCGGTGGCGGTGGAATCCGTCGCCTGGGTCTCGGAGCAGAAGAACACGCTGTCGGCGGTTTTCTATCTCCTGGCCGCGCTCGCCTACCTGCGCTTCGACGCGCGGCGCGAAGGGCAGCGGTCGGCGGCCATCGGCGATTACGCCGCGGCCTCGGTGCTTTTTCTCCTGGCCCTCTTCACGAAGAGTGTGACGGCCACGCAGCCGGCCGCGCTCCTGGTCGTGATCTGGTGGAAGCGAGGCCGGATTGGGGGCCGCCGCGACGTCATCCCCTTGCTGCCCTGGTTCGCGGCGGGCGCGGCGGCGGGGCTCCTGACCGCCTGGGTCGAGCGGCATTTCATCGGGGCGGAGGGGACGGATTTCACGCTGGGCGGCGTCGCCCGGTGCCTGCTGGCGGGCCGGGTGCTCTGGTTCTACGCCGGCAAGGTGCTCTGGCCGGCGGACCTGATCTTCATCTATCCCCATTGGACGATCACGCCGGCGGCGGCCTCGGCGTGGCTGTATCCCCTGGCCTGGTTCGGGCTGCTCGGAGGGTTGGCCTGGCGCCGGCAGCGCGGGTTGCTGGCGGGCGCCCTCTTCTTCTCCGGCTCGCTGTTTCCCGCCTTGGGCTTCGTGAACGTCTTTCCCTTCCTCTATTCATACGTCGCCGACCATTTTCAGTATCTGGCCTGCCTCGGCCTCATCGTCCCGGTTGCGGGCGGAGGGGCCCTCCTCGCTTCGCGGTTGTCCCCGGCCCTGGCGAGGGGCCTGGCGGGCGGCGTCCTCCTGGTGCTCGGCGTCCTGACCTTCCGGCAGTGCGGCATGTACCATGACCTATTTTCCCTCTACGGCACCACCATCGAGCGCAATCCGGGCGCCTGGATGGCCCAGAATAATCTCGGCACCGCCTTGGTGGAGGCGGGCCGGGTGGCGGACGCCGTCGCCTATTTCCAGGAGGCCATCCGGCTCCGCGGCGACTATCCGGAGGGCGAGAACAACCTGGGTGACGCCTACAACCGCCTGAATCGCCCGGCGGACGCGATCCCGCACCTCCAGCGGGCGGTGCAGCTCAAGCCCCTCTATCCGGAAGCGCACAACAACCTGGGCGCGGCCCTGATGCGCACCGGCCATCCCGCCGAGGGCATCGCGGAATTCGAGCAGGCCCTGCGCCTGAAGCCGGACTATCCGGTGGCCGAGTTCAACCTCGGGCTCGCCCTCGGCAGCGGCGGCCAACCCGCCGCGGCGCTGCCCCATTTTGAAGCCGCGGTCCGGCTGCAGCCGGACTATGCGGACGCGGAGCTGTACTGGGGCATCGCCCTCACGCTCCTCGCCCGCGTGCCCGAGGCCGTGCCGCACTACGAGCGCGCCGTGCGGCTGGAGCCCGACGCTGCACCGGCCCACGCGGCCTTCGCCCGGGCGCTGGCGGCCGCCGGCCGGCTCGACGCCGCCATCCGCGAGTATCAGGAGGCGGTGCGGTGCGATCCCGCCAGCGCCGACCACCAGCTGAACCTGGCCCTGGCCCTCCGCCAGGCCGGCCGGATGCCCGAGGCCACGGAGCACTATAACGAGGCGTTGCGCCTGCATTCGCTGGCGCCGGCGGGCCCCTGACTGGCCCGGCTCAACCGAGCGCGCGCAGGCGGTTCCGCGCGAACCACAGGTCGATCTTCACCAGGCAGAACCGCGCGACCAGGCCATAGAGCCGGTCGGTCCAGCCACGCTGCGCCCGCCATTCCGCCAGGCGGATGACGCGGGAACGGCCCCAGTCGGCCTCGAATATCCGGCGCCCCTCGGCGGCCAGGGCCGGATCGGCTACGCGCGCCATCACCTCGTAGTTCACGCGCAGGGAGCGGGCGTCGAGGTTGGAGGAGCCGGCAAAGACCACGTCGTCGATGACGGCCAGCTTGGCGTGGAGAATCTGCGGAGTGTACTCCGCGATTTCGACGCCGGCGCCGAGGAGCCGGGAATAATACGAGCGGCCGGCCGCCTGCACCAGCGGCACGTCGGATTTGCCGGGCAGGATGATCTGCACGCGGCCCCCCCGGCGGGCGACGGCGCGCAGCGCGCGGCGGAGGCGCAGGCTGGGCACGAAGTAGGCGGCGATGAGCCTGATCTCCCGCGCGTGGCGCACTTCGCGCAGGAGGAGTTCCTGGAAGGCATTGCGGCCCAGGGCCGGCCCCATCGACATCAGTTGCAGCGCCGCGGGCTGGCGCCGCCGGTGCCGCCACTGGGCCGCGAGGTTGCGCAGGGCGCGGTGCCGCCTGAGATTCCGGTTCTCCCACATCGCGTCGAAGGAGGCGGCGAGCGTGGCCGCCGCGGGTCCCGCGATCGCGAGGCCGAGGTCGCGCCAGCCGGCGCTGACGCCATCCCCCTCGTATTCCGGGCCGATGTTGAAGCCGCCAATGAAGGCGATCGCCTGGTCGACGACCACGAGCTTGTGGTGATCGCGGATGGGCAGCCGCAGGAGGGGACCGGGGTTGAAGAGGACGGCCTGGCCCCCCGCGGCGACCAGGCCGTCCCAGTAGCCGGCGACCAGTTCGGCGGAGCCGAATCCATCGAGGAGCACCCGGACCTCCACCCCCCGGCGGGCCGCCGCGATCAGGGCGTCCCGGAAGCGGTCGCCGGGGCCGCCGGACTTGAAGATGTAGATCTCGAACCGGATCGACGCGGTGGCGCTGCCGATGGCCGCGAGCATCTCGCGATAGCCGTCGTTGGTCGTGGGCAGCCAGGTGGCCCGTGACGCCGACGCGGCGGGCGCGGGGGAGGGCAGTGGCTGGGGAAGGTCCATGGCGGCCCTTTCATAGACACCGCTTCCCGCGACATGGGCGAAGATATTCGGCCGGCCCCGGCAGACTGTCCGCCCCTGAATTTGCCGCCGCCGCGCATCGCCGCTGCCCGGCCGTGCGTCAATCCCGCCAACCCCTCGTTTGCCCATGCCCATCCCCTCCCTGACTCCCGGCCGCCTTACCGCGTTTTTCGTCTTCGCCGCCCTCCTGGCCGTCCATCCGCTCCCGGCCCAGCCTTCGCCGCCCCCAATACCGTCGGCCGCGGCCCAGGAGGAGGCGCATCCCGCCCCGATCCGGCTGTGGCCCGAGGGAGCGCCCGGTTTCGAAGCGCGGAAGGACGAGGCGGAGCAGGTGGATTGGCGCCAGGAACCCGACATTGTCTTTCCCGTGGTGTTCAACATCCACAACCCGTCGATCACGCCGTTCCTGCCGGCGGCCGGCCGTGGTTCGGGCGCGGCTCTCATTGTGGCCCCGGGCGGCGGCCACATGTTCCTGACGACCGATCGCGAAGGCTATGACGCCGGTCGTTGGCTGGCCGATCATGGCATCGCCGCCTTCGTCCTGAAATACCGCCTTGCGCATGACAAGGCGGGCGGCTCCGCGTACCGCGCCGACGTCGAGGCCCTGGCCGACGCCCAGCGCGCGATCCGCCTGGTCCGCAGCCGGGCCGCGGAGTGGGGCATCGATCCCCGCCGCGTCGGGATCCTGGGATTCTCCGCGGGTGGTGAAGTCGCGGCCCTCGCGGGCACGCGCCCGGCCGGGGGGCGGCCGGACGCGGCCGATCCCCTGGACCGCCTGGACGCACGGCCCGATTTCATGGCGTTGATCTACCCGGGCCTGCCCAAGGAGCTCAAGGTCGACGGGCGGACTCCGCCGACCTTCATGGCGTGCGCCTACGACGACCGGCCGACCATGTCCGACGGCCTCGCCACCCTCTACCTTGCGCTGCACCATGCGGGCGTAAACGCGGAGCTTCACATCTACAACAGCGGCGGCCATGGCTTCGGGGTTCGACCCCGGGATCTGGCGGTGTCGGGGTGGACCTCGCGGCTGCTGGAGTGGATGCGGGATCGCGGCTGGCTCGGGGCGGCCAAACCCGGCGCCTGACGGCCAGGGGGTTAGGGGCGGGCCAATCCCTCGCGCACCGCGTAGCGGGCGAGCTCAGCGGGCGTCCCGCAGCCGGTGCGCTTCATCACCCGCGCGCGGTAGGTTTCAACCGTCTTCACGCTGATCTCGAGCTCGGACGCGATCTCCTTGTTGCGCATCCCGCGCGCGACCCCCTGCAGGACCTGCAGCTCGCGGGCGGGAATCATGGCGTGGGGCGGGTGGGCGCCGTCGCGCGGGAGCGGCTGGGCCAGCGCGGCGGCGGTTTCGGAGCACAGGTAGACCTGGCCGCGCAGCACGGCCTCCATCGCGTCCATCAGTTCCCCGGCTCCGTTGGTTTTGCGGAGAAAAGCGGAGGCCCCGGCGTCAAGGGCGTCCTGGGCCTGGCGGGGGTCGGTGTGGCCGGTGAAGACGATGATCCGGGTCGCAGGCCGGAGCGCCTTGAATCGTCGCGTCAGGCTGAGGCCGCTTTCGCCGGGCAGATCCAGGTCCATGAACACCACGTCCGGCGCCTTTGCCTCCAGCAGGACCCGCGCGGCGTCGCCGTCGGCCGCCTCTCCCACCAGCTCGAATTCGGGTCGGGAGGCGAGCAGCAGGCGCAGCCCGCTGCGGATGAGGACATGGTCGTCGACGATGAGAATGCGGATGGGCATCGGGCCTTATCCCGGGCCGCCGACCGGCCGGGCGCGGGGCAACTGGCGCTGGACGGCCCCGAGCAGGGCCTCGGGGGCAAAGGGCTTGGGGAGGATTTCGGTGACGCCGACCTTAGCCAGTTCAGCCTGGTCGACCCGCCCATCCAGGCCGGTCGTGGCCAGCACCTTGAGCTCCGGATTGAATTTTCGGAGCGCCTTGATCAGGGCGACGCCGCCCATCTTCGGCATCATCAGGTCGGTGATGACCAGGTCGACGCGGGAGCCATACTCCAGGAAGAGACCAAGCGCCTCCTGGCCATCGGCGGCGGCGATCACCCGGTAGTCATGCTTTTCGAGGGTGCGCTGGGCCACGAAGCGGATGGAGCGTTCATCGTCGACGAGCAGGATGACCTCGCCGCGGCCGCCCGCCGACGGCTCGGAGGGAGCCGCCGGGACCTCCCGGTCGACCGAAGGCGTGGCCGGCAGATGGACCTGGAAGCGGGTGCCCCCTGCCGGCGGACTGGTCACCGTGATGAAGCCGCCATGGCTGCGGACGATGCCCGCCACCGTGGAGAGCCCAAGTCCCGTGCCTTCACCCACGGGTTTGGTGGTGAAGAAAGGTTCGAAGACGCGATCGATGATGCCGGCGGGTATGCCCGGGCCGGTGTCAGAAACCGAAAGCACGACGTGCGGCCCCGGCTTCGCCGCCGCGTGGGCGCCGGCCTCCCGGGGTCCGATGTCGCGGCATTCGGCCGCGAGGGTGAGCCGCCCGCCATTCGGCATCGCGTCCCGCGCGTTCACGCAAAGGTTCATCAGCACTTGGTGAATCTGGGTCGCGTCCGCCTGCACGCGGTCCAGCTCATCGGGGAGCGCGACCACGATCTCGATCGCTCGCGGGAAGGTTTCCCGCATCATTCCCGCCATCTCCTCGACGAGCTCGCGCGGCTGGATGAGCGCGGGATGAGTGCTCGAGCCCCGGGTGAAGGTCAGCAGCTGTTGAATGATATGGGCTCCCCGGCGCGCCCCCTGCTCGATGATGTCGACCAGCTCGGTGTCCCGGCCGTCTTCCAGGTGCTCGCGGAGCATCGCCGTCACCATCAGCGTCGGAGCGAGGATGTTGTTGAGGTCGTGGGCGATTCCGCTGGAGAGCGTTCCGATCGCCTCCAGGCGCTGCGCCCGGAAGAGCTGCTCCTCGGTTTCACGCTGGACCGTGATGTCCGTCGCGGTCCCGACGATCCGGACGATCTGCCCGGCCTGATCCCTCACCATGAAGGCCCGGTCGCAAATCCATCGGACCGTGCCGTCGGGCCGGGTGATGCGGTAGGTCAGAGTGTGGTCGGCGCGCTTGCGCTCGTCGCGGACGGCGCGTTCCACTTCGCTCCGGTCATCCGGGTGGACCGCCTCCAGCCAGAGGCGCGGATCGGCGGCGTGGCGGGTGGGGGAAATGCCCCAGATCTGCTCCAGCTGGGGGCTGGTATAAAGCGGCGTTCCATCAGCATCCGTCATCCAGACCACCGGCTCCAGTCGTTCGACAATCTGCCGGAAACGGGCCTCGCTTTCGCGCAGGGCCGCCTCGGCCTGGCGCTGCTCCCGCCGCAGCCGGGCCTGGTCGAGCGCCGCGCGCGCGGCGGAGCCGAGGCGGGTGAGGCGATCCTTGAGCAGATAGTCGGCGGCTCCCAGGCGCATCGCGGCGACGGCCAGATCCTCGCCGATGGTGCCCGAGATGATGATGAAGGGGATATCGAGCCCGCTTTCGTTGCGGATCCGCAGGGCCGTGATGCCGTCGAATTTTGGCAGCGAAAAATCCGACAGGATGAGATCCGGCCGGTCCTGCAGGGCGCGGCGGAAGTCCGCCTCGTTGTCGACGCAGACCGAGGTGGGCTGGAAGCCGGCGCGGGCCAGGGCCGCGAGATTGAGCTCCGCATCCAGGGGCTGGTCCTCGACCAATAGCACCCGGAGCGCGCTGGCGACTGACGACAAGGAGGGGGCTTCGGACATGCGTTAAAAGCGCGGGCAGCTCCGCTGTTTTCCGGCGCCACCGGCCGGGCAACGATACACCTCTGCGGGGAGACAATGGGGATTCGTCCAGCGGATGCTATTCGAAAGACGCATAGGCCCTTTAGCTAAAATGTCTTATATAGTCTGCATTGGGCCATGTATCCGCTGCTCCCTGTCAAAAGTGCCGGACTTCGGAATGCAATCGCGAACAAGGCAGGCAGCGTTGGCCGGCTGCCGGTGGTCGCGGCTCAATCCGTCTCGAGCACGATCGTGTCATACATGATTCCGTTGAAGTTGCCCGAGGGGCGAAGCGTGCGGAGGCTGACCGCATTTTCGCCCGGCTGCAGGACGTCAGTCGGAAAGCTGAACTCGAAGCGCTCGTAGACGCCGCTGCGGTTGGCGGCCCGGCGCACACTGGCATCATCGTTGTGGAACACCCGGCCCACCTGCCGCCCGTTGACCAGCACGGCGACGTCGCCCGGCCCTCCCGCCACCGGAATCGTGAGGTAGGCCTTGCCCGCCGGCACCGCTGCCAGGCTGAACTTGATGGTCCAGGTGCTGGTCTTGGGCGCCGCGGGACCGTGCTGCGCATAGTACCAGTCCTGGGCCTCATGGCTTTGCCCGATGGTGAAGGTGAGGTCGTCGGGAATCTGGTTCACCAACTGGTTGGACCGCGGTGCCTGGCCCAGCCTGAATTCGCCCGCCATCCGGTCCGCCTGGCCGACCTGAAACACCAGGTGCGGGTGAAAGGGCGCGTCCCAGGCGAGGATACCGAGGTCAAGCCGGTCGCCTTTGACCTCGATCTGATCGCGGGCGAAGGACTGCGTGACCGGGCCCTGCGTCTGCCACGCGTAAAGGGTGTAGGTGCCGGGCCGGACGCCCGATAGGCTGAACCGCCCCTGGGCGTCGGCCTTGACGTAGTAGATGTAATCGCCCCACTGCGTGTAAAGGAGACTGGCCCTATCCTCCGCCGGCGCGACGCCCGCGGGGACGGCGCCGCGGCTGAATGGCCCGCTGCCGGCGTCGCCCTCCCCGGGCGGGCCGGGCCGCCGCGAGGAGGCGCCCGGGTTTTGGCCGGAGCTGGGCCCGCCTGGCCGCCGCGCCCGTCCGCCCGGGTTGCCCACGCGCGGGGGATTGGTCGGCTGCCCGAGGATGATGTACGCGAAGGCGGTCGAGCGGCCGTGCGTGAGCGTTAGCTGGCCGGTCACGGTGGTGCGCAGCAGCGGATAGAGCGGCTCGTCCATCCAACGATAGGGCCATTTGGCCTTTTCGGCCGCGGCCACCTTCAGGGCGTCGGCGATGATCGCCTGGGGCGTGGAGCCCCGGTTGAAGTAAAGGTACCACGGGCCGTCAATCTTTTCGCCTTTGCGGCCGGTGGCGGATCCGCCGCCGCCGAAGTGGCCGCCGCCAATGTAGTTCAGGATCAGCGCATCCTGATGGACCGCGAGCTCCTGCCGCAGGGGGCCGCCGGCGTAGGATTCCAGGCTGACCGGCATGAAGAACACGCCGAAGCCGTGGCCATAGTGCCCCCACATCGGGCTTTCGGCATAGTAGGGGCAATAGTCGTATTTCTGGTAGACGGATCCATCGGGCAGCCGCCAGGTCTCGTCACCCATGTTGCCGGGGTCGGAGATCGACTGCAGAAAGGCGTATTTTGGCTGCTGGCCCGTGCGCTCGGCCTCCCACGCATAGTCGAGCACGTCGCGATCGAAGCGGTACATGGTGCGCGTCTCGCCCGTGTTGGCCCCCGGCGCGCTCTTGATGATGACATAGGGATGAACACCGCTCTCGCCCTTCAGCATCACAAAGTGAAACTCCAGATGCAGCGCTCGGTGGTCGATGACCGCGAAATGCACGAGTTGCGGCGTGTTCCTGATGACCTCCACGGCGTCCGCCGCCAGATGGCCGTTACCGGCGTTGGAATCGAGATAGAAGGTCCGGCGGGCGTCCTTGTCCCGCGGTTCGATGCCATGGAGGTTGTGGGCCAGCTCCTGCCCATCCTTGACCACCGAAACGGCGCTGAAGTTGCCGTTGGCATCCCGGCCAAACGTGAGGGTGAGCAGCCCGTTCTTCATCACCAGCGACTGGATGTCCGCCGGCTTGTAGCTGGCCACGCGGGCCGGCGCGCCATTCAGCAGGAGCTGCGTATCATTGTCGGCGCCGCAGAGCCGTCGCGCGAGCACGAGGCAGACGAGGCCCAGCAGCACGCGAATTGAACGGTTAGGCAGAAGAAAATTCTTCAAGGGGGACATGGGTGGGTGGTGGAAAAGTGGTCCCGGGAGAGACGCAGGACGGAAGGAAAGGAGACGCATTTCCTGCGCGGCCCACGGCCGCTGCAATGGCGTTGCGCGCATCCCATCGGCGGGGTACGCTCGTGGCCGGTGGTGAACAAGTCCCCTTTCAAACGCGTCGCGCTGACCCGGGTCCTCGGCGCCTCGGCCGGACTGATCCAGGGCGATTTCTTCACGCGGGACCGCTGGCTCTGGCTCAAGGGCCGCCTGCCCCGGACGCGGAATGACGAGACCCTGCTGGACGTCGGCTGCGGCACGGGCGCCTTCTCGATTGCGGCTTCCCAACGCGGGTATCACTGCCTTGGCTTGAGCTGGGACGAGTCGGACCTGGCAGTCGCCCGCGAACGCGCGGCGCTGTGCGGCGCCGCCCACGCGGACTTCCGCGTCTGCGACATCAGGCAGCTTGACCAGGAGGAGGCGCTGCAGGGGCGTTTCGACTTCGTGCTATGCTGCGAGAACATCGAGCACGTGCTCGACGACCGGCGCCTGGTGCTGGCGATGGCCGGCTGCCTCAAGCCGGGTGGCAGGCTGCTGCTCACCAGTCCCAATTATCACTATAAGGCGGTGGCCCCGGGCGATCTCGGCCCCTTTGAACGGGAGGAGCGGGGCTGGCATGTTCGCCGCGGTTATTCGCGGGGCCAGCTGCTCGACCTATTCAACGACAGCGGCCTCTTCGTCGAGGACATCTCCTTCTGCAGCGGGTGGTTCAGCCAGAAATTCACGGGGTTCCTGCGGCTTTTCGACGGCAGGCCGTTCCTGATCGGCTGGGCCGTGACCATGCCCGTCCGTTTCTTGATTCCGGCCGCGGACAAGATCTTCGGCCGGATCGTCCGCCACCCTGGGTATTCGATCTGCGTCGAGGCGTACAAGACCCGGCACGGCCTCAGAAACTAGCATCTGGTCCAGAACGGCTGGTCCTTCCCGCCTCAAAGGCGCGCAGCGGGTGCGAACGGTCTAGCCGAGTTCTCGCCGATCCGCGGACGAAACGCGGTCAGCGCAGCGCCCTTTCGGCCTCGGCCACGGTTTCGACGGTCACCGTCGTGACCTTGCCGCGGTAGTGGACGACCGAAAGCAAGTTGATGCCAATGTCCCGCTCCTTCGCGGGCAGTATTCGCACCACCAGGCCGACGGCGTGCTCCCGGCACAGATCCATGATTCGGGTCAGCGGCCCCATGCAATCCAGGTCCATCGCGGCCACCTGGCTAAAGTCGGCGAAGACGCTGAATCCCGGCTTCACCTGCTGCAGCTTCGCTTTCAGCTGCGCGGGGGCATCCTGCAGGGAGGCGCCGGTGAAATCGCCCGCAAAGCGCGTGCGCACGAGATTGCGCTCGGGATCGACCACCACTGCGAAGACGGGATTATCGGCCATGGCAGCTTAGAGATGGTCCAACGTCGGCGGAAACTCAAGAGCCGCGACCGAGTTTGGCTATGCTCGCCCCTGGCGGCGGGTATCGACTCTGGGGAAAGAGGAGGCGGCTTCACGCGAAGAATGTTGGGACGGCACCGGGCGGCGCGTCCCCAAAGTCACAAAAGGGAGCGCGCTTTGCCCCGGAAGTGCACGGCCAAGCCCAGCGCCATCGCTCCGAATCCGCAGCAGCACACGCCCCACCACTGCGCGACCTGCCAGCCCCAGACGCCCAGGATCGAGCCGGAGGCCCCGCCCATGAAATAACAGGTCATATAAACCGCGTTCAGGCGCCCGCGAGCGGACGGGACGAGGCTGTAGATGCGCGTCTGATTGGCGATGTGCCCGGCCTGCACGCCCAGGTCGAGCAGCACGACGCCGGCGATGAGCCCGATCAACGTTGAGCCGCCCCAGCCCAGCACCAGGAACGAAATGAATCCGAGCAAAAGGGCCCATCCGATGGTCGCGCGCGGACCGTGCCGGTCCGCCAGACGCCCGATGAGCGGAGCGGCCGCCGCACCGGCGGCCCCGACCAGCCCGAACGAGCCGGCGACGGCGCTGCCGTAATGGAAGGGCGCCGCCTCCAGACGAAACGCCAGCGTCGTCCAGAAGGCACTGAAGGCCAGAAAGAACATCGCGCCCAGGAAAGCGGATTCGCGCAGCAGGGGCTCGGACCGGAAGAGGTGCCAGATCGAGCGCAGGAGCGCCGGATATTTGAGCTGCACGCTCGGCTCGCTGCGCGGCAGCAGGACGCGCAGCAGGATGCTCAAGATCGCCATTAGCCCAGCGGCTACCCAATACATCGTTCGCCAGCCCCAGGCGGCGCCCACGTACCCGCTGAGCGTGCGGGCGAGGAGAATGCCCATGAGGAGGCCGCCGACCACGATGCCCACCACCCGGCCGCGCTCCCGGTCGGGAGTGATGTGGGCGGCGAAGGGGATAATGAGGTGTACGGCCGATCCCGAAGCGCCCACGAGCGCTCCCGCCACGCAAAGCCAAACGAGGCTGGGAGCGGCGGCCACGCCGGCCAGCGCCACGGCGAGCACGGCCACCAAGATCGTGATCAGCGACCGCCGTTCGCGCACGTCGCCCAATGGGACGAAAACCATCATCGCGCACGTGGTCCCCAATTGCATCAGCATGGCAACCGCGCCCGCCCCGGTGGATGTGATGTGGAAGGTCCGGGCGATGTCGGCCAGCAACGGCTGGATATAGTAGATATTGGACACGATCGCGCCCACCGCGATCGCCATGAAGAGGATGGTGGCACGGGGCGGAGACTTAGGCTCGGCCAGCGGAGGTTGGCGGGATGAGATCAGCGGGTCTCCAGTTGAGGCGGATGACGCTGCGTTCGCAATTCTTCGTGCCCGAATTTATGGCGAAGATATCGGAGAACGCGGATGGGCATATCTCAAGAGGATCGCTTATCTTTGGTTCCCCTCGGTCGCGGCAGAATGCGCGCCTTTACCGATGCAACGGGACATCAAGCTTCCGCTCGCGAAGCCCATCTGCTTCAAGGAGCGCCCCGCCAATTGAAGGCGCGCGACTAGAAAGACTCTGCCGATAGACGCCCGGCGCCTGCCTGCTCAAACCTTGAAGTAGTCCGCTCCGTCGAGGTCGGAAAGTATCCCAGGTTCGGTTGGGTGCCATCCCAGTCTTTCCTGGGTCAACCGGCTGGAAGTCGGATTGTCGGCGGGGACAAAGGAGGCCAGATAGCCGAACTGTTTCGCTGCCTCGCCCGGAGCCTTGCTGGCGACGGGCACCTTCAATCGCGCGCCGATGGCTTCCGCGATTTCCCGGAACGCAACACCCTCTTCGGCCACACTGTGGTAGGCGCCTCCGGCGGGTCCCTTTTCCAGTGCCAGTCGAAAGAGGCGGGCCGCATCGCGTTTGTGCACAGTCGGCCAGCGGTTTAGACCATCACCGACGTACGCGGACACGCCTGTCTTGCGCGCCGTCTTGATGAGAAACGGTGTAAATCCATTCCGGTCACCCTCGCCATGAACCACCGGCGCCATGCGAAGGATCGAGGTTCGCACGCCCTGCGAGGCTAGTTTCCGCATCGTGGCTTCCGCTGATCCGCGAGCGGCCCCAGCTGAATTGGAGTCAGGGGCATCGGTTTCGACGGCGAGTCGACCTGGCTTCATCGCCATGGTGGCAAACGTGGCAACCAAGGGGCGATCGGGTCCTTTCAAGGCCTGCCCCATCGTCTCCAACGCCCGCCGGTCCATTTCGAGGGCGGCGGACAGGAACCGGGTAAGGATGCCGCTGGGAGCGCCTCTCAACAGCACGCGAAGGCGAGTTCCGAAAGGAATGTGACTGATCTGGTGATAGAAGGCCATGTGAATGACGCCGTCTGCAGCAGATGTCCGAAGCCACTGGCACCGAGGGAATAAGTCACTTCTCGGCGCCCGGTGGCGTTTCTGGTCAGATTCTAGAAATGGCTGCCCGGGCTGGGATCGAACCAGCGACCAAGTGACTAGCAGGGTTAGGGTAACAAAATTGCGCGATGCGGTTGGTGCTTTAATGGCGCTTTGTCGCAAAATTGTTCCATCCATCGCGCGCCTATTGTGGTATATAAATGGCGCTTTACACTCGCAAGCAAGAGGCTACGTTGTTGCGGTGCCATTTGAGTTCGATCCCTCGAAATCTGCTTCCGCCAAGGCAGACCCGAACCGAGGGATCGACTTCGAGGAAGCACAGGTTCTTTGGCTCGACCCGGACCGGGTCGAAGTTCCGCTTCCGTTTGCCGAGGAGCCCCGTTTAGCCGTGATCGGCAGAATCGGGCCGAAGATCTGGACAGCGATTGTCACCCAAAGAGGCGAAAACATCCGAATCATCAGCGTGCGCAGGGCGCACCCCAAAGAGGAAAAAATCTATGAGCAAGTCTAACTCTATCACCAGTCGGGATGGCCGGGAGAAAATCACGGCCACGGAATTCGACCGTCGCTTTGAGGCCGGCGAGGATGTTTCACAGTTCATGGACCTCTCCAAGGCCCACCGCCCTGGTCGAGAGGTTCAACGGGTAAACGTCGACTTTCCGAAAGGCTTCCTCGCCGAAATCGATCGCGAAGCCGAGCGTGTCGGCGTGCCCCGCCAAGCGTGGATCAAGACGGCGCTCGCAAGTGTGCTAAAGAGGTCCGCCTGAACGCGCCGAGTCAGCTACAGCTGCACGTGGTCTTTGCGTTCAGGCGCCCCCGAACTGTTCAAAATGGTGACACGTTGACGACGGTTCACGGACCCGGCACGCAGGTGTGATGTTTGTGCGCGCAACTGATGCAACGGACCGGTCTCCTCCGTTTCCAGTCAAGTCGCTGCTGATATTTGCCGGATGCGGTATTCTGGCGCGCTGTTATCAATTGGGGCTTCGTTTCCAGGAACCGGCCTCATTCCGACGATTGCACGGGTAGTGATTCCGTTGTTCGTTGCGTTGGGGTTGCTCGTCCTCAACCAGTTTCAGCAACCATCCTAATTCGTGGACGTTCTCAAAGTTCGCCAGCGATCGGAACTGGTTGAACGACGTCGCAGCAGACAAAAGGGTTTTTCAGGTCACGGAGACCGGACCGTAACTGCACAGTGGATTTTCCGGGAAACCCCGAACTTCCACAACTCGTTGGTCAAAATGGCTGCCCGGGCTGGGATCGAACCAGCGACCAAGTGATTAACAGTCACCTGCTCTGCCACTGAGCTACCGGGCAAAAATTGGAGGGTTGAACTACGCGTACGGCGCGGATTTCAGCAAGCAAAAAGGGGGCGGCGGCTCGTCGCCCTCAAAGCCGGCCGAGGGCAATCCGGGCGTCGAGATCGTCCGGGCTGGCGGCCAGGGCGGCGGTAAACTCGGCTTGAGCCTGCTCCCGCTGGCCCAGACCCGCATGGCCCAGGCCCGCGACATAGTGTGCCATCCCCTCGCGAGCGCTCGCCGAGAGCTGAAGACTGGCGGGGCCATTGCCTTCGGCCGTCGCCGGATGGGCGAGGGCCTGCTCGCCCGCGGCCACGAGTTCCGGCCAGATGGCGCCGGCCTCCGCGGTGCGTCCCAATTTTTGCAGGGCGAGTGCCTGATAGTACCGCCGGTTTTCGCGGACGGCCAGGGTCTCGCCAAAGCCGCCCGGTCGCCCGGCGCCGCCGGCCGACGCGGCGACGGCCTGGGCCCAGGCCTGTCGCGCTGCGCCCGCATCCCCCAGCTTTTCATCCGCGCAGCCGGCCCAATAGGCCAGCGCGGCCTGGGTCGCGGCGCCGCCGCGATCCGCCCGCAGGTTTTCCGGGAATTGCTGGGCGGCGGTGAAGTCGGCCCGGGCGCCGGTGAAGTCGCCGGCATCATAGCGGCGGAGGCCTTCGACCCAATGCGCCGTCGTCCAGGCGGCACCCGTATCGAAGCGGGTACCGCCTTCCCAGATGTTGAAGATATGGCCCTGCAGGAGGGCGATTGCCTCGTCAGGTTTGCCCGCGAAGGTCTTGAGCCCCACCAGGGCCGCCAGGGCTTCGTCGTTGCGAACGACTGCCCCCTGGTGAGCCTCCAGGAACGCCAGACGCTGGACCGGGCTCCGCCGGTCCGCGGCGTAGAGCTGGTCGAGCTCCGCGAAATGCGTGGGATAGGCGTCGCTGAGCGCGACCGCCCGCTCGAGGTACCCGATGGCCCGGGCGCGCGCCGCGGGTTCATTGCGATGCGCGTAGGCCTGCGCCAGGTTGCGCCAGACAATGGGGAAGGAGGGATCCAGCCGCGCGGACTGCTCCCACAGCCGGACGGCCTCCTCCGGCTGCCAGTCGAATAGGAGGTTGCCGAGGTAATAGGGCGCCCGGGCATCCTCCGGGTTCGCGGCGATGGCGCCCCGCAGGACGGTGATCGCCTCGGCCTGGAACGGAAACACGTAGTCCGGCGGCAGCAGCGCTGCCTGCCGGCGGTAGGCTGCCCCGCGGGCCGCCGCTTCGCCACCGAGCTTCCCGGCGAAGTCGGCCAGATAGTAGTAGACCAGCGGCGAAGCCCGTTCGGTGATCGCTTGCTGGAGGACGGCGGCTCCATCGGCGTACAGGCCGGCGTCCGCGTACTCTGCGGCGAGTTCCTGCGTGTTCGCCGGATGGTCGCGCAGGGTGGCCGCCAGGGACCGGTCCTTCGCCTCGGGATGCAGGAGCCAGGCTTCCGCCATGAGCCGGACGTCGAGCGGATCGGTCTTGGCCGCGGCCAAGGCCAGGACCGCGGGCACCGCGGCGGCACGGCCGAGGTGCCGGAGCACCGCCGCCTTGAGCCCGTAGGCGCGCACGTTGAGCGCATTGGCATCCAGCGCGCGATCGACGAAATCGAGCGCCGCCTCGAAATTTCCGCGCGAGGCGGCGATCTCCGCCAGGGCATAGTAGCCAGGACCGCGCCACTGCTGGTCCCAGGTGGCCTTGTAATAGGCGTCATAGGCCTCGGCCGTGCGGCCCTCGCCGGCGAGGGCGACGCCGAGATAGTAATAGGGCTCGGCATTGGCCGGCATGGTGTACTTGGCCGTCAGGCGGGTGAGCGCGCGGCGGAAATGCGCCTCGGCCGACGGGTAGCGGGCGCGGCGCAGGTCGAGCAGGCCGAAACCGACGTGGGCCTCGACGTCGCCGGGATCGCGCCGGAGCGCCTCGTTCCAGTAGGTCGCGGGATCGTGCAATGGATCGTGAAACTGATCGATGCGCTGGCCCGCCAGGTCCAGCTCCTCGTCGGTGGCCACATCCGCGGCCGGCGCCGGAGGCGTCACTGCCGTCGGCATGGGCTGCGGCGTGAGGCGGACGGGCGAATAGGCGACCAGCTCTTGCCCCGAGACGATCAGCGCCGCGCGCACGTCGTGTTCGTCCGTGCCCGCGGGAAGGTCGACCTGGCCGGTGAAGGGATGGCCGGGGTCGATCGCTATCGCCTGTTCCCGCAGCACCGTCGGTCCCGCGGTCACGCGCACCACGGCAGTGGGGTAGGCCTTGGTCGCGTAAAAGCCGAAGGTCGCCTTGCCGTCCCGCACCTCGAGGTTCACGGCGGCGTCGAGATTGGCGTTCTTGACTCCGCCGATGTCGCGGAAGGGATACCAGTACATGGAGAAGGCCTTGGTCTCGTAGGGCTGGAGCCAGGAATAGTCGGGCTGGTTGTCGGAGTACGCCCCCACCATGAGCTCCACATAGGGGCCGTCGTCGTCGGTCAGGATGTGGTCCCAGATCCGGCCGCGGGTGCCGTTGCCCCAGGTCCAGAATTTCTTGCCGGGGACGATATGGTGGTCGGCGATGCTGAGCGTGCCCGCCTCGCGCCCGTGATCGTAGCCGGCGAAGAAGTCGTCCTGGTAGTTCCAGGCGAACATCGAGTTGGCGAGGAGGTGGTTCTTATACCAGCTCACATCCGTCCCGCTCCCGAAATCCGCCCCGTTGAATCGCCCGCGGGCGACCGGCCACGCCGCGAACTCCCTTTTGAAGTGGTAGGCCACATACTGCGTGCTCGGCGGAAAGATGATCTGATAGTGCTCGTTGGCGTTCACCGCGACGTTGGCGAAAGCCAGCATCGTGTTCACGAGCGGCGTGCGGTTTACGATGCGCACGGACGCCTCGAGATAGGAGCGGCCCGGCCGGAGGGTATAGCCGACGGCCCACCGCATCCGCTGGCGGACCTCGAGCTCGCCGACCCAGACCGTCTTGCTCCCGTCCGCGTTGTTCTCGATGCGGTACTGCACGGGCAGGAAGGTGCTCGCCCGGTGGTGATGCGGAATGTTCCACTCGATCCCGCCCGAGATCCATGCCCCGATCAGCCCGATCAGCGCCGGCTTGATGACGTGCTGGTGGTAGACGAAGTCATAGCCATTGGTCTTGTCGACGGCCGAGAACAGCTTGCCGCCGAACTCCGGCACGATCCCGACCTTCACGTATTCGTTCTCCAGGTAGACGATGTGATAGGTCTGCGTCCCCTTCTGGTTGGTGAGATTGTTGTAGAGGGGGTAGGGGTAAATCCGCCCCTGTGCCCCCTGCGAGGCGCCCCCAAAGTAGAACATCGGGTTTGGATCGGGCGGACCGGAGAGATAGGTGGGAATGCTCTCATCGACCTCGGTGGCGATCACGGGGGCGGCCATGGCGGCGAGGCCGGGCAGCGCCGTGGCGAGAGCGGTGAGGCAGAACAGGCGGAAGCGGAGGGTCATGGGGCAGGGAGCACGGGGCAGGGGATGAACGGGACAGGCTGCCGGGCAGGGGGCGCCGGGCAGGCCGGTTGACTTTTCCGGCCTCCCTTTCGTTATCCCCGTTGCCGGAAAGTTCAATCCGTATGTACCCTACGTCGCAGCCCACCCCTGGCCGACGGCCCGGGCGCTGGAGCATTGCCCTCCTCGTCAGCGCGGCCATCGCCCTCAGCTATCTTGACCGCCAGACATTGCCCTGGGCGATCAAGGCGATTCAGGCGGACATTCCCATCGGCAACCAGGCAAAGGCCCTGCTGGATTCCGCGTTCCTGCTCACCTATGGGCTGATGTATCTCGGCGGGGGCTGGCTGCTCGACCGATGCGGCACCCGCCGCGGGTTTCTCCTGATCATGATTTTCTGGTCCCTGGCCGGCGCCAGCCAGGGTATGGCCGGCGGCATCCTCATGCTGGCCGCCAGCCGGCTGCTGCTCGGCATGGGGGAGGGGGGCGGCTTTCCCGCCGCCACCCGGGTCGTGGCCGAATGGTTTCCCGTCGCGGATCGGGCCACCGCCATGGGCGTGATCAATGGCGGGACGGCGATCGGCGCGGTCGTCGCGCCGCCCCTCATCACCGCCCTGCTGCTGCACGCCGGCTGGCTGCACCTGGCGAGCTGGCGGTGGGTATTTTTCTTCACCGGAGGCCTGGGGCTGCTTTGGGGGGCGGCTTGGTGGCGGGTCTACCGCGCCCCCCCGGCCGCGGCCGCGCCCGCACCGCCTCCATCCGCCGAGGGCCCGGTCACCCTCCGCCAGCTGCTCCGCTTCCGGGCCGTATGGGCGGTGGTCGGCGCGAAGTTCCTGAGCGATGCCGCATGGTATTTCTATCTCTTCTGGCTGCCGAAGTATCTCTACGATGCGCGCCATTTCGACCTTCGGCAGGCTGGTTCGGTGGGCTGGATTCCCTACGCCGCCTCCGGCATTGGCTGCCTCGTCGGCGGCCTCTTTTCGGGCGGCCTGCTGCGCCGCGGACGATCGGTGAACAGCGCCCGCAAATGGGCGCTGGGGGCGAGCGCCGCGCTCATGCCATGGGTGATGCTCGTGCCCCGCGTCACCTCGGTGGCGGGCGTCATGGCCCTCTTCAGCCTGGCGTTCTTCGGGCAGCAGTCCTGGTCGACCCTGGTGATGACGCTGCCAACCGACATGGTCCCGCGCGCGGCCCTGGGCCGGATGGCCGGGCTGGTCGGCTGCGGCGGGGCCTTGGGCGGCGTGGTCCTGGGCCAGACGGCTGGCTGGCTGCTCGACCATGGCTTCAGCTATTCGCCGGTCCTGGTCATCGCGGGCTCCCTTCATGTCGCCGCCTTCGCCTTGATTTGTGCGGCAATTCCGCGCATTGAGTCGCTTCGCTTTTCATCCCCTCCAACTCCGCAATGAAGATCACCGAAATCCGCACCCGTGTCGTCCAATGGCGAGGCCAGACCGTTCCGCTGCCGCCGCATTTCTGCACCAATCCGATGGACCTGGTGTCGCCGATGCTGACCAAGTCGACCATGGGGACCTTCACCTTCCACGGCTGGCTGGTCGTGGAGATCTTCACGGACAACGGGCTGGTGGGGATCGGCAACGCCGCCCTTTCGCCCCTCGTGACCAAGCAGGTCGTCGACCTGTACCTCAAGCCGCTGCTGATCGGCGCCGATCCGTGGGACCTTGAATTCCTCTGGCAGCACATGTACCGCAAGACGATGGCCTTCGGCCGCAAGGGCATCGCCCTGATCGCGATCAGCGCGGTCGACATCGCGCTGTGGGACATCCTGGGCAAGTCGGCCAAGCAGCCCGTCTACCGCCTGCTGGGCGGCCGGACCAAGCCGAAAATCCCCGTATATTCGAGCCGTCTCTACAGCACGCCCCTGGCGGAGCTGGCCACGGAGGCGGCCAAGTACAAGGGGGAGGGCTACAAGGCGATGAAGCTGCGT
>CAIWXW010000178.1 GCA_903916755.1 uncultured Opitutaceae bacterium | reverse complement strand
GTCTCGAGGTCCTTGACGAGACCGGAGATCTCGAGAACGGACTGGCTGGAGAGCCAATTGATGTCTTGGTCTTTGGTGATGTCGCTCATGGTATTTTTTCTTGAGACGGCTAGCGGCCCGGTGGGGGCGCGTTTAAGAGACGTGTCTCCTAGTCGGCTGCTTTGATGTTGGGCTTCCGGAAACCCCGGCGGAGGCCGGGGCGGTAAGGAAATGGCTTAAAAGGATTAGGACTGGGCCCCGGCCGCGCGGACCTTGGCCTGCAGGACATTGACGAGGCCCTGGGGGGCCGCATTGATGACGCGAACGAACATGCTCGCGGGCTGGTTGAGCAGGCCGAGGAGCTGGGCCCGGAGGACGTCGAGGGACGGGAGATCCGCCAGCTGCTCCACCTGCTTGGGGGTGATGAGCTTGTTGCTGAGGATGCCGGCCTTGACCTCGACCTTCTGCTTGTCCTTGAAGAACTGCTTGAGGATCTTGGCGACGCCGGCGGAGTTCTTGCCCCCCACCACGACCGCCGTCGGGCCGGTCAGCGCGTGGTCGAGCGCGGGCAGGCCGAGGGCCTGGGCCGCGACCCGCAGCGAGCTGTTCTTGACGACGTGGAATTCCGCCTTCTCCGCCGCCAGGCGGCCGCGGAGCTCGGCGACGTCGGCCACGGTCGCGCCGGTGAAGTTCGCGAGGATGACGTAGTCGGACTTCTTGAGATGGCTGTCGATCTCGGCGATCAGGTATTGTTTTTCGGCTCTCATGGGATCGTGCCTCCGGTTAGAATTGGCTGTATTCGGCGGCGGCGATGCGCACGGCCGGGCTATGCGAGGAGGACAGCGCCACATTCTGGATGTAGCGGCCCTTGAACGAGGCCGGCTTGGCCTTGCCGATCGCATCGAGGACCGCCTGGGCGTTCTCGAGGATCTGCGCGGGGGTGAACGAGCGCTTGCCGATGCCGACGCCGATGTTGCAGGTCTTGTCCATCTTGAACTCGACCCGGCCGGCCTTGACCGCCTTGATGCCGGCGACGATGTCGTCGGTCACGGTGCCGCTCTTCGGGTTGGGCATCAGGCCCTTGGGGCCGAGGACGCGGGCAATGGTGCGGACGGTCTTCATCGCCTCGGTCGTCGCGATCGCGACGTCGAAGTCGAGCCAGCCCTCGTTGATCTTGGCCATGTAGTCGGCGAGGCCGGCATGGTCGGCGCCGGCGGCGAGCGCGGCTTCCACGTTGTCGGTGAAGACGAGGACGCGCACCTTCTTGCCCGAGCCGTTGGGCAGGGGGGTGGTGCCGCGCACCATCTGGTCGCCCGCGGTGGGGTCGACGCCGAGGCGGATGGCGAGCTCGACGGTCTCGTCGAACTTGGCCGCGGGGAACTTGACCAGGACATCGACCGCCTCCTTGAGGGGGTAGTCCTTGGCGAGATCAGCGACCTGGAGGGCGCTGCGATAGCGTTTGCTGTGTTTTTCCATTTTGACTCCGTGCGGTGCAAGCGTCCCGGTCGGGACTCCCGCGGTGAGCGGTTAGTTGACGAAAATTAGTCGATGACCTCGATGCCCATGTTGCGGGCCGTGCCGGCGATGATGCGGATGCCCGCCTCGTCGTCCTTGGCGTTCAGGTCCTTCTGCTTCAGCTTGTAGATCTCGAGCAGCTGCTTGCGGGTGACCTTGCCGACCTTGTCCTGGTTCGGCTTGGCCGAGCCGCTGGCGATGTTGGCCGCCTTCTTGAGGAGGACGGACGCCGGGGGCGACTTGAGGATGAAGGTGAAGCTCTTGTCGGCGTAGACCGTGATGACCACGGGCAGGATCATGCCGTTCTGGTCCTTGGTCTTGGCGTTGAACTCCTTGCAGAACGCCATGATGTTGACGCCCTGGGCGCCAAGCGCGGGACCGACCGGGGGAGCGGGGTTAGCCGCGCCGGCGGGGAGCTGGAGGCGAATGTAGCCTGAAATCTTTTTGGCCATGGAAAGGGGGGGATTGAAACTATTCGGTGGAGCGCGAGACCTGCCAGTATTCGAGTTCGACGGGCGTGAACCGGCCGAAGATGGAGACGGAGACGCGGAGCTTGCCGCGATCGGGGTCGATTTCGTCGATGCGGCCGGTGAGATTGGCGAAGGGACCGTCGTTGATCTTCACTTCCTCGCCGACGGCGTACTGGACCTTCGGGACTTCCTTGCCGTTGGCCGCCTCGATGCGGGCGCGGATCTCGTCGATCTCGGACTGGCGCAGGGGCGCGGGATGCTCGCCACCGACGAACCCGATGACGCCGGCCACTTCCTTGACGAAATACCACGGCTTGTTGATGAGCTTCTTTTCCTCATCGAACAGGCACATCTGGATGAAGACGTAGCCGGGATAAAGCTTCCGGACCTTGGTCGACTTCTTGCCGTTCTTGACCTCGGAGACGACCTCGGTCGGCAGCAGGACCTCGAAGATGGCATCATCGAGCTCCTCCGCCTTGCGGAAGCGCTCGATGTACTGCTTCACCTTGTTCTCCTGGCCGGAGAGGGTGTGCAGCGCGAACCACTGGGCGCTGGCGGGAGGGGAGATTTCGGCGGACATAACGGGCGGGGAAATTAGCTGACCCAGGACGTGAACAGATCCACCACCTGCAGCAGCGAGAAATCGCTGATGCTCGTGAACAGACCGAGGAGCACCACCGCCAGAATGACCACGATCGTCGAGTCGCGCAATTCGGTCCGGGTCGGCCAGGTGGCCTTCTGGAGTTCGCCGACCATCTCTCCGACGAAGATGCGCGTGCTGCGGAATGGATTTTTCATTTGGGAAGGTGGCAGGGGCGGAGGGAATCGAACCCCCAACCAACGGTTTTGGAGACCGCTACTCTACCAATTGAGCTACACCCCTACGGTGAGTTGTGGGCGGCGCGCGAAGCCCGATGGCCGCGGCGCGCCGATTGTCGTGTGGACGGGAGTTGCTTACTCCGTGATTTCCGTGATCCGGCCGGCACCGATGGTGCGGCCGCCTTCACGGATGGCGAAGCGCTGGGCCTTCTCCATGGCGATCGGCACGATCAGGTCGACGTCGACGCTGATGTTGTCGCCCGGCATGATCATCTCCACGCCCTTCGGCAGGTGGACGATTCCGGTGACATCGGTCGTGCGGAAGTAGAACTGGGGGCGATAGCCGTCGAAGAAGGGGGTGTGGCGGCCGCCCTCGTCCTTGGAGAGGACGTAGATCTCGGCCTGGGCCTGCTTGTGCGGCATGATCGACTTCGGGGCGGACAGGACCTGGCCGCGCTCGATGCCTTCCTTTTCAATGCCGCGGAGCAGCACGCCGACGTTGTCGCCGGCCTGGCCCTGGTCGAGCAGCTTGCGGAACATCTCGATGCCGGTGACGACGGTCGTGGTGGTGTCCTTCAGGCCGACGATCTCGACGGTCTCGTTGATCTTGACGATGCCGCGCTCGATTCGGCCGGTGGCGACGGTGCCGCGGCCGGTGATCGAGAAGACGTCCTCGACGGACATCAGGAACGGCTTGTCGATTTCGCGGACGGGTTCGGCGATCTCGGAGTCAACGGCGTCCAGGAGGTCGCCGATGGCCTTGATGCCCTCCGGCTTGCCCTCGAGGGCGGCGGTGGCGGAGCCACGGATGACCTTGGCGTTCTTGCCGTCAAACTGGTACTTGGTGAGAAGATCGCGGATTTCCTCCTCGACCAGGTCGAGCAGGTCCTTGTCGTCGATCAGGTCGACCTTGTTCAGGAAGACGACGATCTTCGGCACGCCGACCTGGCGGGCCAGGAGGATGTGCTCACGGGTCTGGGGCATCGGGCCGTCCGCGGCCGAAACCACGAGGATGGCGCCGTCCATCTGCGCCGCGCCCGTGATCATGTTCTTAACAAAGTCAGCGTGGCCGGGGCAGTCGACGTGGGCGTAGTGGCGGGTGGCCGTCTCGTATTCGACGTGGGCGACGGAGATCGTGACGATCTTCGAGGCATCACGCACCGTGCCGCCCTTGGCGATGTCGGCGTACGTCTTGACCTCGGCCAGGCCCTTTTTGGCCTGAACCGACAGCAGCGCCGTCGTCAGGGTCGTTTTACCGTGGTCGACGTGGCCGATCGTGCCGACGTTAACATGCGGTTTCTTGCGTTCGAATGTACCTTTAGCCATAGAGGGAGGAGACGGTGGTTTGGGTTGAGAAGAAGGAAAAAAATGCCTCTGAAGCTTAACGTCGGAGAAGCAGCCGACGCATTTTTTGGCCTGGAGCCCAGAACCGGATTCGAACCGGCGACCTCGTCCTTACCAAGGACGTGCTCTGCCAACTGAGCTATCTGGGCAGACCAAGACTCTGGCCAAAAAATGAAAAAGAGTGAAGAAAGTGGCCATCGAGATTTGGGTCGTCAACAGCAATCTTGAAGAAATCAAGACTGCCGACGAATTCCCCTCGGATTCGCCCTTTTCCTTGCTTCACCTTAGCCAAAGCAAGCGCAGGGGAAGAAGGTGCACCGTCGCCAGGATAGCCGCAAGCCATTCCCGAACGATTTATGCAACCTCTTGCCTATGAACTTAATAGATTCAAGGCCCAACCCGAACGCGATAAAAGCCGGGCGGCAGGCGCTTCCCGATCCAGAAGGTCCGCGTCAGGTAGCGCTCAAAATACGCGTCCACCGCGTCGACGTCCGAGCGCACCGTTAGAACAAGGGGACCGACCAATCCCGTGGGATCCACCGCCGCGACAAACTCCAGGGGCTGCCAAAGGGTTCCTTCCGGCGGCTTCGCCCCCGGAAGTTCGGCTGAAAAAACCGCCTCCCCGGTGCCCGCCGCCGTCACCTCTATATATGCGCCCCGCGCCGGCAAGGTCGGGACCGGGACATCGCTCCGGCCTATGCCCATCAGACGATTGCCGGGTGGGTCAGCCGCGAGGGCCTCGGCCGGCTGGTCCGGACCCGCGTGGGGGAGAGGCAGCGCCAAGCCTTCGACCGGAAAGAGCAGGTTTGGGGGATAACTGGCGAAGACCACGCCGGGGTTCCGCTGGGGATCGGGCGGGCGGGCATTGCGGGCAGTCGGCAGAAAGAGCGGCGTCGGGTCATGCAGGGCCGTTTGCTCGTTCAAGAGGGAATCCCCGGATCCGCCCCCGAAATGCACCCATCCCACGGTCGGCCGGGCCGGCCGCGGGGCCGCTGGAGCGGGGCTCGGCGCCCGAAACAGGGTGCTCAGGATCAGGGTCAGGAGCGCCCCGCCCCCCCCCGCCCAGAGCCAGCGCCGCTTCGCGTCCTGGGCGTCGGCCTTCATCTCAGCGGCCGGCGGGGCTGGCGGCCTCGTCCGCCGCCCAAATCACCTGGAAACCGGCGGCGTAGGCGACGCTGAAGATCTGCGTCATCTGGGCATGGGTGACGTTGGCGCTCGCCCGCACGAGAAGCGAGGGCTGACCGGGCGTTTTCCGGGCCTCGGCCAGGAGCCAGGGCCCCAGTTGCAGCATCGTGATCTGGCCGGAATCGACGTAGATCTGGCCCGAGGAAAGCACCGTCAGGTACTGGGTCGCGGCGGCCGCCCCCGCCCGGGCGCCGACCACCTCGGGCAGCTTGAAGTCCACCCCGAAGCCCGGGGCGAGAATGAAGCGGGAGCCGAAGAACAGGAAGAAGGGGACGAGCAGGCCCGCGTTGACGAAAAACCAAGCGTCGAAGCTGCGGGGTTCGGCCCGGAGCTTCGCCGCGAGGTCAAGGGGGCGCGTGATCATGGCTGGCGGTGGTATTCGGTAAGGAGATACTTCATGATCTCGTTGCCCGCCCACTCGACGTCGCGCACGATCGCCCGCACCCGGCCGCTGAGAAAGTGATGCGCGAGATGCGCCGGGATCGCGAGCATCAGGCCGCCGGCCGTGCTCAGGAGCGCCGCCCAGAGGCCGTGCGACAGGGCGTTGGCGGTCACATAGTCGCCGTGTTCGAAGGCCTGGTAGGTCCAGATCAGGCCGAGCACGGTGCCCAGCAGGCCGATCAGGGGCGCCACCTGGGCGATCGCCGCGATGGCCCCCAGCCGCCGCTCGAGGGCCGGCAGCTCCACGACGGCCGCCTCCTGCACGTAAAAGCGCATCTTGTCCGCGTTGTCCTCGGCGTGCAGCAGGGCCGCCTTGACCACGGCTGCCACCGGGCCGGGCGTCTCCTCGCAGACGGTCAGGGCCTCGACCAGCCGCCCCTTGGCGAGGATGTTCTCAATGCCGGCGAGAAAGGCGGTCGACCGGATCTGGCCGCGGTGGAGGTACAGCACCCGCTCGATGAAGAGCACGAAGGCCAGAACCCCCAGCCCGAGCAGGACCCAGATCATCGGGCCGCCCCGGGCGAGAAGATGGAAATCAAGGAAGCGCATCAGGCCAAAGGCTTAGGGTTTGGGTGCGGTCGCGTCGAGGCTGGCGAGGTAGCTCTGGGCGACCTTGGGAAAAGGCAGTCTGGTCTCCAGCACCAGCCGCCAGGCGCGTTTCGCCTCCTCCAGCTTGCCCAGCTTGGATTCGAGGACGCCCAGGTCGAGCAGGGTCTTGGCCATCCAGTAGCGCCCCGTGCCGAGCTCCGCGGCCCGGGCGGGCACGAGCAGGAACGGCGCGATCACGTCGCTCCACCAGACCACCTCCGCGCGGGCGGGGTCGTTCCTCCGCTCCAGCAGGAAACCAAGCTTGTAGCCCGCCTCCACGCGGACATCCACCGGCGCGTCGACGCGGTCGTTGAGGTCCTCGAACAGCGCCCGGGCGCTCTCCGCGTGGGTCGAATCGTTGGCCGACTGCGCATCGTGGCAATCAGCCAGCGCCAGGAGCGCGTAGACGATGTCATGGTGCCGGGGGAAATCGTTGCGCAGCAGCTCATAGGTCTGCTGGGCCTGCGGGAACTGGTTCAGCTTGCGGAGCAGGTTCCCCTGCTCGAGCCGGGCGCGGAAGACGAGGTCGCCCCGCGGATCCGTGCCGGGGTATTTCCGGACCAGGGCCAGCATGCCCTCGATCAGCTGGTTGGCCTGCGCGAGGTCGTTGGGATGCCCGAGCTGCTCCGCCAGCAGC
>CAIWXW010000177.1 GCA_903916755.1 uncultured Opitutaceae bacterium | reverse complement strand
CCGGACCACCACTCCGACGGAAGCCGACTGCTACGTCCTCCGCCGCGCCGCGGAGAAGGCGCTGTCCGCGATTCCGGGCTGCGACGCCTATTTCCCGGCGCCCGCGCCCGCCGCTCCTTCCGTCCGCCGCTCGAGCTGGCTTGCGGCCCATCCCGCGGCGCGCCGCCAGTACCTCGATGCCTTCCGGGCCGGGCTCATCCTCGACTGGGGGCTCCTCTTCAAGACCCTCGCCCTACCGGGCGACCAGGAGGAGAAGCTCAAGGACCTCCTGACCCAGCGCGAGGACGACGACATTACCGTGGAGGCGGCCGCGGCCGCGCGCGGGGTGGACGAGTCCGACCCGGAAATCGCCGCCCTGGACGACCGGCTCGATGCCGCCAGCAAGGCGGCGATCCGCGCCTTGGTCGGCAAGCCCGCCTACGACGCCATCCATCAGTACATGCATGACCAGGCGGTGGTGCCCGTGGTCAACCAGCTGGCGGAGACCGTCTACGCGGGCAACGATCCCCTGGGCGCGGACCAGGCGCTGGCGCTCACCCGCGCCCTGGCCGCGAGCAGCGCACAAAAGGAATCGGGCCGGGCCATCGCCGGCACGATCGACTGGGACCAGGCGCAGGCGCGCGCCACGGCGATCCTGACGCCAGCACAGCTGGGCGCCTTCGCGGACATCCGGCAGCAGGGGCAGGCCATCCAACAGATCCGGCAGATGACCCACGCGCTCGCCGGAGCCGCGCCCTGAGGGCGCGGCCCGCCGCGGCGCTCAGCGCTGCACGCCGGCGGCTTCCGCCTTCGTCATGAAGTAGATGCTGCCGACCTGCGGCTTGAGGACGGCGGGGTTGCCCTGCAGGAGATGCAGCATCTCGGCGCCGGCCAGGAGCACCGGGCCGTAACCGTGGGCCGCCAGCGGGCTCGCCGGGCGATAGTAATAGTACGGGACGTCCTGCGCAAAGTTGGTGCCGACGCAGGTGCCCTCCACCTGGCCCTTGGCGTTCACCTCGCGGATGATGCCCTGCCAGCCGACCTGCGCCACCGTCGCGTACTCGGGCTGGATCCAGCCCTGGTTGACCGCGTGTGCGATCGCGAAGACAAACATGGCCGAGGCCGAGGTCTCGAGGTAGGAATCGGGGCGGTCGAGCAGCTGGTGCCAGAGGCCGACGCCGGACTGCAGATCGGAGACGCCGCGGATCTGGGCGCGCAGCAGGGCGAGCACCGCCGGCCGGCCGGGATGATTCTCCGGGAGCACGTCGAGCAGTTCGACCATCGCCATCATGCACCAGCCGTTCGCGCGGGCCCAGTGGATGTCGATCGGGTAGTCGGCGTTGCCCGAGATCCAGCCATGGCGGTAGATGTTCTTGGCCGGCTCGAAGAGCCGCTGGGAGATCCCCAGCACCTGGCGGACCGCGTCATCATAGTAGCGCGCGTCCCCCGTCAATTTGCCCATCTGGGCTAGGGCGGGGACGCCCATGTACATGTCATCGGCCCAGATGGTCTCGGGCACCGGCCAGTGGCGCGCCAGCGTGCCGTCGGCCAGCCGGAACTGGCCGTGGCTCAGGTACTCCTCCGCCGTCGTGATGACCGGCAGCAGATCGGGGCCCACGCCGGCGATCCGCGCCTTGATGAGGGCGGCGCTCATCGCGCCGATGTCGTCGAGGGCGTGCGGGGTGATCAGGCCGCGCAGCGGATTGCGGAAGCCGGCGCCGGGGCCGCTGCCGGCGGGCTGGGCCCGGAACGAGGGGAGGGCATGCGCCATCAGGGCGAACCGCTTGGCCACGAAGTCGTTGAACCGGCTGTCGCCGGTCGCGCGCGCGGCGGAGAGCATGCCGGCATAGGTCACGCCCCATTCATAGCTCGCGATCGTGAAGGGCGTCCGCTCAAGCGAGGCATTGGGGTTTGGCGTGCTGAAATCGGTGATTTCCTGCTTGGTCTCGCGGTCGATGAGCCGGGCCGGGGTCGACGCGTCCACGTAGGCCAGGACGCGGTCCATGACCGCGGTGACCTCCGCGACCGTCGGTTGGTGGGCCAGCGGCACGTAGGCCGGATCGATCGAGGCGGGGGCGCCGGCCATGTTATTGGGCGCGGTGACGGCCCGCTCCTGGGCCTGGCTTGACGGCGCGGGCAGGCAGGCGGCGGCAAGCAGGAGGAGGGGCAGCGGAAGGGTGAGGGTGGGACGCATAGGGGGTGTTTCGGAGAGACGCACGCGGGCGTGCGGCGTCACAGGTTATTTTGCTGACAGTCAGGTGGAAGGGCGCGGTTCGACCCCCTCCCTAGGGCTACTTCCGGATAAACTTGAGCAGCCAGACGAAGAGCAGGGCGCCCAGAACCGCGAAGATCAGGCGGCCAAGGAGGCCGAAGGCGACGATCCCCAGCAGGCCGAAGAGGAAGTTGCCGAGGAAGGCGCCGACGATCCCGACGATGATGTTGCCGACGGCGCCGAAGCCGCTGCCCTTGGTCATCAGCCCGCAGATCCAGCCCGCGAGGGCGCCGAGGAGGATGAAGACGAGAAAGGAGGACAGGGTCATGGGGCGGGGGGTGGGGGCAGGAACTTCATCACGTTGACGATATCCATCAGCTTTTCGCGGAGCCTGATGTTTTCCTCGGTGGGAGTGAGCGCGTAGGCGCTGCCCTCGGTCACCCGCTCGGCGAGCTCGGTGCTGACGACATAGACGAAGTTATCCTTCACGAAGAGCATGTTGGCCCGTTTGGCGACGGGCGGCTTTCGGTCCGGGTCGAGCGCGGTGAGCTTGCTGGCGAACATGGAACCGCCGGGCAGCAGGGTGTAGACGACGAGCGTCCCGTCGAAGAGTCGCGGCAGGAAGCTGGCGGAATTCTCGACCTGCACCCCGGGGAAGGCCCGCTTGAAGTCGGGCAGCACGTAGCTGGTGAAGAAGCCGTAGAGGTAGTCCTTCGGGCCGTCTTCCCGCGGGGCGGGGGGCGCCCCGGCGGGGGTGGCCTGGGCCAGGACGGGCGTCGAATCGCCGCGCAGGGCCAGCGAAAGCTTCCAGCGCTCCGAGGAATCCATCCGGAAGGCCCCGATGCTGTAGAGGATGTTATAGTCGTCGCGGAAGGTGACGACGTTGTTTGTGTCGGTGATGACGCCGCCCATCTCGGCCCGAACCGGGATCTTCACCTGGTAGGAGCCCGAGGCCGCGATGTAGTTGTCGCCCTCGACGCGGCCCGCCAGGCCTCCGCCGGTGGTCTGGCCCCGGCTGGTCAGCACGATGGCACTGAAAAGGAGGAAGGAGGCGAGACGCGGCATGGCGGACGGAATAAAGGGGAAGGGAGGAGGGGCTTTCAAGCCGGGGATGGAGTGATCAGAGGCGCTGCCAGAGCGCGGTCGGGATCGCCTCGGGCCGGATCTGGGGTGAGTAGCCTTCGCTGCGCAGATGTTCCAGAAAGGCGGCGCCCTGGTCGGGCAGCCGCTCGCGGAGGAGGGCGCCGATCTGCTTGCGGCGCTGCTGGAAGCAGCTGCGGATCAGGAGGCGCGCCTCCGGGCTGAAGACGAAGGGCTGGGGCTTGCGCACGAGGTGGAGCAGCCGCGACTCCACGTCGGGCCGGGGATGGAAGCAGACGGCCGGGACCTTGTGGCCGGGGGCGATGGCATAGGCCGCCTGGAGGAAGATGGAGATGCCGCCAAAGGCCTTGGTACCGGGGGCGGCCGCGTAGCGCTCGGCCGCCTCCTGCTGGAGCATCAGGACCAGCCGCGCGGGCAGCGGGCCGGAGAGGACGGCGTCGAGCCAGGGGGTCGCGATCGCATAGGGCAGGTTGGCGACCACCTTGAAGTCGGGCCGGGCCGCCCCGTCCAGTCCGGCCAGGGGATGCTCGATCGCGTCGCCCTGGAGGAGGTGCAGGGTGCCGGGGTGGCGCGCGGCCAGGGTATCCTGGAGATGGGTGAGCAGCAGGGCGTCCATTTCGACGGCCCAGACGTCGGCCCCGGCCTCCAGGAGGGCGGAGGTCAGCGTGCCGAGGCCGGGCCCGATCTCGACCACCGTGTCGCCCGCGACGACCTCGGCCAGCGCGAGCGACTTGCGCACGATATTGCCGTCGACCAGGAAATTCTGGCCCAGCCGATGGATCGGCTGGTGCCCGAGTCGCGCGAGGAGCTCGCGGGTGGCCGACGGCGAGAGGGGCATCTATTCCCCGCGAAATTGCCGGATCAGGGCGGCCGGGTCGGGCGCCTTCATCAGGGCCTCGCCCACCAGGACCGCCCGGGCGCCGGCCGCGCGCGCCCGCGCCGCGTCGGCGCCGGTCGCGATGCCGCTCTCGCTGACCGCGGTGGCGCCGGGCGGCAGCTGCGGGATGAGCCGCTCGCTCAGGCCGAGATCGGTCCGGAAGACGGCGAGGTCCCGGTTGTTGACGCCGATGATCCGGGCCCCGTGCGCGATGGCGCGGACGACCTCGGCCTCGTTATGGATCTCGTAGAGGGCGTCCAGGCCGGCGGCGGTCGCCGCCCCCTGCAGGACCTTGATCTCCTCGTCGTCGAGCGCGCGCACGATGATCAGGATGGCGCTGGCGCCGGCCTCCCGGGCCTCGGCCACCTGGAGCGGATGCACCATGAAGTCCTTGCGCAGGCAGGGCACCGCACCGGCCACCTCGGCCACCGCCGAGCGGAGGTCGTCCAGGACCCCGCCGAAGAACTTCTCGTCGGTCAGGACCGAAAGGGCGTCGGCGCCGGCCGCGCGGTAGCGGCCGGCCTGCGCCGAGGCGGAGGCGCCGGGACGGATGTCGCCGGCCGAGGGCGAGCGGCGCTTGATCTCGGCGATCACGGCCAGCCGTCCGTCCGGTCGCCGCAGGGCGGCCGCGAACGAGGGCGGACGCGGATGGGCCGCGTCCAGGCGGGCCAGCTCGGCCTCGGAGACGGGCCGCAGCCGCGGCGCGAGCTCGCGCCGCTTCCAGGCCATGATCTCGGTCAGTTTGTCCATCGGGTCCCATGAGAGAGTCGAAAGGACCCAGCGGAAAGCAAATTTGGGAGGTTGAGGGTGGCGTGTCATTTGCCGGAATTGGCTCTCTTCGCGTCTTGCGCTGGCCAATCCCAATCTCGTCCGCCAAGCCGGCCGCCCCGTGCGAGGCGCCCCCGACGCGGACGATGAGGCCAGCAAGGCCGCTGCGAGAGCCAATTCCAGCAAATTGAGACACTACCAGGTTGAGTTGACTGCGGGGACGCTCCTAATGGCCGGCGATGAGCGCCATTGACGAACTGCGGGCCACCATGGTCCGGCTGCGCGCCGAGTGCCCCTGGGACCGCGAGCAGACCCACCAGAGCCTCGCCCGCTGCCTGATCGACGAGACCAGCGAGCTGCTGGAAACCATCGACGAGGGGGACCTGCCGCATATGCGCGAGGAGCTGGGCGACGTCCTGATCCAGGTCGTCTTCCACGCGCTCCTGGCGGAAGAGGCCGGCCAGTTCGATTTCGACGACGTGGCGCGTGACATCAACGAGAAGCTGATTCGCCGGCACCCGCACGTCTTCGGCGCCCAGCGGCTGGACACCTCCGACCAGGTGGTCGTGCAGTGGGACCAGATCAAGGCGACCGAGAAGGGCCGCGGCCCGAGCCCCGCCCTCTTCAAGGAGCTGCCGCCCCGGCTGCCCGCGCTCATGTTCGCCGAGGCGATCTGGAAGCAGATCCAGAAAAAGAAGCTGCCCGCCGCCGGGGCGGTCGACGTGGCCCAGGTCCAGGCCCTGGCCCCCCAGCTGACCGACGCGGCGCTGGGCCGGATGCTCTTCGAACTCGCCGCGGCCGCCCGCGCCCAGGGCCTCGATCCCGAGGGCGCCCTGCGCCGCCACGCCGATGGCGTCCGCCAGGCGGTCGAGAAGCTGGCCTCGGCCCCCGGCTCCGCCTAGGCGCGACCCGTGGCCGCGACCGCCCCAGCTCCCGCCGCCGCGCCGGACGTGCCGCCCGCCGTCCTGGCCGACTGGTGGGCGCCCTTCGCCGACTATCTCGCGCTCGAGCGCCGCTGCTCGGCCTACACCGTCCGCAACTACCGGCAGGCCTTCGCCGACTTCTACCGCTGGCTCTCCGCCGCCGGCCGCTGGGAGCAGGGCCTCGACGCGCTTGGGCCGCGCGACGCCCGGGATTTCGCGATCGAGGCCCAGCGCCGCTACGACCGGCGCACGCTGCACAACCGGGTCTCGGGCCTGCGCACCTTCTGCAAATACTGGCGGCGGCAGGGCCGGCTAAAGGGCAACCCGCTGGCGGGGCTCTCGCTGCCCAAGCTGGAGAAGCGGCTCCCGAAATTCCTGACCGAGGAGCAGATGAAGCTCCTGCTCACCGGGCCGCAGCGCCTGCTGGAGAACGCCGCGATCGAGCCTTTCGCCGCCTGGCGCGACCGGCTCGCCCTGGAGCTGCTCTACGGCGGTGGCCTGCGGGTCAGCGAACTGGTCGGCCTCGACTACGGAGCCATCGACCGCGCCGGCGGCGTCGCGCGGGTGCGGGGGAAGGGCGGCAAGGAGCGGCTCTGCCCCCTGGGCCGGGTGGCCATGGCGGTCCTGGCGCGGTTCCGGGAGCACTACGCGCCGCGGACCGGGCCGGCCGATCCGGTCCTGGCGACACCGGCCGGCGCGCGGCTGACCGTGCGCAGCATCCAGCTCATGCTGAAGCGGTACCTGGCCCTCGCGGGGCTCCCGCACGACCTGACGCCGCACAAGCTGCGCCATGCCTATGCCACCCATCTGCTCAATGCGGGCGCGGACCTGCGCCTCGTGCAGGAACTGCTGGGCCACGCCCGCCTCGAGACGACGCAGGTCTACACGCACGTGAGCGTGGCGCGGCTGAAGGACGTGTACGACCAGGCCCATCCGCGGGCGTGACCCGGCGGGAGGTCAGCCTTCGAAGAAGGCGAGAAGCCGGATGATCGCGATCGTGAGGGCGAGGAGCCCCACGCCCATCCAGGCATGGGTCCAGGAAATCGGCGTCAAAAGCACCAGCAGCATGTAGCCGGCGACCGCCATCGCCATGAGGCAGAGCGCATGGGGCTGGCGGGACCCGGGCCGCCGCCGGAGGAAGATGAAGGCCGCCAGGGTGAGGACGACGATCAGGACGAAGGCACCGGCCGAGATCCAGTCGAGCCGCTCGCTCGGGGGGATTACCGGCGGATGCTGGGCCGTGTAGAGGGAGGCGTCGATCGACTGGACGCCGCGCAGCGGCAGAGCGGCCAATTCCGCCGGGCTGACCGCCAGCGCCCTCAGGATCGTCAGCCGGAATTCCGGGTTGCCGTCGGCGTCATGCTTCGTGTCGGCCAGGGCGTCCACCACGTCCATCCCGCGCTCGACCCGGCCAAAGATCGTGTAGGTGTCGCCCGGCTGGTCCAGGAACGGCGCGTCCTTCCGGAGGATCATGAAGGAGGTGAGGGCGCTGTCGGGCTGGTGGGGGGACCGCCCCATGCTCACCACGCCGCGCACATGCCGCAGGCGGCCCCATTCCGCCTTCTGGGGATGGATCAGCGCCGCCTGAGCCGCGCTGAGCGGCAGGAGCCGGTTGCGCGCGTCGGACAGCTGCAGATAGTAGCCCTGGGGCTCGGCCCGGAAGAAATAGGTCGTGTCGTAGACGCCCGCCTGCGTCAGGAGCAGCATTTGGCGGACAGTCTGCGGGGCCACGTCCGGGTAGAGCGCGATCACGATGTCGCCGCCGACCGTCCGCAGGACGATCCGCTGGGACCCGGGGACCGGCGCGGCGCCGACCGGCGGCGGCAGGACCACGATGACCTGCTGGGCGCCCGCCGGGCCGGGCGCGGCGGGGAGCGCGGCGGCGAGGGCGAGGCCGAGGCCGGGAAGGCGCAGGGCGGCGCCCGCGCGGGCGAACCAGCGGCGCGTCACGACTGGCTTTCGATGCCGCCGATCGGCTTCGGCGGATGGAGGAGTTCGGCCAGGTTTCCCATCAGCGGCGAGGCGACGGTCGATCGCTTGAGCTTCCAGATGACCCCGTCGACGAAGAAATGGTGGATCTGGACGCCGGCGATGAAGACGCCGGTCGCGAAATCCAGCGGCAGCCCCGCGCCCTTGGACACCCACTGCGGAATGAAGAAGAACAGCAGCGCCCCGCCGGCGATGTTGATCGCATACCACCGGAAGCTCTCGCCCAGGACGAAGCGGGGCGAGGGGAGGATCTGGTGGCGGTCCTTCTTCTCCTTCAGCTGCAGGGACCAGGCGATCAGGAGGTACTGCAGGCTATGGAAGAAAGGCACGAACTCGATGAAGGACGGCCAGAGCCAGCCGCCGACGAACCAGATGTACTGGGCGGCCGCCGGCACGAGCAGGACCACCGGAAGCGTGCGGCCAGCCCGCCGGCACCAGAGGAGGTAGCAGAGAACCAGCCCCGCCGAGGTGACGCTGGTTACGACGGCGGCGAGCGGCAGGAACCAGGCGGGCAGGCCGAAGCTCAGGTAGTTGATGCCGTAGTACTGCAGGGTGGCCGGCTTGATCTCGGAGCGGACGAGCAGCGAGAAGAGGGTGCTGTAGACCATCGAGGTCAGGACGCGGCGCTCCCACAGCTTGATCTGGATCCCGGCCCGCCGGAGGTAGATGAGGGTGACCCCGATCGTCTGCGCGCAGAAATGGTACGGCGACCAGATGAGGAAGAGCTTGATGAAATAGGGGGCCAGGACGTGGGGCGACCAGAGGGCGGCAATGACGGCGGCCAGGACGATCCAGGGGATCGCGAGGGCCGTGAGCGGGTACTGCCGGATGTTCTCCCAGCTGCGGTAGAGGCGGAAGTTGGTCGCGGAGAAATGCGGCCAGTTGACCACCCACGACAGCTGGGCGGCCGCCAGGATGATGCCGCCCGTCCGGGTCGGGCTGCGGAAGAGGACCAGCGCCCCGAAAAACAGGATGGAGAGCCCGCCGGCCAGCGCGAAGTCGACGGCCGGATGCACGAAGTAGACCGGCTGCGCCGGACCGGGCCGGGGATGCGGGTGAGCCGGTGGCATGTACAAATCCTTCTCCGCGTTTCGCCCAGTCAGGTCAATAGGTTTGCGGGGCGGCGGGTACCGCAATTCGGGTAGGCCTGGACCGATTTCGCCATGAACATGCCTGCCGCCGCCTAGGGTATTCCCCTCATTTTTCAGGATGGGAGCATATTGCGTAGCACCCCGCCGGAAATTGGCCATGAAAAGTTGTCAGCTTTCTCTTGTGTCTCCGCCTGTCCCTGCCCCTAACCCCCGGTGTCGCGTTGTGATTGTCGACGACCATGTCGCGATCATCGAGATGCTCCAGCAGGTCATCGCGCCGATGGAGGGCTACACCGTGGTCGGCTCGGCCGAGAACACGGTGGCGGCGCTCGACCTCTGCCGGCGCGAGCAGCCGGACCTGATCGTCCTGGACCTGACGGTGCCCCCGACCTCCGGCCTGGCGCTCCTGACGGAGCTGCGGTCGGCGTGTCCGGGGTCGAAGATACTCGTCTTCTCCGGCTACCTGTCCGCGGGCTCGATCCAGCGGGCGCTGACCTCGGGTGCGCACGGTCTGGTCGAGAAGGTGGGGGCCCTCCAGGAATTCCGGGAGGCACTCCAGGCAGTTGGCGCCGGCCGGGTCTACTTCTGCCGCGCGAGCAGCGAGGTGGTCCGCAACCTGGTGAACCTCAAGCCCGCGCGCGCCGCCCTTTCGCCCAAACTGAGCGAGCGGGAGCGCACCGTCCTGCAGGCGATCGCGCGCGGGATGAGCTCGAAGGAGATCGCAACCCTCCTGAACCTGAGCATCCACACGATCGTCAACCACCGCACCCGGCTGATGAAGAAGACCGGGCTGCGCGGCGTGGCGCAGCTTTCCCTCTACGCGGCCCAGATCGGGCTGGTCGACGAGGGCGACCGGCCGGCGGTCGCCGAGGCGCTATAGCCCGGTGATCGCGCCGGCGATCACCGTGCAGGCCCGGTCCACGGCTGCGCCCTCGTGGGCCGTGCTGATGAAGCAGGCCTCGTAGGCGCTGGGCGGCAGGTAGACGCCCTGGGCGAGGCAGGCGTGGAAGATCCGCTTGAAGACGGCCGCGTCGGCCGCGAGCGCCTGGGCGTAGTCTCGCACCGGGGTCGCACTGAAGAAGAACGAGAACATCGAGCCGACCTGCGGCACCTGCAGCGCCAGGCCCTTGGCCCGGGCGGCGCCCAGGGCGGCGTCGCGGATCTGCCGGCCGAGGCGGTCGAGCCGCGCATAGGGGTCGGCCTCGTCGATCAGCCTCAGGGCGGCGATCCCGGCCGCGAGCGCCAGGGGATTGCCGCTGAGGGTGCCGGCCTGATAGACGGGGCCGAGCGGGGCCAGGAGGTCCATGATGTCGGCGCGGCCGCCGAAGGCGCCGACCGGCAGGCCGCCGCCGATCACCTTGCCCAGGCAGGTGAGGTCGGGGACGATCCCCTCCAATTCCTGGACGCCGCCGCGGGCGAGCCGGAAGCCGGTCATGACCTCGTCGAAGATCAGGACGGCGCCATGCGCGGTGCAGGCGGCGCGGACGGCCGCCAGCCAGCCCGGCTGGGCCGGAATCAGGCCGACGTTGCCGATGTACGGCTCGAGGATCACGGCGGCGATCGCGCCGGGATTGGCGGCAAAAGCGGCGGCGAGGGCCGCGGGGTCGTTGAACGGGAGGACGATCGTCTCGCGCGCGAAGGCGGCGGGGACGCCCGCGCTGTCCGGGTGGCCGTGGGTCAGGGCGCCCGAGCCGGCCTTGACCAGCAGCGAATCGGAATGCCCGTGGTAGCAGCCGGCGAACTTGATGATCTTGTCGCGGCCGGTGAACCCGCGCGCCAGCCGCACGGCCGACATCGTCGCCTCGGTCCCGCTGTTGCACATCCGCACCTTCTGGATCGACGGGAAGAACCGGACGATCAGCTCGGCCATCTCCACCTCGTAGGGGTTGGGGGTCCCGAAGCTGGTGCCGTTCTCCAGCGCCGCCGCGATGGCCGCCTTGATCCGCGGATGGTTGTGGCCGTGGAGCGCGGGCCCCCAGGTGCAGACGAAGTCGGTCAGCTCGCGGCCGTCCGCGGTGGTCAGGCTGGCGCCCTGGGCCCGGGTCACGAAGAACGGCGCCCCGCCGACCGAGCGGAAGGCCCGCACCGGCGAATTCACGCCGCCGGGAATCAGCCGCAGGGCGCGGGCAAAGAGGTCCTCGGAAACGCTCATCAGCTTATATATTTCTGGACAATGGGGATCCGCCGGCCGACGCCGAAGGCCAGCGGGGTGATCTTCAGGCCCGGGGGCGCCTGCTTCCGCTTGTACTCGTTGAGGTCGACCTTGCGGACGACGTCGTTCACGACCTCCGCCGAAAAGCCCTGCGCGGTCAGGTCGGCGCGCGACAGGCCCTCCTCGATGTAGCCCTTGAGCACCGCGTCGAGGACGTCGTAGGGCGGCAGGCTGTCCTGGTCGGTCTGGTTCGGCCGGAGCTCGGCGCTCGGCACCTTGTCGATGGTCGACTGCGGGATGGGCGCCGTCCGGCCCAGGCGGCGCGCCTCCGCGTTGATCCAGTTAGCCAGGGCGTAGACCTGCGTCTTGTAGACGTCGGAAATGACCGCGAGGCCGCCGCACATGTCGCCGTAGAGGGTGCAGTAGCCGACCGCCATCTCGCTCTTGTTGCCGGTCGTGAGCAGCAGCGAGCCGAACTTGTTGGAAAGGGCCATCATCAGGACGCCGCGCACGCGGGCCTGGATGTTCTCCTCGGCGACATCGCGCGGGCGGCCGGCGAAGAGCGGGCCGAGCGACGCCTCGCAGGCGGCGACGGGATCGGCGATCGACATGGTTTCGCCGCGGATCCCCAGGTTGCGCGCCAGCGCGAGGGCGTCGTCCTTCGAATGCTGCGAGGAGATGGGCGAGGGGAGGGAGACGCCGATCACGTTCTCCGGGCCGAAGGCGGCGGCGGCGATCACGGCCACGACGGCCGAGTCGATCCCCCCGGAAATCGCGACCAGGGCGCGGGTGAACCCGCTTTTCCAGCCGTAGTCGCGCAGGCCCAGGGTGAGGGCGGAAAAGACGTCGGCCATCTCCGCCTGGCCGAAGCTGGGCGCGAGCTCCGGGGCGCGGCCGGCCTTCTCGCCGGCCTTGAGCGGCACCTCGACCACCCGGATCTCCTCGGCGAAGGCGGCCAGGCCGGCGAAGACGTGGCCGGCCGCGTCGCTCGCGAGCGAGCGGCCATCGAAGACCAGCTCGTCGTTGCCGCCGACCGCGTTCACGTACGCGACCGGGCAGTCCAGCTCGAAGGCGGCGTCGGTCACGAGCGTCTGGCGCACATCGCCCTTCTCGTGGTGCCAGGGGCTGGCCGAGATGTTGAGCATGAGGTCGCAGCGCTGGGTCGCCAGCTGCTTCACCGGGTTCATCCCGTGGTAGAGCCGCCGCGTGCTGATCATGGGGTGGGTCCAGATGTCCTCGCAGATGGTGATGCCCAGCCGCAGGCCGGCGTGCGTGATGACGGTGGGCTGCGTCGCCGGCTCGAAGTACCGGTCCTCGTCGAAGACGTCGTAGGTGGGCAGAAGGCACTTGCGGGCCGTTGCGACGACCGCGCCCCGGTGGCAGAAGGCGGCGGCGTTGTAGAAGGGCCGGCCCTGGCCGGTCGCGTTCGCCTCGACCGTGCCGACCAGGGCCGGCACGTCGCCCACCGCGGCGGCGATCTCCTGGAGGGTCCGCTCGACGTCGGGCACGAAGTGCCGCTTGAACAGGAGGTCGCGGGGCGGATAGCCGGTCACGATCAGCTCGGGAAAAAGGACGAGCTCCGCCCCCTGGTCGACCAGCGCGCGGTAGGCGTCGAGAATCTTCCGGCGATTGCCGGCCAGGTCGCCGACCGTGGAGTTGAGCTGGGCGAATCCGAGGCGCATGGGCGTGGAAGGAGCGATCCTACGCACCCGGCGGGGTTTGTCACGCCCGGGCGTGCGTCCGGCCGGACGTTTATGGCTTGGCCCGGCCGCCCCGGTCCGCCGCAATCAGGCCCCGCCGTGCCCTTGGTTCCCTCCGCCCCCTCGCTGATCCTTGCCTCCGCCTCACCGCGGCGGAAGGAGCTCCTCGGCCGCCTGGGGGTTCCCTTCACGATCGTGACCGCCGCCGTCACCGAATACGAGGAAGCCGCGGCCGAGCCGAAGGCGCTCGTGGCCCACAACGCGGCGCTGAAGGCGGAGTGGGTGGCCGAGCGGCACCCCGATGCGATCGTCCTCGGCGCCGACACCACGGTGTTTCTCGACGGCCAGGTCCTGAACAAGCCGCGGGATCCGGCGGACGCCCGCGCCATGCTGCGGCGGCTGTCGGGACGCACGCACATCGTTTACACCGGCCTGGCGGTGCGGCGCCGGACGGACGGCCTCCAGCTGGAGGCGGGGGAGGCGAGCGAGGTGACCTTCCTGCCGCTGGACGACGCGGGCATCGAGGCCTACCTGGCGCAGGTCCACACCCTCGACAAGGCCGGGGGCTACTCGATCCAGGACCGCGGGGACCTGGTGGTGGCCGGCTATCGGGGCTCTTTCAGCAATATCATGGGTCTGCCGCTCGAAACGACGAAACAAATTTTGACCCGTTGCGGTCTGCTGGGTTAGCTTCCCCCGCTTCAACTGCCCGTGGGTGCTTCCGCATGAATCCAACCTTCCTCCCTCCGCCGGTTCCCCAGGAACCCCCGGAGCGGCCCCGCCGTCGGCGGTTCATGCCCCCCTTGTTCCAGGATCCCGAGACCCGTTCGATCGAGGTCGGGGTCACCGGGATCATCCTCTTTCACCTCCTGCTGCTCCTCCTCGTGCCGCAGGTGCTGAAGAACCAGAAGGGGCACCCGATCCCGCGCCGGCCGCCCCCCCCGCGCCAGTTCCAGATCCAGCTCGCCCCGCCGGTGCCCCGCAAGCCGGTCCCGCCGCCGCCGAAGAAGTTCGTCGAGGCCAATCCGAACGCGAACAACAACGTTCCGACCAACACCACCAACTTTGCGGCGCAGAACCAGACGGTCGCGCAGGAGAAGCCCACGCCGAAAGGCCAGAACGACATGCCGGCGATTGAGGGCCAGAAGGAGATCAAGACGACCCAGATCGTGAATGGCACCCTGGAGAAGCAGCAGGCGCAGGCGCCGGTCGCGCCCGCGTCGGTGACCCCGCCCAAGGCGGCGATCACCCCGCCCAAGCAGGAGCAGAAGCCGCTCGCCGGGACCGACAAGACCCAGGGGAAGAACCCCGACGGCTACGGCACCGCCCTGTCCAAGGACTCGGACAACGTGAAGCCGATCCAGCAGGAGGTGAAGGGCGCGAAGAACGTCCCGGTCGCCCAGGACGCCGCGGGCACGACGCCCCGGATCGATCCGCGCCACCCGCAGCCGCGCAAGACGCTGCAGCAGCACGTTCGCCCCGCGATCTTCACGGAAAACAAGTTTGGCACGCAGAACATCGGGGCCATGGCGGTCGACGCCCGCTGGAGCAGCTACGGCGAGTACCTCCAGCGCCTGATCGAGAGCGTGCAGATCGAATGGGACAAGATCCTGGAGGTGAGCCAGGCCTACCCGCCTTCTGGCACCCTGGTCACGGTAAGATTCACCCTCGATTCCAAGGGCAGGGTCGCGACAATCATCGAGGTCAGCGGCACCTCGAACGAACATGGCCGCGCCGCCTGCGTCGCCGCGATCACCAACCGGTCCCCCTACGGGGAATGGACGGCCGACATGATCGCGCTCCTCGGCCAGTCGCAGGACATGACGTTCACGTTCTACTATCAGTGAGCGGCTCACCCGAAAGCTTCTGGGCGGGCCTGCCGCTCGGAACCGGCGTGAAGGTGCTGGCCCGCGACGCGAACGGCCTGGTCGCGCTGCTCAAGCCGGTCGGCGTTCTCTCGCATCCCAACACCGATCGCGACCAGGCCAAGGCGGTGCTCCAGGCGCCCTACGACCTCGACCGCGAATGCTTCCAATGGGCGGCCGCCGACGGCACGCCGCGCCGGCTGTGGCTGCTGAACCGGCTCGATTCCGCCACCTCAGGGGTGATCCTCGCCGCCGCGACCGAGGTCCTGGCGGCGGCGGTCAAGGCGGAGTTCAAGCAGCGGGAGGTGCGCAAGGTCTACCAGGCCCTGGTCTTCGGCGTGCCGCGGGAGCCGACCCAGTCCTGGCGCGACCGGCTCACCATTGAAAAGCGCGGCGGGCAGATCCGCAGCAATGCCGGGGGCGGAGTCCTCGCGGAGTGCCGGATGCGCCTGGTGCGCTCGGCGCGGGGCGAGCCGCCGCTCTCGCTCCTGCGGCTCGAGCCGCAGACCGGGCGCAGCCACCAGCTCCGCGTCCAGTGCGCGCGGCGCCGGCTGCCGATCGTGGGCGACCAGACCTACGGGGAATTCCGGCTCAACCGGGAATTCGCCAAGGCATCGCGCAACAAGCGGCTCTTTCTGCATTCGCTCGAGACCAGCTTCACCTACCGCTTCGGGGGCAAGGACCACGCCTTTGCCGCGACGGCGCCGCTGCCGCCGGAGTTCACCGCCTACCTATAGGAGGTCGAGCTGCGCGTCGTCGCCGGCGGCGGCCACGGTGACCTTCCGCTTCGGCCGGACCGCCGGGACCCGGGCCGGCACGGCGACGGCGGCTTCCTCGCCCTCCAGGTCCGCCAGGATCGTGCGCGCCCGCTCGATCACGCTGCGGGGCAGCCCCGCCAGCCGCGCCACCTGGATGCCATAGCTGCGGTCGGCCGCGCCGGGGACCACGCGCCGGACAAAGACGATCTCGTCATTCCATTCCTTCACGCTGACCGAGAAATTGCGCAGGCGCGGCAGGTGCTTCGCGAGTTGGGTCAATTCCTGGTAGTGGGTCGCGAAGAGGGTGCGGGGACCGCGTTCGGGCCCGCGGTGCAGATGCTCGACCACCGCCCAGGCGATGCTCAGTCCGTCGTAGGTCGACGTCCCGCGGCCCACCTCGTCGAGGATGATGAGCGAGCGGTCAGTCGCGTTGTTGAGGATGTTCGCCGTCTCGTTCATCTCGACCATAAACGTCGAGTTGCCGCGGGCCAGGTCGTCACTGGCGCCCACCCGGGAGAAGATCCGGTCGACCAGGCCCACCCGGCAGCTGCGCGCCGGCACCCAGCAGCCGACCTGGGCCAGGAGCGTGATGAGGGCCACCTGGCGGATGTAGGTCGACTTGCCCGCCATGTTGGGGCCGGTCACGAGCGCGATCTGGGCGTCGTCGCAGGCCAGGAGGACGTCGTTCGGGACAAAGCCGCGGCCGCCCGTGGACCGCGCCTCGGGGGCCTGGAGCATCTGCTCGACCACGGGGTGGCGGCCATCGAGGATCTCCAGGACCTCGCCCTCGTCCAGCTCGGGGCGGCAGTAGCCGAATTCCCGGGCGAGGACGGCCCAGCCGGCCAGCACGTCGAGTTCCGCCAGGGCGTCCGCCGCCGCGGCCAGGGGCGCCGCCTCGGCCAGCACGGTGGCGATCAGGTCCTGGAACAGCTCGCGTTCGCGGGCGAGCGCATTCTCCTCCGCGTGGAAGATCTCCTTCTCCTTCTGGCGGAGCGCCTCGGTGATGTAGCGCTCGCCGCCGACGGTGGTCTGGCGGCGCACGTAGTCGGCCGGCACCAGGTGCAGGTTGGCCTTGGTCACCTCGATATAGTACCCGAAGTTCGAGGTGAACTTGACCTTGAGGCTGCGGATGCCGGTGCGCTCCTGCTCGCCGCGCTCGAGCTCCGACAGCCAGGTCTTGTTGCCGGAGGTGAGGTCGCGCAGGCGGTCGAGCTCCGCGTCGTACCCGGCGCGGATGTACCCGCCGTCCTTCAGGTCCGCGGGCAGCTCGTCGGCCAGGGCGCGCGGCAGCAGCGCGCGCAGCTCCGGGAATTCCGGCAGGCGCGCGCGGAGGGCGGAGAGCCGGTTGCCCGGGCCGAACCCCTCGAGCTCGGCGCGGATCTGGGGGAGCTGGGCCAGCGTGTCGCGGATCCCGCCCAGCTCCCGGGGATTGCGCAGTCGGTTCTGCAGCCGGCCCAGGATCCGCGGGATGTCGCGGACCTGGCCCAGCCGCTCGCGCAGCGCCGCGAGCCTGATCGGTTGGGCCAGCAGCTCGCCGACGATCGCCTGGCGGCCCCGGATCTCGTCCAGGTCGAGGCCCGGGGCGGCCAGCCAGCGCTCGAGGAGGCGGGCGCCCGCGCTCGAGGCGGTGCGGTTGACCGCGCCGAGGAGCGAGCCCTCGCGCGTCCCCCGGCTGGAGGCGAAGATCTCGAGATTGCGCAGGGTCGCCGGATCGAGGAGCAGCGTGCGGGCGCTGCGGTACTCCTGCACCGCGCGCAGGTTCTCGGGCTTGGCGCAGAGGTTCTCGGCCGCGTAGTGGACGAGGGCCCCCGCCGGCCCGAGCCCGGGATGGTCGTGGCCGAGCCCGAAGCCCTGGAGGTTAAGGACGCCGAGGGCATCCATCACCGTCTTGGCCCCGGTCGCCGTCTCGAAGTGGTAGGCCGCCAGTTCCGAGCAGAGCGGGCGCGCGCAGAAGGCGTGGAGGGCGTGCCGTCCGCTCTCCTCGTGCGGCGCGCCCTGCCAGCGCGCGAGCTCGCCCTCGGCCACCAGGATCTCGGCCGGATCGAGGGCCGTCAGGATCGGCAGAAGGTTCTCGATCCGCGGATCGGTCGCGACCCGGAATTCCCCGGTCGAGAGGTCGAGCCAGGCGGCGTGCAGCCCGCGGCTGTCCAGCGCCACGGCCGCCAGGTAGTGGTTGCGCTCCGCCTCGATCTGGGTGGACGCGAGGAGCGTCCCGGGGCTGAGGATCCGCGTCAGCTGGCGCTTGACCAGCTTGCCGGGCTTGGCCGCCTCCTGCTGGTCGCAGATGGCCACCTTCTTGCCCGCCGCCAGGAGGCGGCGGACATAGTTGTCGGCGGCATGGAAGGGCAGGCCCGCCATCGGCTGGCCATGGCGGGCCGTGAGCGTCAGGCCCAGGATCCGCGAGGCGACCTCCGCGTCCTCGAAGAACAGCTCGTAGAAATCGCCCAGCCTGAACAGCAGCAGCGCATCGCGCGGCAGCCCGCGTTTCACCTCGAAATACTGCTGCATCATCGGGGTGAGCGGGGCTTCGGGCATCGGGAGCCAGCAGTCAGGAGCCGGCGGGCCGGTGGATCAAGACCGGACTCGGCCGCCCGCCCGTTCCCGGAGTTGCGGCCCAGTCCGGACCTGAATTTACTCCCCGGCTCCATGGTGCTCTTCCATCGCGACCTCGGCGGCGCCGGCCTCCCCCCGCTCATCATCCTCCACGGGATCCTCGGGTCGTCCCGCAACTGGCAGACGGCCGGCCGGGATCTCGCGGCCCGCTATCACGTGCGGGCCCTGGACCTGCGCAATCACGGGGAGTCGCCGCACGGGGACGAGGCGGGCTTCGCGGCGATGGAGGGGGACGTCGCCGATTGGCTGGACGCCCAGGCGCTCGGCCCGGTGACCCTCCTGGGGCACAGCCTGGGGGGTAAGGTCGCCATGCGGCTGGCCTGCCACCAGCCCGGGCGCATCGAGCGGCTCATCGTGGTTGACATCGCGCCCCGGGACTATGCCTGGGGCGGCCGGCAGCGGGCGGAATTCGTGGCGATGAACGGGCTCGACCTCGCCGGTCTGCCCTCGCGGGCGGAGGCGGAGCGCCGCCTCGAGGCCGGGGTGGCCGACTGGGCGATGCGCAAGTTCATCACGACCAACCTCGCGAGCCAGCCGGACGGCCGCTGGCGGTGGAGCATCAACCTGCCCGCCCTGACGGCGGCGCTGCCGGACCTCGAGAAAAATTCCCTCGCGCCGGGCGAGCGGTTTGCCGGCCCCGCGCTCTTCATCATCGGGGGCCAGTCCGCCTATGTGCGGCCGGCCGACCACGCGGGGATCCTCGCGCACTTTCCCGCCGCGCGGATCGAGACGATCGCCGGGGCCGGCCACAACCCGCACATGGACGCGCGCGCCGAGTTCGTCCGGCGGGTGCTGGCCTAGGAAGCGAGCGCCTGCGCCAGGACGGCCTTCAGCTCATCGCGGGTGAAAGGCTTGGCCAGGGTGAACTGGGCGCCGAAGCGCTTGGCCAGGTGCAGGTAGTCCTCGTTGCTCAGCCGCCCGCCCCCGGACATGGCGATGATCCGGATCGATGGCTGGTGCTGGCGCAGCTCCATGATGGTCTCCAGGCCCTCCTTCTCCGGCATGATCAGGTCCGTGATGACCAGGTCGGGCGGGGCGACCGCGGCGCTCGCGACCCCGACCTTGCCATCGACGGCCGTCGTGACCCGGTGACCCAGCCGTTCGAGCGTCTGCGCGAGGGACCCCCGCATGTGTTCGTCGTCTTCGATGACCAGAATATGTGCCATAGGGGTCGGGGGGGAGGGGGGGCCGGCCTACTGCGGCGCCTCGAGCGCGAGCGGCAGGAAAATCATGAAGGTGGTGCCGGCACCGGGCGTGCTCTCGACCCGGATCTCGCCGCCGTGGCTCTTGACGATGCCGTGCACGACCGAAAGGCCGAGGCCGGTGCCCTCATGCACGCCCTTGGTGGTGAAGAACGGCTCGAAGATCCGCTGCAGGATGTCCGGGGGGATGCCATGGCCGGTGTCGCGGACGCTCAGCTTGAGCGCCGGCTTTTTCCCGCCGATCGCGGCGTGTTCCAGGCGCAGCAGGAGGCGGCCGGCCCGGCCGCTCATGGCGTGGCTCGCGTTGGTGCCGAGGTTGACCAGCACCTGGTGGATCTGGGCGGGATCGGCGATGATCTCGTCGGTCTCGGTCAGGATTTCCTCCTCGATCGCGACCGTGGCCGGAATGGTCGCGCGCAGGAGGCGGGTCGCCTCGCTGACCAGCATGGCCAGGCGCACCTTGCGGCGCTCGGGCGCCGCCTCGCGGCTGAAGGCGAGGATCTGCCGGACCAGCTGCTTCGCGCGGTGGATCGCCTTCCAGACTTCCTTGAGGTGGGATTCCGCCCCCGAGCCGGGCGGCAGGTCGTCCTGGGCCAGTTCAACATAGCCCATGATCCCCCCGAGGATGTTGTTGAAGTCGTGCGCGATGCCGGAGGCGAGGGTGCCGATGGCATCCATTTTCTGCAGCTGGAGCATCTGCTGGCGGAGCCGCGCGGCCTCGTCCTCCGCCCGCTTGCGCGCCGTGATGTCCCGGATCGTGCCCTCGTAGCAGACGATCTTGCCGCTGCGGTTGCGCACCACCCGCGCGCTCTCGGAAATCCACAGGATCTCGCCGGTGCGCTGGCGGACCTGGTACTCGAGATTCCGGACCTTCCCGTCGCGTTCGATCATCTCCTGGAAGCGCAGGCGCATCTCCGGATCGGCATAGACGTCGCGCGCGATGTTGCCGACGGCCGCCATCATCTCCGCCGTGGTCGCATAGCCATAGAGCCGGGCCAGGGCGGGGTTGACGTTGAGGTACTGGCCCTCGGCCGTGCTCTGGTAGGCACCTTCGATCGAGTTCTCAAAGAAACCCCGGTATTTGCGCTCCGTCGCGCGCAGCGCGCGTTCCGCTTTCCGGCGCTCCAGGATCTCATTATAAAGCTTCTCGTTGGTCAGGCGGAGGGCCGCGGTCCGGGCCGCCACGCGCGCGGCCAGGCTGCGCTGCATCCGCACCAGCTCGGCCTCGAGCGCCGGAACGTCGCGCGGCGCCGATTCAGAAGATATTGGTCCAATGGAGGATGTGGAAGGCGTCTGGGTCATTCGACGAAACAGGGGTCCAAGGTGGGTCTTGGCCGGCCCCTGTCGAAGCAGGTGGCGGGCCATGACCGCAATCCGGACACCTAGCGCCGCGCTGGCCGCGACCAGAGCCGCAGCGAACCCAGGAGGAAGTCCTCCAGCGCCGCCGATTCGTTCAGGTTGAGCCGAAGGAGCCGGACCACATGCTCGAGCCGCTCGATCGCGGCGGCGAAGGCGCGCTGGCCCGCCGGCTCCTCGCCGCTGAAGCGGGGGCGGGCGAAGGCGCGGGTGGCATGCTCGATCTCGGCGAACAGCCGCGTTCGCCAGCCGTTCAGCAGTCCGGTCTCGATGGCGACCTGCTCGTCCTCCTCCAGGTCCGGCGGCAGCGCGGCCTTCTGGCTTTCCCAGGACCGGGCCACCGCCTGGTCGAGGATGGCGCCGAACCGGGCCACGAGGCCATACAGGGTCATGACGTAGTCGGCGGCGGCGCCTTTGGCGGCCCCGCCCTCGACCAACCGGCCCAGCCAGGCGGCGTAGTCATCCAGCCAGGCGCCCCAGCCCTCCGCCGCCACGGCGCTGCTGCCCCCGAGGGTCGCGGAGGGAAAGCGGAAATGCAGGCAGCGGCTCCGGATGGTGGGCAGGAGGACGTAGGGGTGGGTCGTCAGGAGGAGAAGCACGGTGCGCGCCGGCGGCTCCTCCAGGGTCTTCAGGAAGATATTGGCGGCGTGCGCGTTCATCCGGTCGGCGTCATGGATGATGGCCACCTTCCATGCGCCCACGCTCGGCGTCATCTGCACGCCGGCGATCAGTTCGCGGGTGCCGTCGGCGGTGATGACGCGCATCTTGCCGACCGGCCGCAGATGAAAGCAGTCGGGATGGTGGCCCGCGGCGACATCCCGGCGGCCGGCGGCGCCGGGGGGATTGAGGAGCCGGTCGGCGATCGCGAGCGCGATGGCTCCGAGCGTCTCCCCGTCGTCGCCATGCAGGAGGATGCTGTGCGCCAGCCGGTTGCGGCTGATCGCGCGCTCGATGACCGCGATGGCGGGGGAGCCCGCGAGCGAGGCCGGCCAGCTCACTTGAGCAGCTTCTGCACGTGGGCCCAGATCTTCTTCTCGATGATCGCCTCGGACTTGGTTCCGTCGATGACGGCCAGGCGCTCGGGCATGCCCTTGGCCAGGAGGAGGTAGCCTTCGCGGATCTTCTTGTAGAAGCCGATGGTCTCGCGCTCCATCCGGTCCGGCACGTCGGTCGCGCGCTGACGGATGCGGGCGAGGCTCACCTCCATCGGCACGTCGATGACGAGGGTCAGGTCGGGCATGACGTTGCCCACGGCGAAGCGGTTGATCTGATGGACCGGGTCGAGGGCGAGGTTGCGGCCGATGCCCTGGTAGACGGTGGATGAGTCGAGGAAACGATCGCTGAGGACCACCGCGCCCCGCACGAGGGCCGGGGCGATGACTTCGCGGACCAGCTGAGCCCGCGCGGCGGTGAAGAGGAGCAATTCGGTCTCGGCGCACATCTCGTCGCCCTTCGAGTTGTGGACGATGATGTTGCGGATCTGCTCGCCAATCTCGGTGCCTCCCGGTTCCCGCACGCTGACGACGTCGAGACCCCGTTTCTGCAGCTGGGCGGCCAGGCGCGCGATCTGCGTCGACTTTCCGCTGCCTTCGGAACCCTCGAAGGAGATCATCTTGCCGGCGGGCAGCTGTTTGAGGGGCATGGGGCGAGTGTGGCGCGGGGAGGGAGGGTTCATCAACAAAAATGGAGGCAACGCCGGCTGGCGACCTTAGGGCTTGAGGTCCGCCGCGGCGTCGCTTTTCCGGATAAACGCGGCCAACTCGGACCGGTTCGGGCTGCCGGCCATCCGCACATAATAGGCGCCGGCCTCCAGGCCCAGCGTGAGGCAGGCTTCCGCATCGAGGCCCAGCAGCTGCCCGGCCGCAAAGCCGGCGTTGAAATGATCCCCGGCGCCGGTGCTGATGCGCGGCGTCGCCGTGGGCCGGCCCGGACGCCACCATGAGCCGTCGGCGGAGGCGCAGGCGCCGCCGACGGCGCGGTGAATCGCCACCAGGGCCACGCCGAGACGCCCGCGAATCTTTCCGGCGGCCGCCCGCAGGCCGGCGGGGGTTTCGGGCTCTTCGCCGAGGTCCACGGCCCGGAGCACCTGCTGGGCTTCCTTCAGGTTGAGGCCGAGGGTGACGCGGCCGAAAGGGGCGAAGCGGGCCAGGGCGCCGAGGGCGGCCCGCAGGTCGGCGAGGGACCGTTTCTCCGGATCGGCCAGGTCGAAAAAGAAGATCCGGTCGGGCCGCGGCGGGAGCCCCGGCAGCAGCCGTTCCGTGAAGTCGGCGTAGATCGCCGTCATGTGCGGCAGCATGGTCCAGTTCCCCAGGACGACCAGGTCCGCGGCGTCGACGGCCGCCCGATACCGGCCGCCGGGGAGGGCGGCCTCGAGCGCCGCCGGGGTGATGTCGTCGAAGCCGCGCATGATCCCGAGCATCAGCTTGCCGTCCGGGAATTCGACCGCGGTCGTGCGGGCGGGCTCGCCCAGCGAGACGAGCTCCGCCTGCCGGGCGAGCGCGCCGAAGGCCGGGTGGGGGGCGGGCCGGCCGAAGGGCCCGATACAGGTCAGCCGCGCACCGAGGGCGAGGAGGGCGCCGGCCAGGATGGGGCCGTTGCCGCCCATCTTCTCCTGGCGCGGATGGAATTCGAAGTTGGCGCTCTTGCCCGCGGCCGCGAGCACCTGCTGCCCGAACTCCGCAATGCCGCCAAAGGGCGTGAAGGCTTCCCCGGGCCCGTCGCGCCGCGCCACCGGCGAGACCACGGTGTCGACGAAGCCGTCGAAGCCGACGAAGGCGTGGCGGTCAGCGAGGGGGTTGGGGAGCGCGTCCAGTGCGCGCAACAGGCGGAGGCGGGGGTCCATGGCGGCCGCGCCAGTACCCCACGGGCCGCGCCGGATGATCAAGAACCAAAACGCCCCGCGGCGCCGCAATCTTCTCGACGGCCCTCCGGCCGCCGCGAAGAATCGGGCCCACGATTTCCATGCTCGCCCCGCACCTCGTCCCCCTCCTCGCCACCGCCAACCCGGTTACGGTTTTTCTCCGCTGCGACATCGAGGACCAGGCGATCATCCTCGGCCTCGGCGTCGCCAGCATCATCGCGTGGGCCGTCATGATCGGCAAGCGCAGCGAGCTGGGCAACCTCCGCCGGCTGAACCACGCGTTCGACCAGCGGCTGCGGGACGAGCGCAACCTCTTCGACCTCCCGGAGTCGCTGCGCAGCCGGCGCGGCATTCCCTACGCCGACCTGTTCGCGGAGGCCTCCGAGGCCTACAAGCACGCCGCGGCGATCGGACGCGAAAAGGGGATCGATAGCCTGCAGTTCCGGCTGGGCCACGCCGAGAACGCGATCCAGCGCGCGCTCGCGCGCCAGACGCTGCGCTACGAGTCGAGCATGATCTTCCTCGCCAGCATCGTCTCGGGAGCGCCGTTCCTCGGCCTCCTCGGCACCGTCTGGGGCGTGATGGAATCCTTCAGCGAGGTGGCGCTGCAGCAAACCGCCAGCATCCAGACGCTGGCCCCCGGCGTTTCCGGCGCGCTCCTGGCGACGATCATGGGCCTGGTCGTGGCCATCCCGTCCGTCTTCGGCTACAACTACCTCCTGGCCCGCACCCGGATCATGACGACCGAGCTGGAAAACTTCGCGAGCTCGCTCGCCGACCGCATCGAGCTGGAGTCCGACGTGAGCCCGTCCCCTGACGCCGACCGCGCGCTCCGCGGCTAGGCGGCCCCGCCCGAGGAACGCAGCATGGCCCGGACCTTTCGCACCAAGCGCCAGACGCATCCGATCGCGGAGCTGAACGTCACGAACCTGATCGATCTCGGGTTCATGCTCCTGATCATTTTCATGCTCACGACCTCGTCCTCCAAGCAGGAGCAGACGATCCCGGTCAACCTCCCGGTCGAGTCCCGCAGCCCGCAGAAGAAGTCCGACGCGAGCCACTATGTCGCGATCACGATCCGGGCTGACGGATTCTACGTGGACACCAATCCCGCGCCGCTCGCGCTGCGCGACCTCCGCGACAAGCTGCAGGGCCTGGCGCCCGAGGCGGCGAAGACCGTGGTGCGGATCCGCGGCGACGGGAGTGTCCGCTATGAGCGCGTGATCCAGCTGATGGACGAACTGAAGAAGGCCGGCTTCTCGCAGATCACCTTCGACACCCAGGCCGAGGATTGACCGTGAGCGCGTCCACGCACGGACAATCGCCCGCGGCCTACCTCCTGTCGGCGCTGCTGCACGCCGCCATCATCGCGCTGATCCTGCTGCTGACCTACACGCTCAACGCGCCGGCGCCGGAGCCGAAGACCTTCGAGCTCGTGGCGGGCGAAGGGACGAACTACGCCGCCACGGCGGCGCCCGCCCTGGGCTCGCCGACCGGGATCAAGCTCGACTTGCCGGCGATGCCGGCGCCCCCCGCGCCGGAGCCGCCCGCGCCGGAGGTCGCGCCGCCGGTCGCGGAGGCGCTGCCCGTGCCGGCCCCGGCGCCCGCGCCGGTCCCCGCTCCCGTCCCCGCCAAGGCGCCGCCCAAGCCGGCGGAGAAGGTCCCGGACTTTTCGCGGACGGTGAAGCGCACGGCCAGCCGGGTTGCCACCCGGATCGAGGCCAAGGACAAGAAGGCGCGCGACGCCGCGGAAAAGCGCCGGCTCATGAGCGAGGCGGACTTCCGCAAGCAGCATCCCGCCGGCACGCGGGGGGCCAAGGAAAGCATGGGCATCAGCGGCGGCGTGGTCGGCGGCTCGGTCGCCAACAAGACCGGCGGCGCCGGCGGCAAGGCCCTGACCCGCGAGCAGGCCGATTTGCTCGGCGCCTATTTCGCCGAGCTGCTGCAGGAATTGAAGCGCAACTTCGAGAATTCCAAGCCGACGGACATCAGCTCCGACCTCTCGGTCAAGGTGGGCTTCTATGTCGCGGCCAACGGGGCCATCTCCAACGTCCGCATCCTCCGCTCCTCGGGCAATGCCGAGCTCGACCAGGCGGCCCTCGACGTCGTGCACCACACCGCCTCGATCGGCGTGCGTCCGGACAAGCGCGGCGATGACAACCAGACGGAGTTCTCGATGAAGGATGAGCAGGGGGGCAACTGACGTGCGCTCCCTGGCATCCTTCGCTCCCGACGAGCTGGCGGCGCAGCTCGCGGACTGGGGCTTCAAGCCCGGGCACGCCGCCCGCGTGCTGCGCGGCTTTTATGCGTCCGGGGGCCAGGTCGCCCCGGGCCAGGCGCCCTGGCCGGCCGGCCTCGCGGCAAAGCTGCGCGCGCTGCACGCGCCGCTGGCGACCTTGGCCGCGCGCCAGGTGGCCGAGGACCTGACCACCAAGCTGCTGCTGCGCCTGGGCGACGGACGGACCGTTGAATCGGTGCTGATGCCCGACTACCGGCCGGACCGGGCCGCCGGCTGTGTCTCCTCCCAGGTGGGCTGCGCCATGGGCTGTGATTTCTGCGCCACGACCAAGACCGGCTTCGAGCGGAATCTGACCGCGGGTGAGATGGTCGAGCAGTTCCTCGCCCTGCGGGCCGAGGCCGGGGCGGTCGGCCGGCGCCTGCAGACGCTGGTTTTCATGGGGATGGGCGAGCCGCTGCTCAATCTCGACGCGGTGGTCGTTGCGGTCGAGCGCATGGCGAGCAACGCCCTCGGGGCCCTCGGTTCGCGCCAGATCACCGTCTCCACGGTGGGCATCGTGCCCGGCATTGACGCGCTCGCCGCCGCCCGGCTCGGCGTGCATCTCGCCGTCTCGCTGCACGCCCCGGACGACGCCACGCGCGCTCAGCTCCTGCCGATGGGCCGACGGTTCGGGGTCGGGGAGATCCTGGCGGCGGCGGACCGCTACCAGGCGAGCTCCGGCCGTCCGGTGACGATCCAGTACTGCCTGCTCCGGGAGGTCAACGACTCCCCCGCGCAGGCGCGCCAGCTGGCGGACCTGCTCCGCGGCCGGACCATGCATGTGAACCTGCTCCGCTACAATCCCACCGGGCTCAGCCTGCGCGGCGCCACCTACGCCGCCTCCTCCGACGCCGCGGCCGGGGCGTTCCTGGCCGAGCTGCGCGCGCGCCGGGTGGTGGCCCATTTCCGGCGACCGCGGGGGCGCGACATCGATGCGGCCTGCGGGCAATTGCGTCGCCGGGCGGCGCTGGCGGCGGCGGCGCCCTGACCCGGGCCACTGGCCGCCGCCGGGGCAGGATGCTCGATTGGCAGGACGAATGCCGGCAACAGCGGCGGGTGGAGCGCGTCTAATCAACCGCACCCCTGACAGCCACGCCCTCGCCCGATGCTCCTTAGCGTTCACATTCCGAAATGCGGTGGAATCAGCTTCCAGCATGTTGAGCGGATCCACCTTTTCGAGCCACCCTCAGAGTCGGTCTGGATGGTTGGTTGATGTTGATACGACTGACGCTGGTTGTCCATCCCTGGCGGAGGGAAGGCCCGGCTCGGCGG
>CAIWXW010000176.1 GCA_903916755.1 uncultured Opitutaceae bacterium | reverse complement strand
TCCCGCCAGCTGACGGCCGGCGAAGCGGCGTCCCTGTCCGATGCCGTGGCGGTGCTCGGCGGCTGGAAGCACAATCCCTGAATCCGACTTGCGCGGTGGCCGCCGCGCGCGGACCATTATGCCATGCGCATTCATTTTCTGGCCGTTCTGACGGCGGTGGCGGGGCTCGCGGCCGCGCGGGCCGACATCAATCCCGCCAACTTCGACCAGACGGTCAAGCCGGGTGACGACTTCTACCGTTACGCGAACGGCCGCTGGCTCGCGACGCACGCCATCCCTCCCTCCTACAGCTCCTTCGGCTCGTTCAACGAGGTGATCGACCGCAACCAGGACGCGCTGCACACGATCCTCGAGAACGCCTCCCAGGCGGAGAAGCCGACCGCGATCCAGCGGGAGGTCGGCGACTTCTACGCGAGCGGGATGGACCTGGGGGCGATCGACGCGGCCGGCATCGCGCCGCTGCGGGATGAATTCGCCCGGGTGGCGGCGGTGCAGACGCCGGCGGACGTGACCGCCGCCATCGCGCACCTCCACCGGATCGGCGTGGATGCGGGCTTCAGCTTCTCCTCCGAGCAGGATCCGAAGAACAGCGCCATGATGATCGCCGGCGGCGGCCAGAGCGGCCTCGGCCTCCCGGACCGGGACTACTATTTCCGCACCGACGCGAAGTCGGTGCAGATCCGCGCTCTCTATATCGCGCACATCGGCCGGATGCTGGTCCTGGCCGGTGCCAAGCCGGCGGACGCCCAGGCGGGCGCCGCGACGATCATGAGGCTGGAGACGGCGCTGGCCCAGGCATCGAAGACGAACGTCGACCTGCGCGATCCGGTGGCGAACTACCACAAGATGCCGCTGGCCGGAGCCCGCGCGCTCACGCCGCACTTCGACTGGCCGGCGTACTTCGCGGGGCTGGGCGTCGGGGTTCCGCCGGACATCGACCTGGGCCAGCCCGACTTCTTCCGCGCCTTCGACCAGCTGCTCGCCGGCACCCCGGCGGCGGACTGGCGCACCTACCTCCACTGGCACCTCCTGCACGCCGCCGCGCCCTACCTGAGCGAGTCCTTCGTGAAGGAGAACTTCGCCTTCTATGGGCGGGCGCTCACCGGCACGCCCGAACTGCGGGAGCGCTGGAAGCGCGTCCTGAACACGGTCGACGGCTCGATCGGCGAGGCGCTCGGCCAGCTCTACGTGGCCGAATATTTTCCGCCGCGGGCCAAGGCCCGGATGCTGAGCCTGATCGGCAACCTGCGCGCGTCCCTGCGGGACCGGATCGCGGCGGTCGCCTGGATGGATGACGCCACCCGGGCCGCCGCGATCACGAAGCTCGATGCCCTCGGGGTGAAGGTCGGCTACCCGGACAAGTGGAAGGATTACAGCAAGCTCGAGATCAATCGCGGCCCCTATGTCCTGAACGTCTTTCGCGCCGAGGAATTCAACGTCCGGCGCGACCTCCTCAAGATCGGGCATCCGGTCGACCGCACGGAATGGCAGATGACGCCGCCGACGGTGAACGCCTACTACGACCCGAGCATGAACGAAATCGTGTTCCCGGCCGGCATCCTGCAGCCGCCCTTCTTCGATCCGAAGGCGGACGATGCGGTCAACTATGGCGGCATCGGCGCCGTGATCGGCCACGAGATGACCCACGGGTTCGACGACCAGGGCCGGCAGTTCGACCTGCACGGCAACCTGGCGGACTGGTGGACGCCCGCCAGCGCCGCCCGCTTCAAGGCCCTGGCCGCCGGGATCGTCCGCCAGTTCAACGGGTATGTCGTGGAGGGTGACCTGCACGTGAATGGCGAACTGACCCAGGGCGAGAACATCGCCGACCTGGGCGGCGTGAAGATCGCCTATGCCGCGCTCCAGAAGGCCCTGGCCGGCAAGCCGCGGAAGAAGATCGGCGGCTTCACCCCGGAACAGCGGTTTTTTCTCAGTTTTGCCACCGTCTGGCGTGAAAACATCCGGCCCGAAGCGCTGCGTCTGCAGGTCAACACCGACCCGCATTCGCCGCCGCGCTTCCGGGGCGACGGACCTCTCTCCAACCTGCCGGAATTTGCCCAGGCCTTCGACGTGCCCGAGGGCGCCTTCATGCGCCGGTCAGACGCCGACCGGGTCGTGATCTGGTGATCACCCGCGCCCGGGCGAATAGACCTTCTGCCGGAGGTCCGCGCCCAGCAGGGCGCGAAACGTGCGGAGGTCCTTCACCACGCGGAGCGCAATCAGCTGGCTGGCGATGTTGCCGACCGCGGTGCCCTCGAGGCTGAAGCTGGCCACCGGCACGCCGGCCGCGTCGGCCGTCGCCTGGCAGAGGAGCCGGTTGCGCGAGCCGCCGCCGACCATCAGGATCCGGTTGAACTTCCGGCCGGTCATCCGCTCGAAGGCCTCCTTGGCCTCGGCGTGGCCCCGGCCCAGCGAGTCGCAGATCAGCCGGGTGTAGCCGGCGAGGGTCTTGGGCCGCTCGCGCCGCCGCCGGCGCAGCTGCGCGTCGATCGCCGCCTTCATCGAGGGCGGGTTGGCGAACGCCGGGTCGGTCACGTCGAGCAGCTCCCGCGGGGCGGGCAGCTTTTCGGCGGCGGCGATCAGGGTGTCCCAGCCGCGGTTGTCCTGCGGCCGCGAACGAAAGTCCTTCATGATCCCCTCGAGGAGCCAGAGGCCGATGACATTGGTCAGCGGCCGGTAGCGGCCGTCGCCGATGCGCTCGTTGGAGACGCGGGCGGCGAGGGCCTCGGGCCCGAGGACCGGCGTCTTGCTCTCGAATCCCACCAGCGACCACGTGCCGGAACTGATGAAGAGGTCCGTGCCGTCGGGCGCGGCGGGCATGGCGTCATAGGCGCAGGCGGTGTCATGGCCGGGGACGGCGACCACCTGGGCGCCGGCGAGCTCGGGAAACCCCCGGATTCGGCCGAGCCGGGTGCCGGCCTTGACGGGACGGCTGAACCACTGCGGCGGGATGTGGAAGTAATCGAGCGCGGCGCGGGACCAGTCCGTGGAATGGACATCGAGCAGCTGGGAGGTGCTGGCGATCGAAAGCTCGTTCTCCATTCGGCCGGAGAGCAGGTAGTTGAAGTAGTCGGGCAGGAAGAGGCAGCGCGCCGCCAGGTCGCCGACCGCCGGACAGCTGGCCACGGCCTCCTCCAGCTGGAGCGAGGTATTGTAGAAGACGTTGGGCACTCCCGTGGCGGCATAGATCCGTTCGAGGGCCGCCCGGGTGCCGGCCAGCCGCTTCAGCCCGGCCTGGGTGCGCGGGTCGCGATAGGCATGGACGGGAAACACCAGCCGGCCGGCCTCGTTGAGCAGGACATAGTCCACGCCCCAGGTGTCGACCCCGACCGACGCCAGCCGGGCGCCCCGGGGCAGGGCGGCCGCCGCGGCGCGCAGGCCGGTCTGGATCTCATGCCACAGGGTGCCAAGGTCCCAGTAGTCATTTGCGCCCAGGGTGCGAAAGGTGTTGGGGAAGCGGTGCACTTCCGTGAGCTTGAGCCGGTTTTTCGCCCAGGCCCCCAGGATGACGCGCCCGCTGGTGGCGCCCAGATCAACGGCGGCGGCGTAGGTGACGGAAGACATGCGTCCTTAAAAGGCGAAAAGGGGGAGGGCGGAAAGCGGAAACGGACTTTCCCGCGGCTGGCCCGGGATTTTCGGTTGCCAGCCCCGGCGCCGGGAGCACGTTTGGGCTCTCCATGCTGAACCCCGCGTCCTCATGAAGGTCGAGACGCCGCGGCCGGCCGAGCCGTTCATCCCGGCGGCGGCCTTCATGCGCGAGTTGACGGTGCGCGCCGTCCTCACCGGCACGATTCTCGGCGTGGTCTTCGGGGCGTCCTCCCTTTATCTCGCGCTCAAGGTCGGTTTGACGGTCAGCGCCTCGATTCCCGTGGCGGTGATCTCGCTCGCCCTCTTCCGGGGCCTGTCGAGGTTCGGCCTGCGCGACGCGACCATCCTCGAGAACAACATCACGCAGACGGCCGGCTCCGCCGGTGAATCCCTGGCCTTCGGCGTGGGGGTCACGATGCCGGCGATCCTCATTCTCGGCTTCGATCTCGAGCTGACCCGGGTGATGACGGTCGCGGTCCTCGGCGGTTTCCTGGGCATCTTGATGATGATTCCACTGCGCCGGGCGCTGATCGTGAAGGAGCACGCGACCCTGAAATACCCGGAGGGCACCGCCTGCGCGGCGGTGCTGGTGGCGGGGGCGGGGCCGGCCGACTGGGCCGCCGCGACCCCGGCCACGCGGGAGGAGCACAAGTTCACGGCCGCCAGCGGACCGTCGGACGCCGGCGGCAGGGTGATCTTTGCCGGCTTCGGTCTCGGTCTCCTCTACAAGATCGCGAACATCGCGTTCAAGGGCTGGCGCGACGTGCCGGAGAAGGTCTTCGGCCCGCCCTTCCGGTCCGCTTCGGTCAGCGCGGAGATTTCCCCGGAACTGCTGGGCGTGGGCTACATCATCGGCCCGCGGATCGGCTCGATCATGTGCGCCGGAGGCGTCCTCGCCTATCTCGTGCTGATTCCGATGATCAAGTTCTTCGGCGACAAGATCGTCGGGCCGCTTGCGCCGGGGACGATCCCGATCTCGGCGATGGACCCTGGCCAGATCCGCGGGGCCTATGTCCTTTATATCGGCGCGGGGGCCGTGGCGGCGGGCGGCATCATCAGCCTGCTGCGCTCCCTGCCCACGATCTGGAACGGGCTGCGGGCCGGCCTGGGCGATCTCGGCCTGGCCGGGGCGGGCGCCGGCCGCGAGCGGACCGACCGGGATCTGCCGATGAAGTTCGTCGGGATCGGCATCATCATCCTGATCGCCGGGATCACGGCGGTGCCGACGCTGCACATGAACCTCCTGGGGGCGCTCCTCGTCGTGGTTTTTGGATTCCTGTTCGTGACCGTCTCCTCCCGGCTCGCCGGGGAGCTTGGCACCTCCTCGAACCCGGTTTCCGGCATGACCGTGGCGACGCTGCTGCTCACCTGCCTGATTTTTCTCCTCGTCGGCTGGACGGGCGGCGCGGTTTACGTGACCGCCCTGTCGGTCGGGGCGATCGTCTGCGTGGCGGCCACCAACGCCGGCGCCACCTCGCAGGACCTGAAGACCGGGTATCTGCTGGGCGCCACGCCGCGCTACCAGCAGATCGCCATCCTCTTTGGCTCGTTCGCCTCGGCCCTCGTGCTGGGCCCGATCCTGTTGAAGCTGAACGACGCGGCCACGGTGTATGTCCCGATCGCGCGGGTGGCGCCGGCTGGCCTGCGGACGGACGCGGCGGCACTGACGACTGCGGGCCGCCTCACCGGGCCGCAGGCCGCGGGCGATCCGGCGACCTACCGGGTCTGGCACAAGACCGACCTGGACGGCGGCCCGGCCGGGGAATACTTCGTCGATGGTTCCGGCCGCGCGGTCTGGTTCGTCGACCCGGGCATCAACGGCACGTTCACGCTTCGTCCGGACGGATCGGAGGTCCGGAAATTTGACGCGCCCAAGGCCACGCTCATCTCCTACATCATCAAGGGCATCCTGGGCCACCAGCTGCCCTGGGCCCTCGTGCTGCTGGGCGTGATGATCGCCGTCACGCTTGAGCTGGCCGGGATACCCTCGCTGGCGTTTGCGGTCGGCGTTTATCTCCCCCTGTCCTCCTCCACGCCAATCCTGGTCGGAGGGCTCGTGCGGGGCTGGGTCGACTGGCGCCGCCGCCGGGAACTGCTGCACGCCGGCCTGTCGGAGGAGCAGCTGGTGGCCGAAGGGGACAAAAGCCCGGGCGTCCTCCTGGCTTCGGGCTATATCGCGGGGGGCGCGATCGCCGGGATCGTGATCGCGTTCCTGGCGGGCGCCCTCGTGCCCTTCGACACGGCGCTCACGGCCTGGGCCTCCGCCCACAATCCCTTCTTCAATGGCCCGCAGGCCGACGCCCTTTCGCTGGTGCCGTTCGCCCTGCTGACGGGGCTGCTTTATTTCGTGGCCCGGGGCCGGATCTTAGGGCCTCCCCCAGGCCGGCGACCCTGAGCGAGGGCGGCCACGCGCGGCCCGCGCCCGCCCCGGGTCCGGGACCGGGCGCTACTCCTGCCAGACGGTGACGCCGGCGGTCGGAACGGCCGCCGTGCCCGTCAGCGGCGCGGTACCCGCCGGCACGTGCGCCGGCTGCGTCTTCTCCGTGAAGTTCGTCGCGACCCAGAAGCCGTCGCGCCAATCCACGACGAAGTCCGGCGCGTAGTTTTCCACGGCGACGCCCGCGCGCTCGAAGACGCCGCGCAACAGATGCGCCTCCAGGGCGCCGTCCTGGGTGTCGACGCCGACGTACGTCACCGTGCCCGCGCCCAGGGCGCGCGTCACCGCGGCCACGCCGCCGGCATAGTATTGGTCGGAGTAGCGCGCCAGGGGCGTCGTGCCCGCGTCCGGCGCCAGCACCTCGCCCCAGGAGAACCAGTCGTGCGCCTGGCCATCGGCCTCGACCTTTCCGCTGACCGGAGCCGGGAGCGTGTCGTAGAATTTGATCTTCGCGCCGATCAGGTCGAGGATCGGCATCGCCCAGGGGCCCTCCCACAGGTGGCCGCGGCGGTCCTTCTGGCCGGTGCGGCAGGTGATGATGAGGTGGCCGCCGTGGCGGGCGTACTCGTGCCAGCGCTCGACCAGGTCGGCGTCCACCAGCTGGTCCGCCGGCACCACGAGAAAGGGATAGTCCCGGAAATCCTTGTCCTCGGTGATCACGTCCACCGGGCAGCCGAGCTCCTTCAGGCCCCGGTAGTAGCGGAGCATGTGCTCCACCGTGTCCCAGCGGACATTCTGCTTGTGGTTGTCCACGTCCCAGCGGCTGTCGATGCTGTAGAGAATGGCGGTGCGGCGCGCGGCATAGGCGGCGGGCATCTTGGCGTCCGGCCGGTAGTGCGCGCGGAGCAGCTCCATTTCCTGCGCGGCCTGGGAGTACTGCTCGCCCCCGGTGGTCGGCGTCACGCCGTCGGTGCCGACAAAGCCATAATGGTACATTTCCGCTCCGGAGAGCACCTCGCGGTACCGGTAGGAGCAGACGAGCTTCGCGCCCGCCGCAAAGGCGCGCATGATCCACAGGTGGACGGCGCCGGGGTAGGGCTGCGGATTGACGTCCCCCCAGTTGACCTGGCCGGGCTGCAGTTCCATCAGGCCCTCGTTGCCGTTCAGCGTGCGGGTATAGTCATGGTAGAAGGACATGGCCGCGGCGCTCCCGAGGCGGAAGCCGAGGGGGCCCTCGTTCAGGTTCCCGTGCGCGGGATAATGCGTCCAGGTGATGATCTCGAAGTCCCGGGCCGAGCGCGCGGGATCGACCATCGGGAACAGGTGCATGAAGTTGGTGGTGACCCACTGGCGCGGCTCGCAGTATTGCCGGAGGGTCGCGGCCTGGAACCGGAGGTAGTCCGCAGCCTCGTCGGCGAACCAGCGCTGCGCGTCCAGGACCGCATGCGGGTTGAGCTGCGCGACCAGCTCGGCCTGATTGGGCAGCCGGATCTGGTCGAAGGTCTGGTACATCTGGGACCAGAAGGAATTGCCCCAGTCGCGGTTGAGGGCGTCGATCGTCGCGTACTTGGCCTTCAGCCAGGCCCGGAACTTGACCTGGGAGGCCTCGCTGAAATCCGGCTCCTTCCCATAGTGGCTGAGCTCATTGTCGAGCTGCCAGCCCCAGACGGCGGGATTGTGCCCGAAATGCCTGGCCAGCTCGGCGTCGATCTTGCCGACATAGTTCCGATAGGTCGCGGAACTCCACGTGGCCTGCTGCCGCGTGCCATGGAGCATGGTCCGGCCGGCGGCGTCGACCATCAGGATTTCCGGATGGCCCTGGCTGAGCCAGACCGGCGGGGTCGGGCTGGGCGTGCAGAGGATGACCTTGAGCCCTTGGTCGGCGCAGAGCTTCACCGCGCGGTCGAGCCAGCCGAAGTCATAGTGGCCCTCGGTCGGCTCCAGAAAGGCCCAGCTGAACTCGCCCATGTGGACGAACTCGAGGTGCATCTTCTTGATGTTGGCGATGTCGCGCGCCCACTGGCTCTCCGGCCAGGCCTCGGGATAGTAGTAGACGCCGATCCGCATGAGGTCGGCGGGGGGGAAGGGCGCCGGAGCCGCCGGGATGTCAGCGTGCAGCGAAGTGACGGCAAGGAGCGCGCACGCGCTCCACAGGGGCAAGAGCAGGCGTTTCATGGGGTGGGTCTGACGATGAGCTTTCCCCACCTCAGAACAACGCCGGAATCGTTCAAGGTCCGGACGGGAGGAAGGGTTGCTATCATAAGCTCGCATGAGCGGACTTGACTGGAACCATAAATATGGTTTTATGGTTATTTTGAAAACAACCCTCGAGATTCCCGACCTGCTTTACCGGCGCCTGAAATCTTCCGCGGCCACCCAGGGGAAGACGGTGAAAGCGCTGGTCAACGAGGCGATCGTGGAGAAGCTCCGCCAGCCGGTGGGTCCGGCCTCGCCCGCGTGGCGAAAGGGCTTCGGGCAATTGCGCCATCTCCGAAATGAAACGCGTAAGGTCGAGCGAATCATCGACGCCGAGTTTTCCCGCGTCGATCCGGAGGAATGGAAGTGATTCTGGACACCAATGCCCTTTCCGCCCTGGTCGATGGGGACGAAGCCTTGGATTCGCAGCTGGCTGACGCTCCCGTCCTCTCGGTGCCGGTCATTGCGCTCGGGGAGTATCGCTACGGGATTCGGAGCTCGCGTCACCAATCCGCCTACGAGGCGTGGCTGGAAGAAAACCTGCCCCACTTCGACTTGCTGCCCGTCGTCGAGAAGACCACGCGAATCTACGCCCAGCTCCGCCACGAGCTGAAAACGCTGGGACGGCCGATCCCCGAGAACGACCTCTGGATCTGCGCGCTCGCGCGCGAGCACCGGCTACCGGTGCTCAGCCGCGACCGCCACTTTTCACTCGTGCCGGGCCTCGAAGTGAAAACCTGGTAGGTCGCGGCGAAGGGCGCGCGGCTCAGACCCGCTCGTCGACGACCGGATTGGTCAGCGTGCCGATCTTCTCGATCTCAATGCTGACGCTGTCGCCGGCCTTGAGGAAGACCGGCGGCTTCTGCGCGAAGCCGACGCCCTGCGGTGTGCCGGTCAGGATGACCGTGCCGGGCAGCAGCGTCTTGCTGCTGCTCAGAAATTCGATCAGGGTGGGCACGTCGAAGATCATATCGTCGGTGCTCCAGTCCTGCATCGTCTTGCCGTTGAGCTTGGTGCCGATCTTCAGGGCGTTGGGATTCGGGATTTCGTCGCGGG
>CAIWXW010000175.1 GCA_903916755.1 uncultured Opitutaceae bacterium | reverse complement strand
GGTGCACTACACCCTGGGCGGCCTCTGGGTGGACTATACCCTGATGTCGAACGTCCCGGGCCTGTTCGTCCTGGGCGAGGCCAATTTCGCGGACCAGGGCGCCAACCGGCTCGGCGCCTCGGCCCTGATGCAGGGCCTGGCCGACGGCTACTTCGTGATCCCCTACACGGTCGGCGACTATCTCGCCACCCAGGCGCCCGGCTCCCGCCCCAAGCCGGACGGCCCGGAGTTCGCGCAGGCCGAGGAGAACGTGCGGTCGATCACGGGTCGGCTGCTGGCGATCAAGGGCCAGAAGCCGGACAGCTATTTCCACAAGAAGCTCGGCCACATCATGTGGCACTATTGCGGCATGGCCCGGACCCGCGAGGGCCTGGAGCAGGCGCTGCGCGAGCTGGCGGCGCTGCGCGAGGAGTTCTGGTCGGACCTGCACATCCCCGGCGCGGCCGACACGCTCAACCAGTCGCTCGAGCGCGCGGGCCGGGTGGCCGACTTCATCGAGCTCGGCCAATTGATGTGCCGCGACGCGCTCGCCCGCGAGGAGAGCTGCGGCGGCCATTTTCGCGAGGAGCACCAGTATCCCGACGGCGAGTGCAAGCGCGACGACGTCAATTTCGCCCACGTCGCCGCGTGGGAGTTCCAGGGCGAGGGTCAGCCGCCCCTGCGCAACGTCGAACCCCTCGTCTACGAATTCGTAAAGATGAGCGTGAGGAATTACAAATGACGGCCCCCGCCCCCGCCTCCCTGAGCGTCACCCTCCGCGTCTGGCGGCAGGCCAAGGCCGGCGCGGCCGGCCGGTTTGTCGACTATCCCGCGCGGAACCTCTCCCCCCACATGTCGTTCCTGGAGATGCTCGACGTCGTGAACGACGAGCTGACGCTCAAGGGGGAGGAGCCCATCGCCTTCGCCCACGACTGCCGCGAGGGCATCTGCGGCACCTGCTCGCTCATGATCAACGGCAAGCCGCACGGCCCGAGCCAGGGCGTGGCCAGCTGCCAGACCTACCTCCGCAGCTTCCGCGATGGCGACGTGATCGTGGTCGAGCCGTTTCGCGCCGCCCCCTTTCCGGTGGTCAAGGACCTGATCACGGACCGCTCCGCCTTCGACCGCATCATCCAGGCCGGCGGCTACATCACCGCCCGGGCCGGCTCGGCCCCCGAGGCGAACGGCCTGCCGATTCCGAAGGGCGAGGCGGACCTGGCGATGGACGCGGCGCAGTGCATCGGCTGCGGCGCCTGCGTCGCGGCCTGCAAGAACGCAAGCGCCATGCTCTTTGTCGCCGCCAAGGTCTCGCACCTGGGACTCCTGCCGCAGGGCCAGGCCGAGCGCGACCGGCGCGTGCTGGCCATGGTGGAGACGATGGACGGCGAGGGGTTTGGCGGCTGCGTCAACCAGTACGACTGCAGCGCCGCCTGTCCCAAGCTCATCTCGCACGACTTCATCGCGCGGCTGAACAAGGACTATCGCCAGGCGACCTTCCGCGCGGCCTTTGCGCCGGCGGCCAAGGACGACGGCGGCGCCTGAGCGGCCTCAGAAGGCCGAGAGCGCCTTGGCGCTTTCGACCACGAACCAGACCCCGCCGGCGGCCACCGCCAGCACCAGGGCCTGCTTGGCCAGCCGGCGTCCGCGGAGCACCGCGTCCTGCAGTTGGGTGTCCACCGACCGCCGGTTGCTCTGCACCAGGAAGCTGACGAACCGCGGATCGCGGAAGCGGCCATGGCGGCCCCGGGCGAACCCCAGCCGCGAGGCCGGGACCCGCCAGAGTTGTCGAAGCGCGCGCCACATGTCGAACCAGTCGCATTTTAGGGTCGTTTTTTCAAGGGAGAAAGCGAAAGCTTCCACTCCCTCCCCATGCATCATTTCCGCTACGCCGGGTCCAATCTGCACTGCGAGTCCGTCGATCTCGCGGAGGTCGCCAGGCTGTACGGCACGCCGACCTATGTCTACAGCGCGGCCACCATGGCGGACAATTACAACCGCCTGGCCCAGAGCCTGGCGGGGGTGGACTTGCGCATCTGCTTCGCCGCCAAGGCCAATTCGACCCTCGCCGTCCTCCGGCACTTCGCGAACCTGGGTGCGGCCTTCGACCTGGTCAGCGGCGGCGAAATCCGCCGGGTCCTGGCGGCCGGCGCCGACGTCCGGGGCAGCGTCTTCGCCGGCATCGGCAAGACCGAGGCGGAGCTGGAACTGGCCCTGCAGAGCGGCATCTATTCCTTTCATGTGGAGAGCGAGCCCGAGCTGGCCCGGATCAACCACGTGGCTGGCCGGCTGGGGGTGAAGGCGCCGGTCGCCATCCGGGTCAACCCGGACGTCGACGCGCACACCCACGCGAAGATCACGACCGGCAAGAGCTATAACAAGTTTGGCGTCCCGCTGAAGGCCGCCCCCGCCGCCTACGAGGCCGCGGCCAAGATGAAGAACATCCAGGTCCGCGGCGTGCAGATGCACATCGGCGCGCAGCTGACCGCCGCCGCCCCGCTCATCGAGGCGGTGGAGACGGTGGGCGCCCTGGCGGCCGAGCTGAAGACCCAGTACGGGATCCAATATTTCTCGATCGGCGGCGGGATTGGCATCGTCTACCGCGACGCCCTGGCCAGCGGCGCGGCCTCCTGGTGGGAGGCGCAGCCGGCCGACCAGCGGCCGCTGACTCCGGAAGCCTATGGCGCGGCCCTGCTGCCGCTCCTGCAGCCCCTCGGCCTCAAGATCCTGCTCGAGCCGGGCCGCTACCTGGTCGGCAACGCCGGCGTGCTGCTGACGCGGGTCGAGCACCTCAAGCGCGGCGCGGCCAAGAACTTCCTGGTGGTGGACGCCGCGATGAACGACCTGATCCGGCCCGCCATGTACGACGCCTACCACGAGATCGTTCCGCTGCACCGCGACACCACCCGCCGCGCCCTGGTGGCCGATGTGGTCGGCCCCATCTGCGAGAGTGGCGACTGCTTCGCCCACGACCGCCAGCTGCAGGAGGTGGGCGAGGGCGAGTTCATGGCGCTGATGAGCGGCGGCGCCTACGGCCGCGTCATGGCCAGCCGCTACAATACCCGCGGCCTGCCCGCCGAAGTGCTGGTCCAGGGGAGCGCCTTCGAGCTGGTGACCGCCCGGGAGACCTTCGAGCAGATGATCGCGGGCGAGAAGATCCCCGCCTTCTTGAAATAGGCTGGCGGCGGAGGGGGGGATTCCGCTAGGTTTCCCCTATGAATTTCGCGGTTGTAGGAGCCGGAGCCTGGGGGACGGCTTTCGCGCTCCATCTCGCGCGTCTCGGCCGGAACGTGGTGCTCGCGCCGCGCCGGCGGGAGCACGCGGCCGCGCTCTCCGCGCTGCACGAGAACACCGACTACCTGCCGGGAGTCACGCTCGGGCCGGAGCTGAGGATCGAGCCGGAACTGCCGGGCGCGCTCGAGGCGGCAGACGTCATTTTCCTCGCCTGTCCCGCCCAGGCTCTCCGGGACACCTGCGGGCGGATCCGCGCCGCGCTGCCGACCGGCCGCGGGCCGGTGCGGATGGTGAGCCTGGCCAAGGGCCTCGAGCTCGGCACGCACCTGCGGCCGTCCGAAGTCATGGCCGCCGCCGTGCCGGGCTCCCTGGTGGGCGGCCTCTCGGGGCCCACGAATGCCGCCGAGATCGCCCGCGGGCTGCCCGCCGCGATGGTGCTGGCGACCGCGGAGGCCGAATTTCACGCGGGGGAGGTCCAGGCGGCCATCAGCAGCACGACGCTGCGGGTGTACACGAGCGACGACCTGGCCGGCCTGGAGTTCGGCGGGGCGCTCAAGAACATCTACGCGATCGCGGCCGGCTGCGCCGAAGGCCTCGGCCTCGGCGACAACGCGCGGGCGGCGCTCCTGACCCGGGCCCTGACCGAGATGGTCCGGGTCGGCGCGGCCTTGGGCGCCCGGCCGGAGACGTTCTACGGGCTGAGCGGGTTCGGGGACCTGGTCGCGACCTGTCACGGCGGCTGGAGCCGCAACCGCGAGTTCGGCCAGCTGATCGGGGAGGGCGCCTCGGCCGCGGAGCTGATCGCAAGCCGCAAGACGGTGGTCGAGGGCTACAAGACGACCAAGTCCTTCGCCGGCCTGTGCGACGCCAAGGGGATCGACGCCCCCATCCTGCGCGAGGTCTATGCCGTCCTCTTCGCCGGCCTGCGGCCCGCTGACGCCCTGGCGCGGCTGATGACCCGCGGCCTGAAGCAGGAATCGATTGCGGCCGCCCCGGGCTGATTTTCTTTTTCCTGCGTCTTTACTACCCCATGCCCCCCTCAGACCCCCTCGACCGGAAACATCGCCTCGTCATCACGGCCTCCGCCCTCGGGACCGTCTTTGAATGGTACGACTTCTATATCTACGGCACCCTCGCGGTCTTTTTCGGGAAGCTTTTCTTTCCGCCGGGCAATGACACCGCCGCGTTCCTCTCCAGCCTCGCCCTGTTTGGCGTCGGCTTCTCCGTCCGCCCCTTCGGGGCCCTGGTCTTCGGCCGGCTGGGAGACCTGATCGGCCGCAAGTACACGTTCCTGGTGACCATCGTGGTGATGGGCCTGTCCACGGCGCTGATCGGGGTGCTCCCGAAATACTCCACGATCGGCTTCTGGGCGCCGGTCATTCTGGTGCTTTTGCGGCTCGCGCAGGGCCTGGCGCTCGGCGGAGAATATGGCGGCGCGGCCACCTATGTCGCGGAGCATGCGCCGGCCGGCAAGCGCGGCCTTTTCACGAGCTGGATCCAGATCACGGCGACTGTCGGTTTCTTCCTTTCGCTCGTGGTCATCCTGTCGTTCCGCCTGAACATGACGCCGAGCTCGTTCGCCAGCTGGGGCTGGCGGATTCCGTTTCTTTTTTCCTTCGTGCTGCTCGGGATCTCGATCTACATCCGGCTGAAGCTGGCCGAATCGCCCGTCTTCCTGGAGATGAAGGCCCAGGGCAAGGGCTCGAAGGCGCCGCTGACCGAGAGCTTTGCCCGCTGGGGCAACCTGAAGATCGTCCTGATCGCGCTCTTCGGCGCGGCCATGGGGCAGGGGGTGGTCTGGTACGCCGGTCAATTCTACGCCCTCTACTTCCTGACCACGACCCTCAAGGTCGATTACGTCACGGCCTATATTCTGGTGGGGATTGCGCTGCTCCTGGGGACGCCCTTCTTCATAATTTTCGGGCGTTTGTCCGACCGGATCGGCCGGAAACCCATCCTGCTCGCCGGCTTCCTGCTGACGGTCGTCACCTACCAGCCGATTTTCCACGGGCTCGCCCGCGCGGCCAATCCGGCACTGGTGCTGGCGATGGAGCAATCGCCGGTCCTGGTCGCGACGAGCGACTATCACGGCAAGGCAGGACTGGTCGGAGGAGCCTTCAAGGATGCGGCGCGCAAGATCATCTTGCCGAGCAAGATCGAGAGCGACACCGATCGGGCGCGCAATTACCTCAATAACCGCGGCATTCCCTTCTCGCTCGGGCCGGCCGCCGGCCCGGCGCCGCTCACCTTGTTTGTCAACGGCGGCTCGGTCGTCGGCTTCAACGAGGCCGCCTACGCCGCCGCGCTGGCCCCCGCCCATTATCCGGCTGCGGCCGATCCGGCCGGCATCAACAAGTTCGGGGTGGTCGTGCTTCTGACCATCCTGATCCTCTATGTGACCCTGGTCTACGGTCCCATCGCCGCCTTTCTGGTCGAGCTTTTCCCGACCCGGATCCGCTACACGTCCATGTCGCTGCCCTATCACATCGGCAACGGCTGGTTCGGCGGCTTCCTGCCCCTGATCGCCGCCTCAATCGCGGTCTTCACCGGCAACATCTACGCCGGCCTATGGTACCCAATTGCCATCGCCGGGCTTACCTTTGTCATCGGGCTGATCCTGCTGCCGGAGACGAAAGACCGCAATTTGCATGACCAATAGCGCCGTTTGGCCCGTCGCCGATGCCTGAGGTGCGAGCGCCTTCGGATAAAGGCTTGATAGTTATGGTGAGTTAAACTGATTTCACACCACCGTGGCCATGCGCGCCGTAATCATTGAGGACGAGGCAGTTTTCCGGCAAATGCTGGCGATGGCGCTCGGTCGTGTGCGCGGGCTTCAGGTCGCCGGTTCCTTCGGCGAGGGCAAGGCGGGCCTGGATTTCTGCCTGAAGACCAAGCCCAACCTGCTGGTGGTCGATCTCTACCTGCCGGGCATGCATGGCCTGGATGTCATCAAGGCGGTCCGCGCCCAACTGCCGGATACCCGCTCCTGGTCCTGACCGGCCACCCGGACGGGGACCTCCCGGCCCGGCTGATCGCCCAGGGGGTCAACGGGTTCGTCGACAAGAACGCCCCGATCAATTACGTTTTGCAGGCGGTGGAGTCGGTCATGAGCGGAGGCATGTTCTTTGCCGCCCACATCCCCCCTTCGGTCACCGCGGAGGCGGCCAAGAGCGCCGCCAGCGCGCCCCGCGTGGCGCCCTCGGTCAAGACCGGCCCCCAGACCCTTTCGCTCGAAGCGATGCAGATGCTCTCCAGCCGCGAGATCGAGGTGGTGCGGCTGGTGGCGGAGGGTTTCTCGTCCAAGGAAATCGCCAACCGGCTGGATCTCAGCGTCCGGACGGTGGAAAAGCACCGGGCCAACATCATGGACAAGGTCGGCGTGCACGAAGTCGCCAGCCTGGTTCGCTGGTGCGTGCAGTCGGGAATCGTCAACCAGCCGAAGTGAGCGCGGGCGGCTCGTCGGCCGCGAAGGCCTGCAGCGACTTCTCGTGCTCCTGAAAATCCCGGTCGAGCCCCGCGAGGTCGTCCGCGCCGATGGCGCCGCCCGGCTCGCCCAGGCGGGTTTCCAGATCGGCGGCCCGTTCGGCCAGGGCCTCCAGGCCCATGTGCTGGGCGCTGCTTTTCAGGCTGTGCGCGGCCAGGTAACATTGCCGCGGCGTGCCCGCGGCCATGGCGTGGCGGAGGGTCGGGTATTCGTTGAGGAAGATGCGCACCAGCTCCCGGGCGTCGTCCTCGCTTAGCGCGGCGGCAAGATGGACGAGCGTCGGATTCGGGGGGGTGGGCATATCAGATCCGGCGAGCACCGGAGCAGGGGAGAAGGCTCGCCGCGGGGCCCCGGGCAGGCGTCGTCAGCGCGGAAAGCGGCAACGACAATTTTGACGGGGAGCCCGGGCGCATCTCAGTCGGAAGATATGAGCCGGGACTCGGGTTGCAATCAAGAGCGGGCACTACGTATTGGCCCGCCTCGGGCGGGCCATGCCTGCATCCAGGTCAGGCGGCGCCCCGCGCAAAAACGCCGCCCGGGCCGCTTTTGCCGTTAACAATGCCGCGGTTTAGCCCCTAACGTGAGTTGCATGCCGGACACGAAGGCCACGACGCGGACCGACGCCAGCGCCGGGGCGGAAAAGCCGTGGGCCGTTCGGGGCGCCGGGCTGCTGCTCGCGTTGGCCGTGGCGGCCGCCTATGCCAACAGCCTGGGAACCCCGTTCGTCTTCGACGACGGACTCTCCATTGCCGACAACCCGACGATCCGGCACCTGGGCCGGATCGGGACGGTGCTCTCCCCCCCGCGCGCCGGCTCAGTGTGCGCCCGTCCGGTGATCAACCTGTCGCTCGCGCTCAACTATGCGATCAGCGGCCTGAATCCCTGGAGCTATCACGCGCTCAACCTCCTGATCCACGCGGCCGCGGCCCTCCTGCTCTTCGGCCTGGTGCGGCGCACCCTGGCGGGCCGGTGGGGGACGCTCGCGGCGTGGGCGACGGCGCTGCTCTGGGCCCTCCACCCGCTGCAGACCGAGTCGGTGACGTTCGTGATCCAGCGGACGGAGTCCCTGATGGGGCTTTTTTACCTGCTCACGCTCTATGCCTTCGTCCGGTCCGTGCAGGAAGCCTCCCGCGCCTGGGCCTTTGGCTGCGTGCTGGCCTGCTTCGCCGGCATGGCCACCAAGGAGGTCATGGTCTCCGCGCCGCTGCTGGTCCTGCTCTGCGACCGCACCTTCCTCGCCGGCAGTTTCCGCGCGGCGTGGGCCCGGCGCCGCCCGCTCTATCTCTGGCTGGCGGCGACCTGGGGCCTGCTGGCCTATTGCCTGATTTCTAGCGGCGGCGACCGGGCGGGTGCCGCGGGTTTTGGGGTGGGCGTGTCATGGCACGCCTACCTCCTCACGCAGTGCGAAGCCATCGTCCATTACCTGCGCCTGGCCTTCTGGCCCCATCCGCTGGTGGTGGACTACGGCGAGCGGCTGGCCGGCGGGTGGGGCGAGGCGGCCCTGCCGGCGCTTCTGCTGGTGCTGCTGGCCGGCGGCACGGCGGCGGCCCTGCGCTTCCGGCCGGCCTGGGGTTTTTGGGGCCTATGGTTCTTTGCCATCCTGGCCCCGAGTTCCAGCGTGGTCCCGCTGCCGACGCAGACCGTGGCGGAACATCGGATGTACCTGCCGCTGGCGGCGATCGTGGTCGGGATCGTCTGCCTGCTGCGCCGCGCGCGGGGCCGCGCCGGTCTGATCGCGGCCGTCGGGCTGGCGGCGGTGGGCGGCGCCTTAACCGTCGCGCGCAATCACGACTACCGCACCGAAGTGGCCCTCTGGACGGACACCGTGGCCCGGGTGCCGGCCAACCCGCGCGCGCATTATAACCTGGGCGTCGCCCTCGACCAAGCGGGGCAGGCCCCGGAGGCGATCGGGCAGTACCGGGACGCGATCCGCCTGAAGCCGACCTACGTCGAGGCGCACAATAATCTCGGCAATGTCCTCCAGCGGAACGGGCGCCTCCCCGAGGCCGTCGCCGAAATCGGCGAGGCGGTCCGGCTCGAGCCCGCGAACCCCCGGGCGCTCTACAACCTGGGCAATGCCCGGTTTGCCTTGGGGCAGGGCGCGGCCGCGATCGAGGCCTTCCGGGGCGCGCTGGCGCTGCGGCCGGACTATGCCGAGGCGCACTGCAACCTGGGCGTGGCGCTGGTCGCGCTGGGCCGGACCGGGGAGGCGCTGGCGGAGTACCAGGCGGCGGTGGCGGCGGATCCGAACTATCCGGTGGCGCAGTTTGACTGGGGCAATGCCCTCGCTCAGACCGGCCGGATTCCCGAGGCGATTCCGCATTACGAGGCCACGCTCCGGCTCGATCCCCGGCAGCCGGGGGCGGAGGCCAATCTCGGCAACGCTCTCTTCGCCGTCGGCCAGGTGCCGGCGGCGATCGGACACTATCGGGCGGCCCTGGCCCTGCAGCCAGGCAACGCGCGCGTCCACTATAACCTGGGCAATGCGCTGCTCCAGACCGGCCGCAATGCGGAGGCGGCGGACCAGTATGCCGCGGCCCTGCGGATCCAGCCGCAATTCCCCGAAGCGCGCGCCCACCTCACGGCGCTCACCGGCGCCCCCGCTCCCTGAACCGGCCATGGCCCCGTCCCGCGCTCCCCTTTTCGCCGGCGGCCTGATCGTCCTGGCGACGCTGGCCGTGTACGCGGGGACGTTCTCCGCGCCCTTCGTCTTCGACGCGGCCCCGATCGTGACCGCCTATCCGGGCATCCGCCACCTCTGGCCCCTCGGCCCCCTGCTCCAGCCGGCGCATGACGGCTCGACCGTCGAGGGTCGTCCCCTGGTTAACCTGTCCCTGGCCGTCAGCTATGCCATGAGCGGCACGCGGCCCTGGGCCTATCACGCGATGAACCTGGCGATCCACGGGCTGGCAGCGCTCGCCTTGTTCGGAATCGTCCGCCGGACCCTCCGGGCGCGTGCGCCGGGCGGGGATCCACGCGCCCTGGGCCTGGCCTGGCTCGTCGCGCTCCTCTGGGCGGTGCATCCGCTCCAGACGGAGTCAGTCACCTACGTGATCCAGCGGGCCGAGTCGCTGATGGGACTTTTTTATCTCTTCACGCTCTACGCGTTCGTCCGGGGCGTGGTTCCGGACGAGGCAACATCCGTTCCCGCTCGTGCCGGAGCCTGGCTGGTGCTGGCGTGGCTGTCCTGCCTCGCGGGCATGGCCACGAAGGAGGTCATGGTGTCAGCCCCGCTGATTGTGCTGCTTTACGACCGGGCGTTCGTGACCGGCAGCTTCGGCGAGGCCTGGCGGCGGCGGCGGGGCTTCTACGGCGCGCTGGCAGCCTCATGGCTGCTGCTGGGATGGCTGGTCGCGGGCACGGGCAGCCGCGCGGGCACCGTGGGGACAAGCGCGCCGCTGCCGTGGAGCCACTACGCCACGACGCAGGTCTACGCGATTGCGCGCTATCTGCGATTGTCGGTCTGGCCGCATCCGCTCGTGTTTGACTATGGAACGACCGTGGTCACGGGCTGGCCCGCCCTGCTCGGGCCGGCCCTGATCCTGGCGGGGGTCGCGGTGATCACGCTGGCGGGGCTCGTCCGAAATCGAACGGCGGGCTTCCTGGGCGCGGCGTTTTTCGCCCTGCTGGCGCCCACCTCCCTGGTGCCCATCGCCACCCAGACCATGGCGGAGCACCGGATGTATCTGCCCTTGGCGGCGGTGCTCGCGGCGCTGGTCCTCCTGCTTGAGCGCGGCGCCGCCGCCGTCGTGGGCCGCCGCCCGGCCGCCCTCGCGATCGTCGCGCTGGCGGGGGTCGGCTCGGCCGGGACCCTCGGAGCGATGACGCTGCGGCGGAATCACCTTTACCAGGACGAGGTTGCGCTTTGGGCAGACTCGGCGCGGCACTGGCCCGGCAACGCGCGCGCCCATCTCCAGCTCGGCGACGCCCTGCACCGGACCGGCCGGATCGAGGCGGCGGCCCAGGAATTCGCGCGGGCGCTCATCCTCCAGCCGTCCGGCAACGCGATCGCCCGCTACGACCTCGGCGATTGCCTGCTGGAGGAGGGGCATGCCGCCGCCGCCGCGGACCAGCTGGCGGAGGCGGTCCGCCTCGACCCGGCCAATGGGGAGGCCAGCAACAACCTGGGCAACGCGCTCATGGCCCTCGGTCGTCCGCAGGCGGCGATTCCCCGCTACCAGGCGGCGCTCGCCCTCGATCCTGGCGCGGCCAAGACGCGTTTCAACCTCGGCAACGCGCTTGCGGCCACCGGGGACTTTCGGGGCGCGGCGGCGGCCTACGCCGCCAGCCTGCGGCGGCGGCCGGACAATGCCGCGGCCGATTTCAATCTCGGCAACATTGAGGCCCAGCTGGGGGATCTGACGGCGGCGATCGGACATTACGAGGCCGCGCTGCGCCTCGATCCGGCCTACGTGGCGGCCCAGGACAATCTGGGCAACGCCCTCTTTCAGGAGGGGCGGTTTGCCGAGGCCCTGGGGCCCTATGGCGCGGCGGTGCGGCTGGCCCCCGGCAATCCCCGCACCCATTACAACCTGGCCAACGCTCTCCTGCGCTGCGGCCGGGCCGGGGAGGCTGCGGCGGAATATGCCGCCGCCGTGCGGCTCCAGCCCGATTTTCCGGAGGCGCGGCTGATGCTGCGACAGCTCGGCGCCGCGGGCCCCCGGTAGTCTTGTAGTCGCCCGCATCTTTTTCCATAACGGGAGCCCATGTCGGAAAGCAAAGGAACGGGCGGGCCCCTCCTGGCCGCGGCCCTCATCGCCGCGGCCGCGCTGATCGCGTATGCCGGGACCGCTTCCTATCCGTTCGTGTTCGACGGCGCGGCCATCGTGGCCAACAACCCGACCCTGCGGCATCTCGGAACGGCGCTCACTCCGCCCCACGATGGCTCCACGGTCGACGGCCGCCCGCTGGTCAATCTCTCGCTGGCGGCCAACTATGCGGTCAGCGGGACCGCGGTATGGAGCTATCACGCCTTCAACCTCGCCGTCCATGTGCTCGCCGCCTGGACGCTCCTGGGGATCGTGCGCCGCTCGGTCCGGGGGTCCGCCGGCCATGCGCTCGGTGTCGCGCTCGTGATCGCGCTCATCTGGACCGTGCATCCCCTGCAGACCGAGGCGGTGACGTACATTGTGCAGCGCGCGGAGTCGCTGGCGGCGCTTTTCTATCTGCTGACGCTCTACGGCTTCATCCGGGCGGTGGCGGGCGGCCCCGAGGCGCCCTTGCGCCGGAGCTGGGCGATCCTCTCGGTCCTGGCCTGCCTGGCGGGGACCGCGACCAAGGAGACCATCGTTTCGGCTCCGGTGGTGGTCCTCCTGTACGACCGCACCTTTGTCAGCGGCAGCTTCCGCCTGGCGTGGCGGCGGCACCGCGGCCTGCTCGTGGCCCTGGCGGCCACCTGGATACCCTTGGGGGGCCTGGTGTTCGCGGCGGCGGGACGGCACGGGACGGCGGGCCTCGTTTCCGCCCTGGATTGGCCGCACTACCTGCGGCTCCAGGCATATGCCGTGCCGCACTATCTGCGGCTGGCCTTCTGGCCGACGCCGCTCGTGTTCGACTATGGCACGAGGACGGTCCCGCCGGCGGGGTGGATCGCGGGCGCCCTCGCGCTGGCCGGGCTGGCGCTCGCGACGGCGGTCGGGCTGGCCGTCCGCGACCAGCGGGCGCGGACCTTCGGGTTCCTCGGCGCGACCTTTTTTGCCCTGCTGGCGCCGACGAGCCTGGTGCCCGTGGCGACGCAGACGATGGCCGAGCACCGCATGTACCTGCCTCTCGCCGCCGTCCTGGCAGTCGTCATCCCGGCCATCGGCCGGGTCCTGGGACGGACCTGGCTCCTGGTGGCGCTCGGCGCCGCCGCGGCCTTCGTCCTCGCGGCCGCCACCCGGCAGCGCAACCAGGTCTATGCCAGCGAGGACGCGCTCTGGTCCGACACCGTGGCCAAGCTGCCCGGGAACGACCGCGCGCACAATAATTGGGGGAATGCCCTCTACCTCGAGGGCCGGATGCCCGAAGCGGTCGCCCAGTACGGGGAGGCGCTGCGGCTGCGTCCCGGCGACAACCCGGAGGCCGAGTACAACCTCGGCAATGGCTTCCTCCAGGAGGGGAGGCTGCCCGAGGCCATCGCGCATAGCGGGGAAGCAGTCCGCCTGGTCCCGGGCAATCCGGCGGCCCGCAACGTCCTGGGCACAGCGCTGGCGCGCGCCGGACGCCTCCCAGAGGCCCGGGAGCAGTTCCAGGCGGCGTTGCGGCTTGATCCCTCCAGTCCCGCCACTCACAGCAATCTCGGGACGACCTGGCTTCTCCTGGGCCGCAAGGCCGAGGCCGCCGAGGAATACCGGGCGGCGCTGCGGCTCGATCCGACCTATGCGGACGCCCGTGAAGCCTTGGACCATCTTGCAACCCCTTCCGGCCCGTGACGACCGCCCGCCGCTCCCTTTCCTATCTCTGGTGGTGGCTGCTCATCTTTGGCGCCACGGTCGCGGCCTATGGCCCGGTCTATCGGGCCGGCCTGATCTGGAACGACGAGGACTACGTCACCCGTCCGGATCTCACGCCTCCGGCCGGGCTGGCCCGCATCTGGTTCTCGCTCGGCGCGACCCAGCAGTACTATCCGGCCCTCCATTCCGCGTTTTGGATCCAGCACCGCCTGTGGGGCGACGCCCCCGGGGGCTATCACCTGGCCAACGTGCTCCTGCACGCGCTGGCCGCCTGCCTTTTCGGCTGCGTGCTGCGGCGGCTCAAGGTGCCGGGGGCCTGGTTCGGCGGCTTGATCTTCGCGCTGCACCCCATCGCGGTGGAATCGGTCGCATGGGTGTCTGAACAGAAGAACACGCTGTCGGCGGTCTTCTACCTGGGTGCGGCGCTGGCCTATCTCCGCTTTGACCGGGCGCGAACGCCGACCGGTCCCCGGGCGGCCGACGCTCCCGCCTCGGTCCCGGCCTACCTGCTGGCGACGGGCCTTTTCCTCCTGGCGATCTTGAGCAAGTCGGTGGTCGCGACCCTGCCGGCGGCGCTGCTCGTGATCCTTTGGTGGCAGCGCGGCCGGCTGACGCGGCGCGACGTGCTCCCCCTGCTGCCGTGGTTCGCCGCCACGGCGGTCGACGGCGGCCTCACCGCTTGGTTCGAGCGGCACTACCTGGGAGCGGAAGGCGCTGACTTTACCCTGAACCTGGCGCAGCGCTTCCTGCTGGCGGGGCGGATCGTCTGGTTCTACCTCGGAAAAGTCATCTGGCCGGCCCACCTGGTCTTCATCTATCCGCGCTGGAACATCCCGGCGGCGCCGGCGTGGCAGTATGTGGCGCCCCTGGCCGCGCTGGCCCTCCTGGCCGCCCTGGCGCTGCTGGCCCGAACCCGGCGGGGCCCCCTAGCAGCGGCGCTGTTTTTCGTCGGTTCGCTCGTGCCCACGCTGGGGTTCCTGAGCGTGTTCGGGTTCCTGTTCTCCTACGTGGCTGATCACTGGGTCTACCTGCCGGCGCTCGGGCTGATCGCGCTCGCAGCGGCGGGATGGGGGTGGTGGGACGAGCGCGAGGCGGCGGCGCGGCGCGGGGGACTCGTGCGGCCCTCCCGCGTGGCGGCGGCGGCGCTGGCGGTCCTGCTGGGCCTCCTGACCTGGCGGCAGGCGGGCATGTATCGCGACGTCGAGACGCTCTATCGCGAAACGCTGGCCCGGAATCCGGAGGCCTGGATGGCGGATAACAACCTCGGCATTCTCCTGGAGCAGCAGGGACGGACGGCGGAGGCCATCGCCCATTACCGGGAAGTGCTCCGCCTGAGGCCGGAATTTCCCGAGGGGCACAACAACCTGGCAGTCTCGCTGGCCAACGCCCGGCAGCCCGAGGCGGCGATCGCCGAGTACCGGGAGGCCATCCGCCGGAACCCCCGCTATCTTGATGCCCATCTCAACCTCGCCAATCTCCTGCGCGACCTGGGCCGGCTGGAGCCCGCGCTGGCGGAATATGCCGAGGCGCTCCGCCTCGATCCCGCGTCCGCCGCGGCCCACAACAATCTCGGGATCGCCTATGCCCAGGCCGGCCGCCTGCCGGCCGCGGTGGCGGAATGCCGCGAGGCGATCCGGCTCCAGCCCGACTACGCGGAGGCGCACTACGACCTGGCGCAGACGCTGCGCCGCGAACGGCAGACCGCGGAGGCCATCGGCGAATACGAGGCCGCCCTGAAGCTCAATCCGGCGCTGGTGAACGCGCGCAACAACCTCGGGATTGTCCTCGCGGGCCTGGGCCACCTGTCGGATGCGATGACCCAGTTTGCCGAGGTGCTGCGGATCCAGCCGGACAATGCCGAGGCTCATTTCAACGTGGGGGTCGTTCTCCGGGCGGTGGGCCGGCTGCAGGAGGCGCAGGCGCAGTTCGACGAGGCCCGGCGGCTGCGCTCGCTCCAGCATTGACCGCGGCCCCCGGGGCTTTTCCCATGGCGCCATGATCCGCAAAGCCTTCGTCATGAGCGTCCAGCCCGGGCAGGAGGGCGAGTACGCCCGGCGCCACCAGCCCATCTGGCAGGAGCTGATCGATGTCCTCAAGTCGCATGGCGCGCACCGCTATTCGATCTTTCTCCATCCGGAGACCCGCCAGCTTTTCGGCTACGTCGAGATCGAGGACGAGGCGCGCTGGGCCGCGATCGCGCAGACGGAAGTCTGCCGCCGGTGGTGGCAGCATATGAGTTCCGTCATGCCGAGCAATCCCGACCACAGCCCGGTGTCCCGGGAGCTGAATGAGGTTTTCCACCTGGCCTGAGGCAGCCGCGGGAAAATCAGGATGGATTCATCCCGCCCCGTGGGGAAACAGCGGCACAAAGAAGCTTGAGCGAGCAGCAGGCCTTTTGAGATTTATGAGGATGGGAGCACGGCGCTTCGACCTTGCGTCGCCGGAAAGAACGAATTCGATCAGCCGGGATTGCGCCGCCGCTTTCATATTTCCCTCATGCTTTTGGCGTGCTTCCTGCCATTGGGAGCACAATGGGATTTGCTTCAGGTTTTTGCGTGGGGCCGGATGACCATGGAGCATGCGCAGGCGATGCCCTTGTCGCAAGCGGTGGCAAAGACCTTTGACGGGGAGATGTGCGCTATCTGCCGGATGGTGGCGGACGCCAAGAAACAGGAGCAATCGCGATCCAATGTCCCCGAGCCGAAGATGGAGACCAAGATCCTGCTCTTCTTCCAGGCGGCTCCTAGAGTCGTGGTTGATGCCCCGCGCTCGGCGACGTGGCATCCAACCGAGGCGGTCGTCATGACCACCGGCCGCTCGGCGCCGCCCGTGCCTCCGCCACGGGCGGACGTGGCTTAATTTCCTGTTTGCGAGAGACCGGCCGCTCAGCGCCCACCCAAAGGGCGCATGGGGGCCGTCTTCCTGCCGGCGATTCGGGCGGCCCTGATGCCCCCTTCTCCGCCGTTTTCCTCATGGGCTTCGCGCGAGCGTGGCCTGCAACTTTAAGTCGATTGCGATACTAATCATGATTTCGAAACTTTCCTCCGCGTTTTATAATTCCGCCCGCAGCTCCTCCGCTGGGGCCGCCGCTCTGGCGGCCATGTTCCTCCTGGGTTTCACTCCGCAACGTTCGCTGGGCTGCGCCTGCGGTTGCGGCGTCTTTGCAGTCGGCACGAGTTCCATGCTTCCCACCTCCGAAGGCGGGATGCTGTTCTTCAATGACGACTTCCAGGACCAAAACCACAACTGGAGCGGCACCGCGCAGGCTCCGGCCGCGAACAACGATGACAAGGAAATCTCCACCAACTTCTTCACCACGGGCGTCCAGTACATGTTCGACCGGAGCTGGGGAATGCAGGTCGAAATTCCCTATGTGAGTCGGCTCTTCAAGACCACGGGTGGCGCCTCCGGAGATGATCCCGTCTCTCTGCGCTGGAGCCAGCTCGGAGACATCCGGCTCCAGGGGATCTACACCGGCTTTTCTCCCGACCTTTCCACCGGTTTGACCTATGGCGTGAAGCTCCCCAGCGGCAGCTACAGGCGCAATGACGCCTATGGCGACGCGGACCGGGACACGGAGATCGGAACGGGGAGCACCGACCTCCTGCTGGGTGCCTTCCATCGTGGCAACCTCGGGTCCGGCTCTCACTGGCAGTGGTTCGTGCAGGGCAATCTCGATCAGCCCCTCCTCTCCCGCGACGGATACCGCCCTGGCTTGGAAGTCGACGCCGCCATCGGGGCCCACTACGACGGCTGGACGGTTGGCTCCGCCAGCGTCGTGCCCATCGCCCAAGTGATCGGCTCCGATCGGGCGAGGGATAGCGGCCCCAGCGCCGCCTATCCCGTCGCCTCGGGCTATCAGCGCGTGCTGCTGTCGCCTGGCGTCGAGGTCAACCTGCACCCCGTGCACTTCTATGCCGACGTCGAACGCCCCGTGTACCAGCACATGACCGGCAATCAGCTGGTGGCGCCGGTCCTCGTCAAGCTCTCGGCGAGCATCCACTTCTGAGCGGGAGCCGCCGTCTCTCGCCATTAACGTCCGCTGGCCCGCGCCGGTGGACGCCGGAAGCCCAGTCTCCGGGTTAACCCACTTTTGCTTGCCGCTCGGGGTGAACCTACGGTAATACCTTCCTCTCGCTGTGTTCCTTAACAGGTTTGGTTCTCTCGTGGTGTCCCCCTTATTGTTTGCTGGCAGCCGTTTTTGTCAGATGTGAAAAGCATCCCGGAAATCACGAAAGACTCACACAAGTGAACGATGGCCAGTCTTCGGACGCTTAGCTCAGTTGGTTAGAGCACGTGCTTCACACGCACGGGGTCACAGGTTCGAGTCCTGTAGCGTCCACCATTCTGGGCCAGCGGTGCTTCGGGTTGACCTGGGCGAAACCGCTGTTGAGCGGATCGGCCAGAGGCCCCCGGAATTCTTTCCCGGACAAGGATACCACGGGTCATGTCCGCGCGTAAATCCGTCGGGAGAGATGACTTGAGTGAGGCCTGTTCGCCCGTCACGATTGAACGCCAGTGGGTAAGAATTTCTCACATGATCGCATGGGCGCGCGCGGGCTGCGCGTGTTGGGTGCCACCGTCGGGCTGATCGCGCTCACGGCCGCGATCGGCTGGATGAGTCGTACCATGGTCTTGGCGACGCTCCTGCCGGGGGCCGTCCCCATGGTGATGAACACCGCCGCCTGCTTCCTCCTCTGCGGCGCCGGCCTCTTCGCCCTGTCCTTCGGGCGTGAATTTGTGGCGGGTGTCTGCGGTGCGATCGTCGCCCTCTTCAGCGCCGTCATTTTGGCCCAATTCATTCTCGTCCGGCCCCTGGGGGTCGATCAGCTGCTCTGGCATCATCCCCCGATCGCGGGCAATGCCATTCCCGGCCGGACCGCCCCCAGCACGGCGGTGGCGCTCATCTTCATCGGATTTTCCCTCCTGCTGCCCCCCACGGATGTGTCGCGCCGCTGGCTGCAGCCGGGCATCGGGGGCATCGTGGTCGCTGTCGCGCTGCTGCCTTTCCTTAACTACCTATCGCTGTTCCTGACCGGCGGCGACTGGGCGGGCCTGGAGGGGATGTCGCTGCCCACGAGTTTCAGCCTCGTGCTGCTGGCGATCGCCATCCTTTGGCGCGCGGGGCCGGCGGAGAGCGAGGCCAACTTGCTGCCCCTGCTGGCGGCTGCCCTCGGCATGCTGGTCTCCATCGGCGTCGTGCTGGAGCAGAGCAACGTGGACCTGATCGCGGCCAACCGCTGGGTGACCCACACCTACGAGGTCCGGGGAGACATTGATTTCATGGTCTCCGAGGTCGCCCGGATGGAGTCCTCCGACCGGGCCTATGCCCTCACCGGCATCGAGTCGTTTCGCTCCCGCGACAACTTCCATCGCGGCGAGATCATCCGCCAGCTCGACGTCCTGAAGGCGTTGGTCGTGGACAACCCCGCGCAGGAGCGCCGGGTCGCGCTCCTGCAAGAGCTCGCGCGCCAGAAATTCGGTCTGGGCGACGCCGTGCTGCGCGCCCGCCAGCAGGGGGGCGCGGCGGCGGCGGCGGCGGTGGTGACGGAGCAGCCGAGTTCGGTGACCAGCCGGCTGGTGATGGTATCGGACGAGATGAAGACGGCGGAAACCGAGACCCTCGCGGCGCGCATCCGCGCCCGGACGAGCGTGGAGGCCAACGCGCGGACCCTGGCCGTCCTGGGCACCGTGCTCGCCCTGGGCCTGGTGCTAGCGGCGATCTCCATCGCGCGGCGCGCGGCGGCGGCGCGCCGGCTGGCGGAGGCCAACCTGCAGGGAGTGAACGCGCTGCTCGAGCAGCGCGTGGGCGACCTGGCCATGAGCGAGGAGCGCTTCCGGCATGCCTTCGACTTCGCGGGCAGTGGCATGGCGCTGGTGGCCCTGAACGGCTCCTGGCTGCGGGTGAACCGGGCGCTCTGCGAGATCATCGGCTATTCCGAGTCCGAACTGCAGCACAAGACCTTCCAGGAAATCACCCATCCTGAGGATCTGGAGAAAGACCTCGCCAGCGTGCGTGAGCTGCTGACGGGGAAGCGCCGAAACTACCTGATGGAGAAGCGCTATTTCCACCGCGATGGCCATACGGTCTGGGTCCGTTTGACGGTGTCGCTGGTCCGCGATGCCGCGGGCCAGCCCCTCCACTTCGTCTCCCAGGTCGAGGACATCACCGAGAGCAAGCGGCTGCAGGAGGACCTCGCCCGCGCGCGCGACGAGGCGGTCGCGGCCTCGCGGTTCAAGTCCGAGTTCCTGGCGACAGTCAGCCACGAGATCCGGACGCCGATGAACGGCATCATCGGCATGGCCGAATTGCTGATGGGCACGCCGATGGATGACGACCAGCGGGAGATGGGGCGCGTCATTCAGAGCAGCGCCGAGAGCCTGATGCACATCATCAACGACGTGCTGGACTTTTCCAAGGTCGAGGCCGGAAAGCTGCGGCTCGACCCGGTCAATTTCGAGTTGCGGGAGGTCATCGACGACGCGCTCGCCCTGCTGGCCCCCCGCGCCCAGGAGAAGGGCCTCGAGCTCACCTGTGAATTCGATGCGCTGCTGGACTCCCCGATGCTGGGCGACGCGGGCCGCATCCGGCAGGTCGTCGTCAACCTGGTGGGCAATGCCGTGAAGTTCACCGAAACCGGCCTGGTGGCGGTGGCCGCCCGCCACCGGGGCGACGTGGGCGCGCGGCGGAAATTCCGGGTGGAGGTGCGCGACACCGGCATCGGCGTTCCCGCCACGGAGCAGGGGCGGCTGTTCCAGGCTTTCACCCAGGTGGATGGATCCACCACCCGCCGTTTCGGCGGGACCGGCCTCGGCCTCGCGATCTGCCGCCAATTGGTGCATCTGATGGCGGGCGAGATCGGCTTTGAAAGCGTCCTGGGCCAGGGTTCGACCTTTTGGTTCGAGCTCGAATTGCCGATCACGCGGGCGGCGGCGGCGAGCCCCGCCGGCGGGGCCGAAGCCGAGCCGGCCGCCGCCGGCCGGCGCGGGCTGCGCCTGCTGGTGGCGGAGGACAATGCGACCAATCAGCTGGTGACCCGCCGCCTGCTCGCCAAGATGGGACACGAGGTCGACATCGTCGACAACGGGCAGCTGGCGCTCGACCGGCTGACCGAGCAGAAGTACGACGCGATCCTGATGGATTGCCAGATGCCGGTCATGGACGGCTATGAGGTCACCCGCCGCATTCGCGCCGGCCAGGTTCCGGGACTGGACCCCCGCGCGCTTATCATCGCGATCACGGCCTCGGCCACGCCGGAGGACCGGCGCCGTTGCTTTGAAGCCGGCATGAATGACTATGTGGCCAAGCCCATCCGGGCCAACGAGGTCAGCGCCGCCCTGCGGCGCGTGGGGCTGGCGCCCACCGGCGCGGTCGGTTAGGCGGCGGGCCCGACGGCCCGGGCCGCCGGCGCGGCGAGCGGGGGCTCCGCCGCCTTCTCCTCGGCGAGCTTGCGGTTGCGGTACCCCGAATAGTCGGGCACCAGCCGTTCGTAGGTCGAATCCATCAGGGGCGAGGAGATGATGAAATCGGCGGAGGAGCGGTCGCAGGCGATGGGGATATTCCAGACAACGGCCATCCGCAGGAGGGCCTTGACGTCCGGATCGTGCGGCTGGGGCTCGAGCGGATCCCAGAAAAAGATCAGGAAATCGATTTCGCCTTCCACGATCTTGGACCCGATCTGCTGGTCGCCGCCGAGCGGGCCGCTTTCCAGGCGATGGACCTTGAATCCGAGTTCTCGCTCCAGCAGGGCTCCGGTGGTGCCAGTCGCGTAGACCTTGTGATGGGCGAGGAGGTCGCGGTTGAACTTCGACCACTCGATCAGGTCGCGCTTCTTGTTGTCGTGCGCGACGAGCGCGATCTTCTTGTTCGGCTCCATCATGATTTTCTTGTGGGTCATGCCATCAGGCTGGCGGGTTTACAGGCATGAGTCGCCGCAAATCAGCCGGGGCGCGTCCGGTCAGGGAGTCGGGGCCGCCGGCCGGTCCGGATCCTTGATCGCGTCGAGCCGCCAGAGCTCGGCGATCTCCCGTGCGCGCGCGATCTTCTCGTCCTGGTCGAACAACTGCAGGGCGCGGTCGCCGTTGGTCTCGCCCACGATCGGCAGATTGATGCGGTTAAGAAAAAAGCGATCGAAGTCGGAAAGGTAGCGACGGATCGCCAGGTCCTCCAGGCCGGCGGGCGTGTAGGTCTCTCGCTCGGTGAACTCGCGGATCCTCCGGTCGTGCACCGTCACCTTGGGCAGCACCACCGCCGGCAGGCGTGGTATCCGGTTGCGCGGCGGCGGAGCAGGCGTCGTCGGGGCGGCCGCGGGCGCCGGAAAGGCGGGCAGCACGGTCGCGATGGAGGCGGCGAGCGCCGCGGAAATCACCGGGCTGGGCGCGGGTGCGGCGACCGCCGGCGCGGCCGCGGCGCTGGCGGGCTTGCCCGCCGCCGGCGGCGTGAAGATGGCCGGCATCGGCTCGGCACCGGGCGCGGCGGGAGCCGTCTGGCCCGGCGCGGTTTGAACCAGCAGGGCGGAGGCAGCCAGAAGGCAGAGCGACAATCGGGTGGGGCAAACCACGGCGGCGATGGACCAGCCTGGCCCGGCCGCGGGTCGGGCTAAAGGAAAAAGGTCGACCGGCGCCTAGCGTCGGCTGGCATTCCGTCTCTGGCAGTCCACCCTGAAAGGCATGCGACCACTCGCGCTCATCACTGGCGGTTCGGCGGGCATTGGAGCGACCTTTGCCCACCAGCTTGCGGCCCGGGGCTATGACCTGATTCTCGTGGGCCGGCGGCTCGACCGCCTCGAGTCGGTGGCCCGGACCCTTGCGGCGGCGCACGCAATTCAGGTCGAGGCCATGGCCGCCGACCTGGCGGCCGATGAGGGCCAGCGCGCGGTGGAGCAGCGCATAGCGGCTTCCGACCGGCTGGAGCTGCTGGTCAACAACGCGGGCTTTGGCACCATGGGCCGCTTCGTCGACACCGATCTCGCGGCGCAGGACCAGATGCACCGCCTGCATGTGCTGGCGACGATGCGGCTGACGCACGCGGCGCTCACCGGCATGATGGCGCGCGGGCACGGGGCGATCATCAATGTCTCTTCCGTCGCCGGCTTTGTCGCGACCCCCGGCAGCGTGAGCTATTGCGCGACCAAGCACTGGATGAACTGCTTCACCGAGGGCCTTTATCTCGAGCTCCGGGAGGCCCGGTCACCGGTCAAGGTGCAGGCCCTGTGTCCCGGATTCACCTATTCGGAATTCCATGATCGGCTGGGTTTCGACCGCCGGCGGGTGCCCGCCGGCCTATGGCTGCCGGCGGACGATGTCGTCGCGCAGTCACTGCGCGGCCTGGAGCGGGGAACGCTCTTCGTCGTGACCGGCTGGAAATACCAGCTGGCCGTGTGGCTCACGAAGGTGCTACCCGCGCCGCTCGTGCGCTCGATCAACACCCGTCGCCAGCGGCGGGCTAATCGGATTTGAGGGTCTGCCGCAGCCAGGCCACCACCGGCTCCGGATAATCGGGGTGGAGTTTGGTCCACGTGATCATGCCATGCGAGCCACCGGGGATCGTGATGAGCGTGCAGGGCACGCCGGCGGCCAGCAGGGCGGCGCGAAAGTCGACCGACTGCTGATAGGGGACCTTCTCGTCATGGTCGCCGTGGACGAGGAGGAAGGGCGGCAGGCCGGGCCGGATGAAGGCGGCGGCGGAGGCGTTCCAGACGATCGGGGTGGTCTCAGCGTTGAGCTGCGAGGCCCGGAAGAGCTGTCCGACGTTCCCGGTCAGCCCGCCCCGGGCGTTGGCCAAGGCCACCAGGTCATAGACGCCATAGAAGGATACGACCGCGGCGACGCGCGTGGAATCGTCCGCGCGGGCGGCCGCCAGGTCCACGAGATGGCCGCCGGCGGATTCGCCCGCCAGGGCGATGCGGCGCGGATCGACGTGGTATTCGGCGGCGTGCGCCTTCACCCAGCGGATCGCCGCCTCGACGTCGTCGATGCAGGCCGGATAGGGGGCGACCGTGCTCAGCCGGTAGTTGATCTCGAACCAGGCGAACCCGGCCCGGGCCAGCGGCCCGTCCATGGGCGCCATGAGGCCGCGCGAACGCCCGCCGGACTTGTCGCCGGCATTCCAGCCGCCGCCGTGGACCATGATCACAGCCGGGAAGGGGCCCGCGCCCGCTGGGACGAAGGCGTCGAGCCGCTCGCTCACGCCGCCGGGCCGGGCATATTCGATGTCCTTGGTCAGGGTGCCGGGCAGAGCGGGTGTTGCCGCGGCCGGGGCCGGCGCCGGGGCGGTGGCGGCCATCGCTGCCGGCGGCGGAGTGGCCGGGGTGGCGCAGCCCGCGAGGAGGGCGGTGCAGAGCAGGGCGGAAATGGGCGGGAGTTTCATGGGAAGGAGGGGAGGATGGTGGCAAGCTAGACGCCCCGGGCCCTGAAACCGCCCAAGAATCTTTCACGAATGGCCTTGGCGCGGAACATCGGCTCGGCCCAGGTTACCCCTATGGGTCGCATGCAAACCTCCTCCGCCCGAGCGGCCGCCGGCACGCGGCCGGCGCCGCCGGCCACGATTGTCTTCTTCGGCGGCGGCGGTGACCTGACCAAGCGACTGCTGATGCCGGCGCTTTACAACCTCGCGGGCAGCCACCTGCTTGATCCGCGGACGCGGTTCATCGGTGTGGATCATGTCCCGCAATCGACCGAGCAGTGGCGCGCCAGCCTCGCGGCGACGATGCGGTCCTTCACCCGGGATGCCTCCGGCGAATTCCATGTGCGGAAGCTGGATCCGAAGGCCTGGTCCTGGGTGGCGCAGCGGCTGACCTACCTGGCGGCGGATTTCGACGATCCGGCCAGCTACGGCCGGATCGGGGCGCTCCTCGATTCCACGGGGGCGGGCGGCAACGTCGTCTTTTATCTCGCCGTGGCCGCGCGCTTCTTCGGACCGGTCGTCGATCGCCTTGGCGCGGCCGGCCTGCTGCGGGAGACCAAGGGATGCTTCCGCCGCGTGGTGATCGAGAAGCCGTTCGGATCCGACCTGGCCTCGGCCCAGGCGCTGAATCAGCGCATCCTCAAGGTGCTGGCCGAATCGCAGGTCTACCGCGCGGATCATTTCCTCGGCAAGGAGACCGTCCAGAACATCCTGGCCCTCCGCTTCGGCAACGGCATCTACGAGCCGATCTGGAACCGGCGCTATGTGGACTATGTGCAGATCACCGCGGCGGAGACGATCGGCGTGGAGGACCGGGGAGCCTTCTACGAGCCGACGGGGGCGCTCCGCGACATGGTGCCGAACCATCTCTTCCAGCTGCTGACGATGGTGGCGATGGAGCCGCCGACGACCTTTGACGCGGAGGCGGTCCGCAACGAGAAGGCCAAGCTGGTGAGCGCGATCGCACCGGTCGCGCTACGCAACGTGGTGCGAGGGCAGTACCGCGCCGGACGGGTGGCGGGGACGAAGGTGGTCGGATACCGGCGGGAGCCCAACGTGGCCCGCACGAGCCGGACCGAGACCTACGTCGCCCTGAAGCTGGCCATTGAGAACTGGCGCTGGGCGGGGGTTCCTTTCTACCTGCGGACCGGCAAGCGCCTGGGGGCGCGCCGCACGGAGGTTGCGGTCCAGTTCAAGGCGGCGCCCCACCGGCTCTTCCGGGAGACGGAGACGGCGGCGGTGATGCCCAACATGATCCGGCTGCAGTGCGATCCAGAGCACGCGATCCAGACCTGCTTCAACGCGAAGATTCCCGGCCCCGCCATGGAACTTGCGCCGGTTGCGACGACCTTCCGCTACGCCGACTATTTCACGGAGCGGCCCAGTGTTGGCTACGAAACGCTTCTCTATGACTGCCTGCGCGGCGATCCGCTGCTTTTCCAGCGGGCCGATGCGATCGAGGAGAGCTGGGCCGCGGTTCAGCCGGTGTTGACCGGCTGGCATCAGAGCCGCGCGGCCCCGGAACCCTACGCCGCGGGCACCCCCGGACCGGTCGCCGCCGATCGCTTGCTCGCGCGCGCCGGCCACAGTTGGCTGCCGCTCGCCCCGACGCCGAGCGGCCGGCAGTCCGCATAGGGCGGCTCAGGGCCTCGGCCCGGCCGGCGCCGGCGGAACGGGCGGCAGGGTGGTATTGGAGGGTCCCGCCGCCGCGGGTTGCGGCCGGGAGAAATCTGGCCATGGCGAAAGCTGCAGGCCGGCGGGATCCGTCCAGATGAATGTGCTGCCTGCCGCCGTACCTTGGTTGGTTACGTGCGCATCCCGTCCCGCCGCATTGAAGCGGATCCGGCGAACCGGCCCACCGGCTTGCACGTTGACGGTCGCAGTCACGTCCGGCGCGGGGAGCCAGACGGCGTTGCCGGACTGAGCCGCGAGCAGCGTCAGCGGTCCCGGACCGGTCAGCGTCAGGACGTTGCCGCCCAGGCGGCCCGGGCCGGCGAGCAGCGAAAGGTCCACCGGCAGCCCCGAGCTGGCGCTGGCGCCGAGCGAAAGGGCGGGACCGGGGTAGCGCGCGGCGGCGGGCGGAGTGAAGGTGATGACCTGGGGAAGACGGGTGGGTAGGGCGGTGACGCTGGCGGACCGGACCACCTGTCCGCCCGGCCCGCTGGCGGCGAGGGTGAAGGTATAGGTGCCTGGTGCGTCCAGGGTCACCGACTGTGAACCAGCCAGGGCGGTGCTCGCCAACCCGGCCCCGCTGAGCACGGCACTGTCCGCGTCGGCGCTGGTCCAGGCGACCACCGCGCCCAAGGGGGCAGGACCGCTCTCAGGCGAGGCGGTAAGGGTCGCAGACGGGGCCACGGGCACGGCGAGCGGCGCGGG
>CAIWXW010000174.1 GCA_903916755.1 uncultured Opitutaceae bacterium | reverse complement strand
GGCCTTGGTCATGGCCCCGGCCTTCCGGAACATGTGGGCCAGTCCCAGGAGCGCCGTCTTCTGGTCGGTGATGGAAAATTCCGGGCGTTCCAGGACCTGGCGATAGGCGATCTCGGCTGTCTCGTAGTCCCCGTGCCCCGACAGGCTCGTGCCGAGCCGCAGCAGGCCTCCGGCTTCCGGGTTCGCCGGCGTCTTGGCGACCGCCGTGGCGGGTGCCGGATCCGCCTGGACGGACCAGGAGGCGAGCGGCAGCGCGAGGGCGAGGCAGGAGCGCAGGCGAAGGGAAGGGCGGAAGGAGGCGGTTGCGGTCATTGCGACTGCGTATAGGTGGCGGTGCTGCCGGGCGCGGCCCGCGCCGACCGGCGCCCCCCGGCCCCGCCCCGGGCGGTGGCGGAGCGCAATGGCCATGGGGGCGCGCATGGCCATGGCACCAACGGCTACCACGTGAACGGCAAGCGCCGTCCGGCCGCGTCGGATCCCAATTTCGTGGATCAGTTCTAGGCTGGTTCCGACCGCACCTTAGGGGGAAATAGAGTCTAGTCCGGAAGGGGCTGAGGTCCTTTCCGGACTTCCCCGCGTCCGCATCCGGCGCTCGGCGCTGGCGGCGGGCCCAAAAAAAGAGCGCCCGGGCGGGCGCTCGAGGCGAAGGGGCGGCGGCCGGCTAGCGGCCGCCGGCCGGGCGCGGCGTCCCGCTGAACGGGGAGCGCAGCGAAAGCGGAGTGAGCATCAGGCGCGGGGAGGGCAGCGCCGGTGGGCGGAAGATTGGCCGGCCCCAGGCGATATCCTGCCCGCCGGAATCCGGTTTGACCGGAGCGGGGGTGGCGATCGCGATGGCGGAGGGGGAGGCGGGGGGAGGCATAAGAAAGCTGGTCTCTCTATCGGTCCGAATCCGCGCGGCTTGAGCCGACTGCGCCATTCGCGCCCACTTTTTTCGCCCGGTGCGCCAGCGCGTGCCGGCCTGGCGCGGCCCGGCGCCGCCTCCCACTCGGAAAGGGCCGCTGGCGGAGTGGCCCGGGATGTGCGAAGCTGGGGTCCCATGGATCAAGGCAAACTCACCCAGATGTCGCGCGAAGCCCTGACTTCCGCCCAGGCCATCGCGCGCCGGCTCAACCACAACGAGGTCGAGACGTGGCACCTGCTGTCAGCGTTGCTCACGCAGGAAAACGGGATCGTCCCGGGGCTGGTGCAGAAGCTCGGCCTGACCGTCAGCGCCCTGCAGCTGGCGATCGATCGTGAGCTCGACCGGCTGCCCAAGGTCAGCGGCAGCGTCGACACCTCCAAGATCTATGTGACCCAGGCGGTCAACGACGTCCTGACCCGCGCCGAAAAGGAGGCGGCCGACCTCAAGGACGACTACGTCAGCACGGAGCACCTCCTGCTCGGGCTCCTCGAGGTGGGCCGGCCGGCGGCGATGAAGCAGTTCTTCAAGAGCTTCGGGATCGACCGGGCCAAGCTGCTGAAGTCCCTGCAGGAGGTCCGGGGCAGCCAGCGGGTGACGACCGACAATCCCGAGACCACCTACCAGGCGCTCGAGAAGTACGGCATCGACCTGGTGGCGCAGGCCCGGAAGGGCAAGCTCGACCCGGTCATCGGCCGCGACGAGGAGATCCGCCGCACGGTCCGGATCCTTTCCCGCAAGACCAAGAACAACCCGGTCCTGATCGGCGAGCCGGGCGTGGGCAAGACCGCCATCGTGGAGGGGCTCGCGCAGCGGATTCTGCGGGGCGACGTTCCCGAAGGCCTGAAGGACCGCGCCATCTTCGCCCTGGACATGGGCGCCCTGGTCGCGGGGGCGAAGTACCGCGGCGAATTCGAGGAGCGGCTGAAGGCCGTTCTGCAGGAAATCCGGCAGAGCGAGGGCCGGGTCATCCTGTTCATCGACGAGCTTCACCTGATCGTGGGCGCCGGCAAGACCGATGGCGCGATGGACGCGGGCAACCTGCTCAAGCCCATGCTGGCCCGCGGCGAGCTCCACTGCATCGGCGCCACCACGCTCGACGAGTACCGCAAGTACATCGAGAAGGACGCCGCCCTGGAGCGGCGCTTCCAGCCCGTTCAGGTCGACCAGCCGACGGTCGAGGACGCGATCTCGATCCTGCGCGGCCTGCGCGAGCGGTTCGAGCTGCACCACGGCGTCCGCATCCAGGACAACGCGCTGGTGAGCGCCGTCACCCTCTCGCACCGCTACATCGCGGACCGCTTCCTGCCGGACAAGGCGATCGACCTGGTCGACGAGGCCTGCGCCATGATCCGGACCGAGATGGACTCGATGCCGCAGGAGCTCGACGAGCTCACCCGCCGCGCCCTCCAGCTCGAGATCGAGGAGACCGCCCTGGCCAAGGAGAAGGACGACGCCAGCAAGCGCCGGCTGGGCGCCCTGCGCCAGGAGCTGGCCGAGGTGCGGGAGAAGGCCAAGGGCCTGCGCCTGCAATGGGAGAAGGAGAAGGCGCTGATCGACCGCTCCCGCAAGACCCGCGAGGAGATCGAGGCGGCCCGGCTCGAGATGGAGCGCGCCGAGCGCGCCTACGACCTCAACAAGGTGGCGGAGCTCCGCCACGGCAAGATTCCGCAGCTGGAGGCCGAGCTGAAGAGGCAGGAGAAGGCCGGCAGCAGCACGACCCTCTTCAAGGAGGAGGTCTCCTCCGAGGAGATCGCCGAGGTGGTCGCCAAGTGGACCGGCGTCCCCCTCACCCGGCTGGTGGAGGGTGAGAAGGAAAAGCTGCTGCGGCTCGAGTCCGTCCTGCACGAGCGCGTCATCGGCCAGGACGAGGCCGTCACGCTCGTGACCGAGGCGATCCTGCGCTCGCGCAGCGGCATCAAGGACCCGCGACGGCCCGTCGGCAGCTTTCTGTTCCTGGGGCCGACCGGAGTCGGCAAGACCGAGCTGACCAAGGCGCTGGCCGAGACCCTCTTCGACAGCGAGGCGGCCCTCGTCCGGATCGACATGTCCGAATACATGGAGAAGCACGCGGTGTCGCGGCTCCTGGGCGCGCCGCCCGGCTACGTCGGCTACGACGAGGGCGGCCAGCTGACCGAGGCGGTCCGGCGGAAGCCCTATGCGGTGGTCCTCTTCGACGAGATCGAGAAGGCCCACCCGGACGTCTTCAACGTGCTGCTGCAGGTCCTCGACGACGGGCGGATCACGGACGCCCAGGGCCGCACGGTGGATTTCAAGAACACGATCATCATCATGACCTCGAACATCGGCTCGCGCTTCCTGCTCGAGGGCGTGACCGGCGACACCATCCCCGAGACGGTGCGCGAGAGCGTGCTGGCGGAACTGCGCCAGACCTTCCGGCCCGAGTTCCTGAACCGGATCGACGAGACGGTGCTGTTCAAGCCGCTGACCCTCGAGGAAATCGGCCGGATCGTGGACCTGCTGCTGGCGGACCTGAACCGGCGGCTGGCGGACCGCCGGATCACGGTGACCCTGGATGCGAAGGCCAAGGACTGGGCGGCCGAGAAGGGCTACGACCCCGTCTTCGGCGCCCGGCCGCTCAAGCGCTTTCTCCAGCGGAACCTGGAGACTCGCCTGGCCCGCTCGCTCATCGCGGGCGAGATTGCCGAGGGCTCCGAGGTGAAATTCACCGTTGTGGACGACGCCCTGGCGCTGGCCTAACCGGCCGCGCTGGCAGCTTGTCTTTGCGGCCGGGACGCGGATGAATCCGCCCATGGTTGAATCACCCGCTCCCGGCTCCGGCCTGAAGGAGGAAGAGGTCAAGCGGCGGCACATCCTGCCGAAGGCCCTGGTGGTCGGCCTGGCCGCCGGGCTGATCGCCTCGTTTTTCCGCGAGGCCCTGCAATGGTCGGAGCTGCACCGGATCGCCTGGCTGCACCGGCTTCCGTCGGGGCCGGGGCTGGCGGTCGCCCTCGCCCTGGGCGCGCTCGGCAGCGGCACGGGCCTCTGGCTCGTGCGCCGCTTCGCGCCCGAGGCGGCCGGCAGCGGCATCCCGCACCTGAAGGCGGTGGTGCTGGGCGAAACGACGCTGCGCTGGCAGCGGCTGCTGCCGGTGAAGTTCTGCGCGGGCTTGGCGGGAATCGGTGGCGGCCTGGCGCTGGGACGCGAGGGCCCGACGATCCAGATGGGCGGCGCCACCGGCCTGATGGTGTCGAGCGCCTTTCGGGTGAAGATCGGGGAAGGGGAGCGGAAGGCCCTCATCAGCGCCGGCGCGGGGGCCGGCCTGGCCGCGGCCTTCAATGCGCCTTTGGCCGGGGTGATCTTTGTCCTGGAGGAGCTGCACGGGAGCTTCACCCCAGTCATCTTTGTGGCGGCCTTTCTGGCGTCGGTCACCGCGGATGTCGTCTGCCGCGTCCTGACCGGCGAAACGCCGGTCTTTGCGCTGCACGGCCTGCCGGCGCCGTCGCTGACGGCGCTGCCGGTGGCGCTGGTGTTGGGCGTCCTGGCCGGGTTCGCCGGTGTGGCGTTCAACCGCTGCCTGCTCGGCAGCCTCGATCTTTTCGACCGGTTCAAGCGCTGGCCGCCGTTCGTGGTGGGTGCGCTGGCGGGAGCGGTGCTCGGTTTTGCCGCCTGGATTTATCCGGAGGTCAGCGGCTCCGGCGCGCTGCTGGCCGAGCAGGCCTTCGGCGGCGGCATGGCCCTGCGCTGGATCGCGATCCTCCTCGCCGCCCGCTTCGTGCTGACGATGGTGAGCTACGGGTCCGGGGCGGCGGGCGGCATTTTTGCGCCGCTGCTGGTGCTGGGCGCGCTCGGCGGCCTGGGCGTGGGTATTCTGGCGCATGCCGTCGCGCCGACGTGGGCGGCCTATCCGGCGGTGTTCGCGGTGCTGGGCATGGGGGCGCTCCTGACGTCGATTGTCCGCGCGCCCTTGACCGGCATCGTCCTGATGATCGAGCTTACGGGCCAATACGATTTCATGCTGCCGCTGCTGGTCAGCTGCTTTGCCGCGTACGGCGTGGCCGAGGCCTGCCGGGACCTGCCGATCTACGAAGCGCTCCGGGAGCGGAACCGGGCGAAGGCCTCCGACCGGGTTATGCCACCGCCATGACGCGCAGATGGGGCAAGCCGGGAGCGAGGGACTGTCCGGCCGTCCGTCCCAGGAGATTTTTTCCCAGGGTGGATGCGGCCGTGATGACGGTGACGGCGAGTCCGGCAATATTCAGTTCCAGGCCGCCGCGGGACGGACCCAGGAAGTAGACCTCCTGCCGCCCCCGCGCCTCCAGGGTGACGAGCGCCCCGATCGCGATGGCTTCGCCGGGCGCAAACGCCCGCAGGACCAGGCTGCGGTAGGCCGCCCGCGCATCGGCGATCTCCGCCGCCAGCTTGCCCTGGCCGGCGGCGAGGTATCCGGCGCTCTGCCCGCGCATGTCGAACTTTCCCTCGGCCCGGCTGTCGGGATCCGTCGCCTCGGCGCGCGACGATTCCGCCGCGGCAGTCTGGGTGGCGAGCTCGGCCTCCAGGCGATCCAGGATCGCCTGGACAAGGGCGGATTTGTCCACGGCCGGTCCTAGCGGGCTTTCCGCCCGTGCACGGTGAACAGGTTCCGGGGCCCCAGGTCCGTCCCTCCATCGCAGGCGCGGGTCCGGGGCAGGTCGATGACGGGGCTGTCGCTGAAGGGGACCTCCTTGAAACGGATCATGGGCGTAGGCGGTCCGTTCAGACCGCTCCGCAGGCTGCCCCGCCGGTTTCCGGCGGGCAAGCGCAAGTGGCCCCCGGCCCGCGAATTGCATTGAATCCCAGCGGGAATCTTGAGGTCCTTGCGGCACCATGCGTTCAACTCTGTTAACAGTTTGCCTGCTCGCGGGGCTGGTGGCGGCCTGTCCGCTCCTCGCCTCGGATACCCTCGAACTTTCCAACGGCACCAAGCTGGTTGGAACCCTCACGAAGGAAGAAAACGGGAAGATCTATTTCCACGTCGATCTCGTGGGTGACGTGGTGGTGGAGTCGGCCACCGTCGTGAAGCGCGTGATCGCCGAGCCCGCCTCGGTCGCCGCCGCCCCTCCCGCCACCGAGGGCCAGGCTCCCATGGCCGTGACCTCCGCCCCGCCGCCGCCGGCCGCCACCTCGACCGTGCCGCCCAGCCCGACCGAGGCCGCCGCCGCCGCTCCGGCCAAGGCTTTCTGGAAACGGATCATCTCGGTCAACGGCTCGTACACCTCCGCCGCCTACAACCAGGGCCCGATCAAGGGCGCCCCGGCCGGTTTCCCGACCGGCGCCCAGGCGGGCCTGCAGGGCCGCCAGTCCACCCTCAACATGAGCGGCACGCTCATCGGCGCGACTCCGTACCAGTCGTTCTCCCTCACCGGGTCCTACGGCTACGCCAACTACCAGCCCGCCGGCACCGTCCTGAACAACCATGCGATTGACGGCACCTACACCTACGTGCTCTCGCCGAAGGACTACCTCCTGACGCGGGGCGACTACAAGGTCGATAAGCCCGCCGGGGTGGACTACTCTTACGAGCAGGTCTTCGGCTTCGGCCACAAGCTCATCGATACGGATCGCACCCATCTCGACCTCATTCCGGGCGTCTCCTTCCTGAAGGAGGAGCGGGGCACGATCTGGGACCACAAGTGGATCTTCTCGGGCGGCTTCCTCGAGCACCTCGACTACGCCTTCAACGACAAGGTGTCGCTCGAGCAGCGGTTCAAGTACCGGGTCGGCTTCGAGCACACCCAGATTTGGGCGATCGACAGCTACCTGGGGATCAAGGCGGCGATCACCGAGCACATCTCGTTCACGACCGGAGCAACCTATACGTATGACAACACCCTCGGACCGGTGCCGCCGGCGCTGGTGACCGCCTTCCTGGCCCAGGGCCTGCCGCTGTCGCTCATTCGTCAGCTGGAGCCGGCCAACAAGGGCGAGCTCCTGATCAGCAGCGGCCTCGAGTACAACTGGTGACCGCCATCCGGCCGGCGCGTCCCACGGAACGCGCCGGTCAGGGCTTGGCGATCAAGTCCAGCGCGAGCGGGGCAAAGGGCGTGTTGACCAGGCTTTGGGCCCGGAAGTCCCCGAATTCGCCGCCGGCCTCGTAGTGGCGCGCGCAGGCCTCGCCCAGGAGGTGGGTGAAAAGGGCGAAGACGGCCGGCCAGAGCACCAGGGACAACGCCCGGCCGAAGACCGGCACCGCGCGCAACGCCGTGCGCCACCCCCCGGCCGCGCCATGGCGGGTGACCACGTGGTGGATGAAGCCAATGCCGCAGCCCGCCAGCAGGTTGCGTCCGAGATCCTCATCAAAGCGGCGGCCATAGTGCCGCGAAAGGGCGGCCAGCATCTTCAGCTGCACGGCTGCCACCACCAGGCTGTCGATCAGCGGCACGGGGATCAGGTTGGCGCCCGCGGCCAGGATCGCGTGGTCGCGCACGATTTCCCGCGCGCGGGCGCGACGCCATTCCGGCGTGCCCGGCCGGGTTTCGCCGGGCCGGGCGGCGGGAGCGGGGACGCTCGCGGGGATGGGGCGGGTCGGACTCAAAAGGTGATGATCTCCAGCGCGACCTGGAGGATTTCCTCGCGGGCGCCGGCATCGAGCGCCTTCCACCCGAGCAGCATGGCGTGCTGGTAGGACTGGCGGCGGGACACGCTGTGGCGCAGGGCCGGCAGGCCGATGCGCTCGGCGAGGGGATCGAGGTCGCGGGCCAGGAGCGTCTGCTTCTGGACCTGGTTAAAGAGCAGCGCGGCCTTTTGCTTGGGATGGTGCTGGCGGATCACCTGCACCGTGTCCTGCGAGGTCCAGAGGTCGGCGGGGGAGGGGGACGAGACGAGGACGACCTTGTCGGCCTCGGCCAGGCTCCGCTGCACCTCGGGGGATTCCAGCCGGGGAGGCGTGTCGATGATCACCGCCCCATAGTCGACTCCGTCCACCGCCAGCTCGAAGCCCACCGGCTGGTTGTGCTGCATCCAGCGCGTGGCGGTCCGCTGCGGATCGCGGTCGACCAGCCCGACCCGCCGGCCGGCGTCGGCCAGCGCGCAACCGAGCAGGACCGACAGCGTTGTTTTGCCCGCGCCGCCCTTACCGTTGCAAAACGCTATGACCATGAGGCAGGAGTAGAGGCGGGCGCACGGCAGGCACAAGACACAAAAAAGCCCCGCAGGCGAACCCACGGGGCTTGACCATCTAGGTTCGAACAGCGGTTAGGCGGTCACTTCGACAGCGGGTGTCCGCTTGTCGGAAGCCAGCACCAAAAGGAGGCCGATCACGGGATCGAAAAGGATGGAGGCGGCCAGATAGCCCCAGAAACCGAACTTGCGGTCGCGGCCGAGGTAAGCAACAAGGGCGCAGAGGCCCACGTAGATGATGACGAGCAGTGCCATGGTAGTGGTGATGTTTGACTGACTGGATTATATCTTGAGTTCGGAAACCTTCTTCATTCCGGCCTTCACCTCATCGCTGAGGGTGGTCGAGAAGTCCTTCGCATTGAACGTGAGCAGCGTGCCGCCCGATTCAAAGTGGCTGATGAAGACCTTGCCGATGCCGTAGGTGAGCGCGGCCGCGAACACGGGCTGCGCGATCGCCCCGACGACGGAGCCGATGCCGGGCAGGATCTTCAGGAACACGCCGAGGCTGCCGCGGGCCAGGAGGCCGGGGGCGAGTCCGCCGATCAGGGATGCGACCGCGGCCTTGCCGAGGTTTTCCTTGAAGGGCACGCCGTAGAAGGCGGAAAGGTCGGAAAGCATCTTCACCTGGACGGCCATGACCGCGACCGTGTCCCACACCGGGATCGGGATGGCGCCGGCGCCGGCGGCGAGCAGCATCGAGCTATCGACGATCTTGGCGGCGTTCAGCTCCGGCTTCTTGAGCTCGGCCAGCTCATGGGCGGCGGCGCCTTTGGCGGAGTGCGAGACCTTGTGCTTGGTGTGGGTGGTCATGGCTTCGTGACTGTGAGGTTCGTGGGCTCCCTGGTTGGCTGTGTCCAACGATTCCGCGAGCTTGGCATGAAGCGCCGTGGCGCTGGATTTCGTGGCCATAGTTAACCCGGCTAAAATTCCTTGCATTGCATTGGGCGTCAAGGGCCTTTTTGCTGGGGCCGCCCAAGGCAAATTCGCTTGCTAGCCCCCGGGGGCCTCCAGACGATGCCGGTTGGCGCGGCCCGGCCCGCCACGCCCCCGCCGCCCATCATGGAGTTTATCCGCTTTCTCAGGAAGGAATCAGGCCGTTACGGCACCCGGATCGCCGCGGTGACCCTCTTTGCCGGCATCGCCAACGCCGTCATCATGGCGGTGATCCTGGGGGCCGCCTCGACCGCCGCCAACACCCAGGTAAACGTCCAGTACCTGGTCATGTTCGTCCTAGCCCTGGTCGCCCTGATGGTGGCCAAGCGGTACAGCCTGAACCACACCACCCGGCTGACGGAGCAGATCGTCGAGCGCCTCCGGGTCCGGATGAGCGACAAGATCCGCCGCTCCGAACTGCTGTATTTCGAGAAGGTCGGCCAGGTCCAGTTCATGACCATCCTGACCAAGGAGACGCAGATGATATCGAACACGGCCTCGATGACGATCAGCGCGGCCGCCTCCGCGGTCATGCTGGTGGCCTCGTTCGCCTTCGTGGCCTGGCTGTCGCTGCCGGCCTTCTTCCTGTCCCTCGGCGCGATCGCCCTGGCGGTCCTGGCCTATCGGGCGAGCCTGGCCCAGATGAACGCCCAGCTGCATGAAACGGTGCGGGTGGAGAACAAGTTCTTCGACCTGCTGAACCACATCCTGTCCGGCTTCAAGGAGGTGAAGATCGATTCCCGCAAGAACCGGGATCTCTTCGACAACTACCTGGTCCCGGTGTCGCGCGAGGTCCGCGAGCTGAAGACGAGAACGAACGAGCAGTTCGTCACCAAGACGCTCATCTCCCACACCGCCTTTTACGTCCTGCTCGCCACCATCATCTTCCTCCTGCCGCGGATGGTGCAGGTGGACGCGGCCGTCGTCATGAAGGTGACCGCCGTCATGCTCTTCATCTTCGGGCCGCTGGCGGAAGTGGTCGGCATCATTCCCTACATCGCGCGGGCCGGGGTCTCGATCGAGACCATCCGCAACATGGAAAAGAGCCTGGATGACGAGGTGGCGCGGCACCCCCCGGCCGACCTGACCCGCAACCCGGCGCCGCTCGCCTTCAAGGAAATCGTCATCGACGACCTCTCCTTTTCCTATCCCAGCATCGACGGGACGCCGGGCTACACCGTCGGGCCGCTCAATGCCAAGATCGCGGCCGGCGAGATTCTCTTCATCATGGGCGGCAACGGCAGCGGAAAGTCGACCTTCCTTAAGCTGTTGACCGGCTTGTATTTCCCCAGCTCCGGCAAGATCACGGTCGACGGCAAGCCGCTCCTGCGGACGAACGTCCACCGGTACCGGAACATGTTTTCGACCATCTTCACCGACTTCCACCTCTTCGACCGCCTCTACGGCCTGGAGGAGGTGGACCGGGACCAGCTGGCCCAGCTGCTCGAGGATTTTGAACTGACGGACAAGACCGCCTTCGTCGACGGCCGGTTCTCCGAGCTCAACCTCTCGACCGGGCAGCGCAAGCGCCTCTCCCTGGTCATCGCGCTCCTCGAAAAGAAGGAGGTCCTGATCTTCGACGAATGGGCGGCAGACCAGGACCCCCAGTTCCGGAAGCACTTTTACGAGGATATCCTGCAGGACCTCAAGAAGCAGGGGAAGACCGTCATCGCCGCCACCCACGACGACCGCTATTTCCATGTGGCCGACCGCGTGCTGAAGATGGAGTGGGGCAAGTTCGTCTCCTAGCCGCCCCCGCTGGAAATTAGGCTGTCCTCCTCCTCCGCACCCCGTTAATCGTTCCGACCCAGCGCATGCCCGATTCCAGCCCAGATTCCCCGCCCCCGCCGCTGGAGACCGACGGGCTGGACGCGCCGCCCCCGCCCCCGCCTCCGCCGCCCATCCCGGTGGAAATCCCGGACCCGGCGCCGCCGCGCTCGGCCCTTGTCCGCTTCGTCCACTGGTGGTGGACCCTGCCCCGCCGGATGCTGCGCAACACGCGGCAGATCTGGCGGGAGAACAAGATCCTGCTCGTTCTGGTGGGCCTCTTTTTTGCCTTCCTCGTGGCTTTCTTCTGGCAGGACATCTTCATCAAGATCGGTCCCGGCGAAGAGGGTGTCCTCTATCGCCTGTTCTACGGCGGCACCGTGACGGACCGGGTGTACCATGAGGGCCTGCGCCTGATCTTCCCCTGGGACACGATGTACATCTACGACGTGCGCCTGCAGCAGGTGACCGACGAGTTCACGGTCCTCAGCCAGGACGGTCTGGCGGTCAAGGTGGAGGTGTCGATGCGCTTCAACCCCGAGCACGAGTTCGTGGGTTATGTCCACAAGACGATCGGGCCGGACTACGTGGAGAAGTTCGTGAAGCCGGTGGTCCAGGCCCAGTGCCGCTACGTCTTCGGCCAGAATACCCCCGAGCAGATCTACGAGTCCCAGGGCTTCATCATCCAGACCGTCCGGCAGGACGCCTTCGCCCGGCTCGCCGCGCGCCACATCCTGCTGGACGACCTCCTGCTGAAATCGGTCGCGCTGCCGCCGCCGGTCGCCCTCGCGATCGAGTCCAAGCTGCGCGCGCAGCAGATGGCGCAGGAGTACGACTACCGCCTGCAGACCGAGACCAAGGAGGCCGAGCGGAAGAAAATCGAGGCCGGCGGCATCCGCGATTTTCAGACGACGAGCATGATGACCGGCGGGCTCTTCGAGCAGTACCTCCGCTTCAAGGGCATCGAGGCGACACTGGCCCTCGCGCAGTCGAACAATTCCAAGATCGTGATCATCGGCGGCGGCGCCGACCGGCTGCCGCTCATCCTCGACGGCACCTCGCGCGCGGACGGCAACGCCGTCGAGGCCCCCGCCCGCGCGGCGGTCAGCCCGCCCGCGGCGCGCCGCTAGCGCGCCGCGGGACTAGTGGACGGTGATGACCGGGACCACCGGATACGGGCTGGCCGGCGCGATGTCGCGCCGGGGCTGCGGCGGATAGGCGAAAATGCCGGGCGGAAAGGCGCGCTTCACGTCCTCCCACACCTTGGTGTAGATCGCGTCGGTCTCGCGCACCCGGCCGTTCTCGAGGAAGATGTTCTTGTCCCGGTAGGGGTGGATGAAATACGCGGCGCTGTTGGAGATCTGCGGGTCGACGTTGGGCGTCGCGCTCTTCACCGTCGTCGCGTAGCAGCAATAATTCGTCACCGCGCCGGCGATTGCCGGGTCGAAGAGGAAGTTGACGAACTGCTCGGCGCCCCCCTGGTTCGTCCGCTGGCGCGGCACCACAAAGCAGTCGCGAAACACAATGACACCCTCTTCCGGCAGCGAGATGCGGATGTTGAGGTTGGGGGCGACGGTCGGCGGCTCGTTGGCCGGGGGATCGACCCGGCCGCGCAGCATGGCCACCGCGATGTCGCCGCTCCAGGCGATCGCGTAGTCGGCGACCTCGGTCGCCAGCAACTCCGGGATGTGGTCGCTGTTGATGCAGACCACCTCGTCGCCCAGCTGCTTGATCAGTTCGCCCGCCGCGGCGATCTCCGGCTCGCCCGCGTTCGCGAACTCCGTGGCCACCTTCTGCGCGACCTCGTGCGACTCCAGGGTGCTGCCCCGGTATTTCTTGGCGATCTGGTAGATGAGGGCCGAGCCGAGGGCGAAGTGGGCGTCGTCCATCAGGGCGATCTTCCGCTTCCGCTGCGGGCTTGGTTCGAACAGGGCGGACCAGCTCATCGGCAGGTGGCCGACCTGCTCCGAATTGTAGCCGATGCCGGTCGAGCCCCAGATGTAGGGGATGACGTAGTCGTTGTTCGGGTCGGACTTCGTATTGTAGCTGCGATCCAGCCCGACGCCCTGGGCGACCTGGCCCGGCTGGTTGAAGTTGTCGGCCGGATTGAGATGCGTCAGGTACGTGAACTTCGTGTCGTTCCGGTTCCGTGTCATGGTCGCCAGCCGTCCCTCGGCCTGCAGCTGCTTGGCCATGAAGTCCGACGGCATGGCGAGATCATAGGGGCCGGGCCGGGCCGGATCCTTGCCCGTCAGGATCTCGTAAAGGTCCTCGTTCGAGGAGAAAATCGTGACATTGACGCGGATGTCGTAGTCCCGCTCGAACCTGGCCACGATATCCTCCGAGAAATAGCCGTCCCAGAGGAGGATGTTGATCTCGGCCCGGTTGGGCCGCACGGCGAGCCAGTAGTGGTTGGCCTTGGTGCAGCCGGCGAGCCCCGCCGCGCCGACGGCCAGGAGCCCCTGGCAGAACTGGCGGCGTCCGATCGGGGGGTTCATCCGCGGCATCCCAAAACGATTCGGCCGATCATGCAAGGCCCTGCGCGAGATCGGCGCGGATCGCGTCCAGGACCGCGGCGCGCGCGGTCTGGGGGAAGAAGTGGCCGCCGGGAAGCAGCCGGACGCGGGCGGCGCCACGGGTCCGGGCCCCCCAGCCGGCCAGCTCGCTGGGGCTGGTCCAGGGATCGTCGACGCCGCCGAGGATGCTCAGCGGCAGGGCGAGCTCGGGGTGGGCGATGGGCGCGTAGGTTTCCACCAGCCGAAAATCGGCCCGGAGGATCGGAGTGACCAGGGCGATCATCTCCGGCTCCGCCAGGATCTCCGGCGGCAGGTTGCCATACCGCGCCGCGATCTCCCGGATCAGTTCGCGGTCGGGGAGATGATGGATCGGGGGCAGCCGGGGCGGCGTGCCCGGCGGATTTCGGCCGGAAAGGAAAAGGCGGCCCAGCGCCGCGGCGGTGCCGCGCCGCGTGAGCTCCGCTGCGAGCTCATAGGCGAGGAGCGCCCCCATGCTGTGGCCGAAGAGGGCGCAGGGGCCGCCGCCGGCCAGCGCCGGCCACGCATCGGCCAGGGACCGGGTCATGGCGCCGGCGTCCGCCAGCGCGATCTCCCCGAGGCGGTTTTCACGGCCGGGATACTGCACCGAACGAACCTCGATGCCGTCGGGCTGAAGCGCGCCGGCCCAGGAGAAGTAGGTGGAGGCCCCCGCGCCGGCGTGCGGCAGGCAGATCAGCCGCAGGCGGGGGCGGGGCAGCGGCCGCGGCGTGACGACCCACGCGTGCGCCGGGGAACTCATTCCGTCGGAGCGGTGCCGCGCAGGCTGAGCGGGCGCATGTCGGTCCACAGTTCCTTGATCCGGGCCAGGCAGGAGGCCTTGTCGGCCGCCGGGCCCACCCGGCGCCAGCCGGCCGGGGGCTCCCGGTCGGCCGCCCAGATGGAATACTGCTCCTCGTGGTTCACCACCACATGGAAGGGGGTCGCATCGCTGTCCGGCTCGGGAGGCATGGCCTGCCGACTTTCCGTCCGCCCAAAGCCAAGACAAGCCTTTTAACCGGATGCATTTTCCGGTAGATTGCATTTTCCACCAGGGGAGCGTCGCCTCGTGCGCGTCTCCCTGTCCTGTGAGCACACCGTCCCCTGATCCCGGCTTTCCCCACCTGCTCGCGCTGCTCCGTTACCGGGCACGCACCGAGCCGGACCGCCGCGCCTACCTTTTTCTTCAGGACGGGGAGGTCGAGGGCGACGCGCTGACGTACGGGCAGCTCGATGCCCGCGCCCGCGGGATCGCCGCCGGCCTGCAGGCCCGGGCCGCGCCGGGCGACCGGGCGCTCCTGCTCTATCCGCCGGGCCTCGAGTTCATCGCCGCCTTTTTCGGCTGCCTGTACGCGGGCGTGGTCGCGGTCCCGAGCCATCCCCCCAAGCGGAACCGACCGGACCACCGGCTGCAGTCCATCGCGGCGGACGCGGGCGCCCGGCTCGCCCTGACCGACGCCGGGATCCTGGCGGAGATCGAGGCGCGGCTGGCGAACACGCCGGGGCTGAAGGCGCTGGGCTGGATGGCGACCGACGGCGCGGGGGCGGCCGAGGCGATGAGCTGGCGGGAGCCGGCGCTGGCCTCGTCGGACCTGGCCTTCCTCCAGTACACCTCCGGCTCCACCTCCACGCCGAAGGGCGTGATGGTCAGCCACGGCAATCTCCTCGCGACCCTCGATGACCTCGACCGCGGCTGGGGACACACCCGCGACAGCGTGATGGTGACCTGGCTGCCGATCTTCCACGACATGGGGCTGATCTACGGGGCGCTCATGCCGCTGTACCGGGAGTTTCTCTGCGTGATGCTGCCGCCCGCGGCCTTCCTCCAGCGGCCCTCGCGCTGGCTGCGGGCGATTTCCCACTACCGCGGCACCCACAGCGCGGCCCCGAACTTCGCCTACGACCTGTGCGTCACCGGCATCGCCGCGGAGCACCGCCCGGAATTCGACCTGCGCTCGTGGCACCTTTCGCTCAACGCCGCCGAGCCGGTGCGGGCCGAGACCCTGGCGCGCTTCAACGAGGCCTTCGCGCCCTGCGGCCTGTCGCCCCTCACGGTCACGCCGGGCTACGGTCTGGCTGAGGCGACGCTGAAGGTGACCGCGCTCCCCCGGGCCGAGGCCACCCGGCTCTGTCATGTCCTGAGCGACGAGCTGGCCCGCCACCGGGTGGTCCTGGCGCCCGCCGGGTCCCCCGGCGTCCAGGCGGTGGTCGGCTGTGGCTGGGGCCAGATCGGCAACCGGGCGCTCATCGTCGATCCCGAGACCCGGCGCCCCCGGCCCCCGGGCCTCGTGGGCGAGATCTGGTTTGCCGGGCGGTCGGTGGCGCAGGGCTACTGGAACCGGCCCGACGAGACCGAGCAGTCCTTTCGGGCGCGGCTGGCGGATGACGCGGGCGACGCCGGCTGTTTCATGCGGACGGGCGATCTGGGCTTTCTCCACGAGGGGGAAGTCTATGTCACCGGCCGCGTTAAGGACCTCATCATCATCCGGGGCCTGAACCACTATCCCCAGGACATCGAGCTGACCGTCGAGGAATGCCATGCCGCGCTTCGTCCGGCGTCGGGCGCCGCCTTTTCCATCGAGGTCGGTGGCCAGGAGGGCCTCGTCATCGTGCAGGAGATCGAGCGCACCCACCTGCGACGGCTGGACGTGGGCGAGGTCGTCGCGGCCATCCGCCAGGCGGTCGCGGAGCGGCATGACCTTCCCCTCCACACGGTGGCGCTGCTGCGCACCGGCAGCATTCCCAAGACTTCCAGCGGCAAGATCCAGCGGCGCGCCTGCCGGGCCCTCTTTCTGGACGGGCAGCTTGAGCTGGTGGGCGACTGGCGATCGCCGGCCTCATCCGAGGCCCCCGCGCCGGCGCCCGCGGCCGCGCCGGCGCCCGCCCCGGGGCTCGAGGCGGCCGCCGAGCAGGCGGTGGAGCTGGCGGTGATCGAAACATGGCTGACCCATCGGATCGCCCAGCGGCTCAAGCTGCCGACGGCCAGCATCGATCAGCGCGAGCCGTTTTCCCGCTATGGGCTGGATTCGCTCGCGGCGGTCGAACTCTCCGGGGCTCTGGAGGTGTGGCTCTCCCGGCGGCTGCCGCCGACGCTGCTTTACGACTACCCGACCGTGCGCCTGCTCGCGGCCCACCTGGCGGCGGTCGCCTCCTTGCCGCCCGCGCCGGAGGATGCGGCGCCGGATTCCGTCGGGGCGCCGATTGCGGTCGTCGGCCTCGGCTGCCGTTTTCCCGGCGCCGACTCGCCCCAGGCCTTCTGGCGTCTCCTGGCCGATGGCGTGGATGCAATCTCGGCGCCGCCCTCCGCCCGGGTCCGCGCGGAGGGCCCGCCGGCCTCGCGCTGGGGCGGCTTCCTCGGGGCGGTGGACGGCTTCGATTCGGAATTCTTCGGGATCGCGCCGCGCGAGGCCGACCTGATGGATCCCCAGCAGCGCCTCCTGCTGGAGGTGAGCTGGGAGGCGCTCGAGCACGCCGGCATCGCGCCCGCGGCCCTCGCCGGGACGCGCGCCGGCGTCTTCGTCGGCATCAGCACGAATGACTACGGCCGCCTGCTGGCGCGGCGGTCCGCCGGGGCCGAGGCGCATGCCGGGACCGGCAATGCGCTCAGCATCGCCGCCAACCGGCTTTCCTACTGGCTCGACCTGCGGGGCCCGAGTTGGGCGGTGGACACCGCCTGCTCCTCCTCGCTGGTCGCGGTGCACCAGGCCTGCCGCAACCTCCGCTCCGGCGAATGCACCCTGGCGCTCGCGGGCGGCGTGAACCTGATGCTCGAGCCCGACCTGAGCACGGCGTTTGCACGGGCGGGGATGCTCGCGCCCGACGGACGCTGCAAGACCTTCGACGCCGCCGCCGACGGCTATGGCCGCGGCGAAGGCTGCGGCGTGGTGATCCTCAAGCGGCTGGCCGATGCCCAGCGTGACGGCGACCGCGTGCTGGCGGTCATTCGCGGCACGGCGGTCAACCAGGACGGCCGCAGCAACGGCCTGACCGCGCCGAACGGGCCGGCGCAGCAGGCCGTCGTCCGCGCGGCCCTGCGCGACGCCGACCTCGTGCCCGCCGCCCTCAGCTATGTCGAGGCCCACGGCACCGGCACGGCGCTGGGCGATCCCATCGAGGTGAATTCCCTCAGGGCCGTGCTGCTGGACGGCCGCGGCCCGGGCCAGGCCTGCTGGCTCGGCTCGGTCAAGACCAACATCGGGCACCTGGAGGCCGCCGCCGGCGTCGCCGGGCTGATCAAGCTGGTCCTGGCCCTCGGCCACCGGAAGATACCGCCGCACCTGCACCTGCGGCGGCTCAATCCGCTGATTGGGCTGGCGGACACCCCCCTGGCCATCCCGACGGAACTGATCGACTGGCCCGCGCCCGACGGCAGCCGCTTTGCCGGCGTCAGCTCCTTCGGCTTCGGCGGCACGAACGCCCACGTCATCGTGGGCGAGGCGCCCCCGGCCGCGCCCGAGGCGCTCGCCGGCCACGGCGCGGGCGTGCTCCCGCTTTCCGCCAAGAGCGCCGGCGCCCTCCGGGCGCTGGCGCGCCGGTACGAGACCTATCTCAACGCGCCCGACGCCGCGGCGTGGCCGGACGTCTGCTCGACCGCCGCCACCGGCCGCGCCGAGCTGGCGCACCGCCTTGTCGTCTCCGCGGCCAACGGGCCGGAGGCGGCGGAAAAGCTCGGGGCCTTCGCCCGCGGCGAGGCCGCCCCGGACACGTGGCGCGGCGCGCCCGGCGACCGGCCCCGGGTGGCGTTTCTTTTTTCCGGCCAGGGCTCGCTCTACGCGGGCATGGGCCAGGAGCTTTATGCGAGCAGCCCGGTGTATCGCCAGGCCTTGGACGCCTGCGCCGCGCTGGTCCGCGTCCATGCCGGCTGGAACCTGGAGGAGGCGATCGCCTCGGCCGACAAGCTGGCGCAGACGGAATTCGGCCAGGTGGCGCTGTTCGCCGTCGAATATGCCCTGAGCCAGGCCTGGATCTCGTGGGGGCTGGCCCCCGACGTGGTCGTGGGGCACAGCGTCGGCGAATACGCCGCCGCCTGCGTGGCGGGCGTGCTCACCCTTGAGGCGGCGGTGCCGCTGCTGCTCGCGCGGGCCCGCCTGATGGGCGCCCTGGGCGAGACCGGCGCGATGGCGGCGGTCACCGGGACGGCCGCCGATCTCGCCGCGGTCGGGGCGAGGCACGGCGTCGAACTCGCGGCCGTGAACAGCCCCCGCCAGGTCGTGCTCGCGGGCGAGCGCGCGGCGGTGCGCGCGGCGGTCGAGGAGCTCAAGGCGGCCGGCATCCCGGCCCAGCTGCTCGAGGTGAAGCAGGCGTACCATTCGCGCCAGATGGAGCCGATGCTCCCGGAATTTGCCGCCATCGCCGGCCGGTCCGCCTTTGCCCCGCCGCGGGTTGCATTCGTATCCACCGTTACGGGACGGCTCGAGACGGCGGAGGTGGCGCGGGCCGACTATTGGACGCGGCAGGTGCGCCAGCCGGTCCGGTTCGCGGAGGCGATGCAGGCGCTGCGGGGCGAGCGGATCGGCCTCGGGCTCGAAGTCGGTCCGCGCGGCGTCCTGGCCACGCTGGGCCAGCAGACCTGGCCCGCGAACGAGTGCGACTGGCTGCTGAGCCTGCGCCCGGGGCGCCGCGAATGGGCGCAGATGCTGGAGAGCGCGGGCCGCGCCTGGGCGCTCGGCGCGCCCGTGGCCTGGCGCGAGACCGGACGCGGGTCCGCCGCGGCGCGCTGCGCGCTGCCCACCTATCCCTTTGAGCGGCAGCGGCACTGGTGCGAGGACCCCGCCAGCCCTCTTCTGCCCGCGCTCGACGAGGCGGGGGCGGCCGCGCTCGCGGCCAGCCTGGCGGACGATCCCCAGCTGTCCCCCGCCGAGCGCGCGGCGGCGCCGCGGGTGCTGGCGGCCCTGGGCCGGCGGCAGCTCCGGCTGCGGGAGGGCGGCTCGCTGGACGAGGCGCTCTATGACCTCGAGTGGCGGCTCCGGCCGCGCGGAACCGCCGCGGCCGGCCGGGCCGCGGAGGGCGCCTGGCTGCTGCTCGGGGGCCTTAGCCCGGTTTCGGCCGCGCTGACGGCGGCCCTCCAGGAGCGCGGCCACGCGGCGGAGCTGGCTGAAACGGCCGGTCCGGGCGATTGGCGCGGCATCATTTTTGTTGCGGATCCCGCGGGCGCGCCCGAGGCGGAATGCGCCCGCCTGCTGGCCGCGGTCCAAAGCCAGGTGGGGGCGCCGGGCCGATCGCGCTGCTGGATCGTGACGCAGGGCGCGACGGCGGCCGCGCCCGGTGACGCGGCCCTCCTCGCGCTCAGCCAGTCGCCCCTCTGGGGCCTGGGCAAGGTGCTCGCGCTGGAGCATCCCGATCGGTGGGGCGGGCTGGTCGACCTTCCGCCCTTCGCGGCCCCGGGGGAAGTCGCGGCGCTGGCGGAGGAAATCACCGGCAGCGACGGCGAAGACCAGGTGGCCCTGCGGACGGATGGACGCCGGGTGCTTCGTCTGCAGCGCGCGGCCGCGCCCGCCACGCCGGGCCTGCGCCTGCGGACCGAGGGGAGCTATTGGATCACCGGCGGTCTCGGCGGCCTGGGCCTGCAGGTCGCGCGCTGGCTCGTCCGCCACGGCGCCCGGCAGCTGGTGCTCACCGGCCGCCACGCGCCGCCGGCCGCCGCCGAAGCCGCCGTGGCGGAACTGCGCGCCGCCGGCGCGCGGGTCCTGACCTTGCGGGCGGACGTGGCCGAGCCGCGCGAAGTGCGCCGGGTGCTGGACGAGACCGCGGCGGCGCTGGGACCGGTGCGGGGGATCATCCATGCGGCGGGGGTGATGGCGTCGGACCCTCTGGCCACCCTGTCGGCCGAGGCCCTGGCGGGCGTCCTGCGCCCGAAAGTCGCCGGCGCCTGGGCGCTCCACGAGGTGACGCGCGATCTCGAGCTGGATTTCTTCGTCCTCTTCTCCTCGATCGCCTCGGTCTGGGGCTCGAAGGGCCAGGCCCATTACGCCGCCGCCAACCAGTACCTTGATGCCCTGGCCGCGCATCGGCACGCCCTTGGCCTCCCGGCGCTGAGCCTCAATTGGGGCCCGTGGGCCGGGGCCGGCATGGCGGGCGAGGCCGAGCAGGCGTGGCTCCAGCGCAGCGGCGTCGCCGCGCTTGCGCCGGAGGAGGCGCTGGCGGCCATGGACCGGCTGATCGGCGCCCGCGCTCAGGCGGTGGTCGCCCGCGTCAACTGGCGGATATTTCGCGAACTTTTCGAGCTGCGGGGCGCCCGGCCGCTCCTCGCCGATCTGGCCGCGGAACCGGCCGCGGGCGACGCCACCGTGCCGGAACGGCCCTCCGCCGCGGTGGCCGCCCTGGCCGGCATCCCGGAGGCGGACCGTCGGGACGCGCTGATCGCGTTCCTGCAGGAGGAAGTGGCGGCGGTGCTCGGGCTGCGCGACGGCCGCCGACCCGATCCGCGGAAGGGATTCTTCGAGCTTGGGCTCGATTCGCTCCTGGCGGTCGAGCTGCGGAACCGGCTGGCCCGGTCGTTCGCGCGCAAGCTGCCGACGACGCTCGTCTTCGATCACGCCCATATCCTGGCCCTGGCGGATTATTTGGGCGGCGGTGCGGCCGCGCTCCGGCCGCCCGTGGTCCCGGCGCCCCTTGCGGCGGCCGACGAGGCGGATCTGGACGCCGCCCTCGCTCTCCGCTTGCGGAAACTGGAAGGACTCGTCCGGCAGGGCTGACGGCCGCGGCCGCGCCTGTGCGATTCCGGGAAGCGATGCCACACGGCCGCCTGATCCTCGTCGAAGGCCTGCCCGGTTCGGGCAAGTCCACCACGGCCCAGCAAATCTGGCTGGGGCTGGAGGCCCAGGGCCGTGCGGCCCGCTGGTGGTTCGAGCACGAGGAGGGCCATCCGATCTTCGATGACGACGCGGTCCGCCGGGCGCGAGCGGCATCCGCGGGTGAGGACGAGGGCGTGTTCGCCCGGGCGCAGGCGGGCTGGCGCGCGCTGGCTGGCCGGCTGGCCGCCGCGGACGAGGTGGTCATTCTTGAAAGCGCTGTCTTCCAGACGACGGTGGGCACCCAGCTGCTGCGGGACGCGTCCCCAGAGGCCATCCGGGAGCACTTTCGACAGACCGTCGCCCTGATTGCTCCGTTGGCGCCGGAACTGGTCCGGCTCCGGCCGGCCGATCCGGCGGCCGCCCTGCGCCGGACCTGCGCCCGACGCCATCCCTGGTTCGAGGCCTTCCTGCAGGAACAATTTGCCGCGAGCGCCCGAGGCCGCCGATTGGGGCGCAGCGATCCTGCGGCCATTGTTGAATATTTTATTGATAGGGAAGCAATTACGGATGCCCTGGCGGCGGAATGGCCCGGCCCCGTGATCACCCACGACAACACGGATGGGGATTGGACGCGGCAGCGGCGGTTGATCGGGGAGTTTCTCCAGGTCTCCCTCGCCTCTCCGATCCCGGATGCTGCGCGGCTAGGCGATTATCCCGGGCGGTACGTGGCCGCCGGTGGCGACGTGTGGGATATTGCCGCGGATCAGGGTGGACTTTTCCTGGCGGACGGCGCGGGGTCCCGGCTCATCCCCCACGGGCCGGACGCCTTCGTCATCGAGGGGCTATGCGTGGAACTGCGCTTTGAGCGGAGCAGGGAAGGTTTGGTCAGCGCAATTCGCAGCTGTGGTGCGTTGCCCGGCCTTGCACCGCATTGGACTAGGGCTTCAGCTAGGGGGTGATGAACGAGTCTTCCGCCGACGCGAAGGCAGGGCAGCTGCGCATGTTGCGCGCCCTGGACGCCGCCGCCGCGCGGATCGAGGCGTTGGAGCGGGGTTTGAACGAGCCGATCGCGGTGATCGGGCTGGGGTGCCGGCTGCCCGGGGGTATCCGCGATGCCGCTTCCTTCTGGCAGCTGCTGCGGGGCGGGGTGGATGCGATCACGGAGGTGCCCGCCGACCGCTGGGATGCGGCGGCCCTCCACGATCCCCGGCCCGACCAGCCCGGCAAGATGGCCACCCGCTCCGGCGGCTTCCTCGCCGAGGTTGACCGCTTCGACGCCGAGTTCTTCGGGATCTCCCCGCGCGAGGCGGTGGCGATGGATCCCCAGCAGCGGCTGCTGCTGGAGGTCGCGCATGAGGCGCTGTCCGGCGCCGGCCAGCTGGGCGACCGGCTGGCGGAAAACCCGACGGGCATCTTCGCCGGCCTGACCAACAACGACTATGCGCACCTGCTCAAGGCCGCGGCCGGCGACCGGCCACTCGACCAGTACTTCGTGACGGGCAATTCCGCCAATGCCGCGGCCGGCCGGATCTCCTACCTGCTGGGGCTGCGCGGCCCCAGCATGGTGGTGGACACGGCCTGTTCGTCCTCCCTGGTCGCCGTCCACCTGGCCTGCCAGAGCCTCCGGTCCGGCGAATGCCGGATGGCCCTCGCCGGCGGCGTGAACCTGATCCTTTCGCCGGACGCGTCCGTGGCCCTCTCCCGCGCGCGGATGCTCGCCCCGGACGGCCGGTGCAAGACCTTCGACGCCGCGGCCGACGGCTATGGGCGGGGTGAGGGGTGCGGGCTCCTCGTCCTGAAGCGATGGTCCGACGCCGAGCGGGACGGCGACCGCGTCCTGGCGCTGATCCGCGGCTCGGCCCTTAACCAGGATGGGCCAACCGGCGGATTCACGGTGCCCAGCGGCGCCGCCCAGCGCGCGCTCCTGCGGCGGGCGCTGGAGCAGGCCCGCCTCGCGCCAGCCGACATCGATTACGTGGAGGCCCATGGCACGGGGACCGCGCTGGGCGATCCCATTGAGATCAACGCGCTGGCGGAGGTGTTTGGCGCCGGCCGGCTGGCGGACCAGCCACTGCAGGTCGGCTCGGTCAAAACCAACCTCGGCCACCTGGAGTCCGCGGCGGGCGCGGCCGGGCTGATCAAGGCGGTGCTCGCGCTGTGGCACGGCGAGATCCCGGCCCATCTGCATTTTCACCAGCCCAATCCCCGGATTGCCTGGGAGGATCTCCCCGTGCGGGTGGCCGCGGCGCATGGCGCGTGGCCCGTGGTCTCCCGTCCCCGGCGGGCCGGCGTCAGCTCCTTTGGCGTCAGCGGGACGAATGCCCACATCATCCTCGAGCAGGCTCCGGTGGCGCGCGCCGCGACCGCGCTGCCGGAGCCGGAGCGGCGGTTTCGCGGCGAGCGCCATTGGTTCGCGCCCGCGGCCGTGGCCGCGGCGGACGAGGCGTTCTACGAGGTGTCCTGGCGGGCCCGTCCGCTGGCGGCGCCCGGTGGGGCCGGGCTGGCGGCACCCGCGGCGCAGGCCGCCGCGATCCGGCGCTGGATGGCCGCGGCGGAGCCGCCACCGGGCGGGGCCGCCTACGCGCGCGTGCTCGAGCCCCTGGAGGCGCTCAGCCGGTCCTACGCCCGGCTGGCCTGCGCCGAGATCCGCCCGGAGGAAGTGCGGCCGGAGCGGCAGCGGCTATTTGCGCGGCTGCAGGCCCTGGCGGCGGAGGCCGCGGTTCCTCCGGCGGACCCCGCGCCGGCCGCCGCGCGCCTGCGGGCGGCCTGCCCGGCGGCGGACGTGGAAATCACCCTGCTGGAGCGCTGCGGCGCCCGGCTGGCCGACGTTCTGCGCGGGCGGTGCGATCCCCTCGACCTCCTCTTCCCCGCCGGCGCGGCGATCACGGCCGCCGATCTCTACCAGCGGGCGCCCGTGGCGCGGCGCATGGGGGCACTGGTGCGGGCGTCCGTCGCGGCCCTCCTCCCCGCGGGCGGCGCGGGCCGGCCCCTGCGGGTCCTGGAGATTGGCGCCGGCTCGGGCGCCACGACCGCGGCCGTGCTGGCCGCTCTGCCGCCAGAAGTTGAATACGTATTCACCGACGTCTCGCCGCTCTTCCTGGCCCAGGCCCGGGCGCGCTACGCCGACCGGCCGGGCCTGCGCTGCGCCGCCCTGGACATCGAGGCGGATCCGGCGGGCCAGGGCTTCGTCCCGGGCCGGTTCGACCTTGTCATCGCCGCCAACGTCCTGCACGCGACCCGCGATCTGCGCGCGGCGCTGGGGCATGCGCGCTCGCTGCTGGCGGCCGGCGGCCGGCTCCTGCTCCTGGAGGCGACGCAGCCCCTGGGGTTCCTCGACCTCATCTTTGGCCTGACGGACGGCTGGTGGCGGTTTGGCGACGCCGACCTGCGCCCGCATCACGCCCTCCTCGCGCCCGATCGCTGGCGCGCGGCCCTGGAGGCCGCCGGTTATGGCGCGGCCGAGTCCTTCACGTTTCCAGCGGGGGAAGGGGCCATCTTCGCGGGCCAGTCCGTCATGGCGGCGCGCCGGCAGGAGACCGGCGGGGCGTGGCTCCTCCTCGCGGACCGCTCGGGCGTGGCCGACGCGCTCGCCGGGGCGCTCGGGCGCGCGGGCGAGCGCTGCCACCTCGTCCATGCCGGACCCGGATTTGCGGCGCAGGGCGCGCGCGGATGGACGATCGACCCGGCGGACCCGGCCGACTACCACCGGCTGCTCGCCGCGGAGCCGGCCTGGCGCGGGGTGGTGCACCTCTGGGGCGCGGAGCCCCGCGATCCGCTCGATCCCCTCCCGACGGCGAGCGCCCTTCTCCTGGCCCAGGCCCTGACCGCAGCGCCCGCGCCGCTGTGGATCGTCACGCGCGGTGCGATCGCCGCGGTGCCGGGGGACCGGGTGCCGGGCCTGGCCGCGGCGCCGCTGTGGGGCCTGGCCCGCACGCTGGCGCAGGAGCATCCCGAGCTGCAGGCGGTGCGGGTCGATCTCGACGCCGCCGGGGCCCCGGGCGCCGCCGCGGCGCTCGCCGAGGAATTGCTGGCCGCCGATGGCGAGGACCAGGTCGCCCGCCGCGGGACGGGCCGCTGGGCCGCCCGTCTCGCGCGGTCCCGGCCGGAGGATCGCGCGCTGGCTCCGCTGCGCGGGGATGGCACCTATCTCGTCGTCGGCGGCCGGGGCGGCCTGGGCCTGCCGCTGGCGCGGTGGCTCGTGGCGCGCGGCGCCCGCCACCTGGTGCTGGCCAGCCGGGGCGCG
>CAIWXW010000173.1 GCA_903916755.1 uncultured Opitutaceae bacterium | reverse complement strand
CGCCCGGACCCAGCAGAAGGTGATCACCGCCCAGCTGGATTTCTTCACCGGCATCATGGCCAGCGTGTTCCTGCTCGGCGTCTTCGTCTTTGTCGGCTTCATCGCCTTCGCGATCGTGAGCGCGATCTTCTCGGCGAGCGCGAGCTTCGACCTGCACTGAGCCGCGGCCCGGCCCGCGGGACCGGGGCGTCCTCCCCGGCCGGCCGGCTACTCCCGCTGGATCTCGACCGACGAGAGCTTCATGGACACGTTGTGCCCCTGGGTTCCCGGGGGGCTCGTGATCGAGAACTGCTCGATGCTGATGTAGGGATTGCGGGCGCGCAGCGCCGCATAGAAGGTCAGCAGGGAGCTCCAGTCAGCCCGCGGCAGGGTGTAGGCGAGCGTGTGGACCGCGAACTGCCCGCTGGCCTCATCCGGCTCGAGGTCGCCGCGGGGATTGGACAGGCCGGCGTCGATCGCCATCTGCTGCACCGCCGCCAGGAGGCCCGCGCCGTTGAGGGTGCGGGAAGCGTCAAACCGGCTGGCGGACTGCTGCGCCGAATCCATGATCGCCTGGCGGTTGGCGAGGTACTGCGCCTGCTCCGCCAGCTCGAGGCGGGTGCGGTGGTTCTCGTGCCAGAACTGCCCGGCCCGGTCCGTGAAGTGCGAGAGCCACACGCCCACGACGATGAGCACCAGGGCGACCAGCAGGACTTTCTCCCGCTGCGCGCGGGCGAGGAAGAAGGCGCGGAAGGAGCGGATCATGAGGCGGGGGGATCCATGGGCTTGAGGACCCCGGGCTTGAAGGTGATGACGAGCGTGAAGTTGGTCACGTTATTCTGCGAACGCGGGGTCTTGGCCTCGACCTTGGCGACCGCGGGCAGGGCGCTGATCGCATTCTGGTAGACATTGATGTCGGCCGCGTTGCTGGTCTGGGCCTCGATCGTCAGGCCGAGCTGGCCGCTGGTGTAGAGGCGCGTCAGCTGGACCGAGCCCGGCTTGATCTCGTTGTGCGAGCCGACGACCGTCGTCAGCATCTCGAGCGGCAGGAGCCGCTTGGTCGAGAGCTCGTTGACGCGGTAGGAAAGGTTCTGGGCCGTCATGATCTGCTCGACCAGGGGCGCCTGGGCGTGCAGCTGGGTCAGGTTGGTCTGCTGCCAGAGGCCGCCGGCCAGGAGCGCGATCTCGCCGAGGGCCAGGACGCCGAGGGCGACGCCGCAGCCGACTAGGACCTTCCACAGGAACATGGCCCGCGCCTGGCCCTTGCGCAGGAGCGCCAGTTCGCCCTTGTCGCGGATATCCAGGGCGGTCACGGCCTCGCGCGAAAGGCGCGAGACGAAGCTGCCGGAGTGGAAGACGATCTCGCGGTCGCTCAGCGCCGGCTGGGCGACCGGCGGCTCCGCCAGGTCGATGATCTCCAGGCTGGGCAGCGACCGCAGCAGGGCATCACGGGCGCGGCCGCGGTCCTCGTCCGTCGCCTCGGGCGCCAGCGGCAGGAAGACCACCTGGGCGGGAACGGCGCCGCCGTCCCAATGAATCGCGGTCAAGCCTTCGGGCGCCGCCATCACCACCGTGGTGGCGGCCTTCACCGGGCCGCCCAGGAGGGCGGCAAAGGCCGGGAGCACCAGCTCCGCGCCGTCCCAGAGCGCGACCTGATCGGTGGTGAAGCGGCGGCGATAGGCGGCAAAGGTCAGCGCCCGGGGGGAGCCGGGCGCCCAGAAATAGCCGTAATAAAGCTGCGCCAGCGGAAACGGGGCGAGCGACTCCAGCGCCAGCTCCACCTGCGCCGGCACGTCGGCCGGGGCCAGATCCGCGGGGAGCTCGACGGCGCGGATAAAAAACAGCCCGTCGGGCAGCAGCGCCACCTTGGGAGGGGGCGGACCGGAGCGGAGAAAGCCAAGCGGCGAGGCGGTCATGCAGAGGGGGCGGCGGCGGTGGTCACCGGCGGGGGGCTGGAGGGAACGGAGCCGTCATCGGTGGGTTCAGGGGGCGGAGGCGGCGGAGTGAGAATGTCATCGTTCTCGCGAAGCTCCAGGATCGTAAAGGGGAATCGAATGTTGGCCGACGCCGCCGCCGACGTCTGGGCGGCTGTGGGAGTGCCGGAAATGGCGGAAGCGGTGTTAGTGGAGGTGGTGGTGGCGGCTTCCCCGGATGTGCTGTTAGACGCGGCGGCCTTTGCGTCGGTTGCAGTGGTTTGCACCGTCGTTGCGCCCCCCTGGGGGGCCACCACGGCCGACAGGCGGTAGACTGTCTTGCCTTCGTGGACGGTGATCAGAATTCGCAAAGCCCTGATGGTGAATGAAAAAGCCCGCAAGTTGCCCGCCGGCCCCGTGATGCTCTGGAGATCGGCCGCGCTGGTGAACCATTTGCGGCCCAGGGTCGACAACTGGCTCGTCCCGGCCAGGTAGCTGGAGACGGCCGTGATCTGCTCCGGGTCGAACTGGCCCACCGCCGTCAGGACGTCCGCGTTGGCCCCGTTGATGTTGACCCCCCGGAAGTTGAAAATCGAAAAGTCGTTGCAGAACTGCCACCAGAGGGCGTTCGGGCGCCCGTTGGCATCGAAGAACTGGTCCCGCACGATGTCGATGGCCGCCAGCTCGTCCATCGAGCGCAACGAGCGGTCCGGCGCGTCGTAGGGGGTCGCGCTCTGCTCATAGTCCGGCGAAAATCCACCGACCGGGGTGTAATTCGGCTGCATCCAGGTCAGCAGGCCATCGATCAGGCGCTGGGCGTCGCTTTGGGACATCGATCCGTAGCCCGTCGATTCGAACAGGTTCAGCAGCGTGGGGGCATCGGCGTGGATCAGCGGGATCTTGGCGCTTTCGTCCTGAAAAGTGATGTCGACCGTGTGACCCTCCGCCGGCGTCCATCCCGCCCAGGTCAGCGGATCGTTCCAGCCCTCGGTCGGCGCCCGCAGGCCGTTGTCGGTCGAGGCGAAGTCCTCGAGG
>CAIWXW010000172.1 GCA_903916755.1 uncultured Opitutaceae bacterium | reverse complement strand
GTCCGCGCCCAGCTTCTCGGCCACCTCATCCTCGGGGATGTAGGCCGGGGCCTTCGAATTGTAGGCGAGACGGATCAGGATGAGGAAGAGCGCGAAGCAGCCGAAGATGGCCACGATGGTCACCAGGGAGACGGGCCGGGGGGGGCGGGCGGCGTTATCACTCATGGTGGGTAAGGCATTCGGCGATGCGCGGGTCGCGGATCGGGATGAGGCGGGCGGCGGCGGTGGCAAAGCTGCGGAGGTAGGCCCAGACGCAGATGCCGCCCACCCCGGCCACGGCCGCCACGGACCACAGCAGGTTGATCGACAGGAAGGGCTGCGGCTCGCCGTGCGCGTCCTTGAGGGCGGGCATCAGGTTGAAGGAGAGGTCGATGAAGATCACGAACAGGATCCACAGCGCGATGCGGCGGATGATGCGGTGGGTCACCTTGTGCTTGTAGGACAAGAGCGAGAGGAACGGCAGCAGGAAGGTGCCGAAGACGATGAACATCCCCACCCACCACCAGTCGCCGTGCTCGCGCAGGTTGTACCAGAAGGTCTCCTCGGGCACGTTGGCGTTCCAGATCAGGAAGTACTGGGAAAACGAGACGTAGCCCCAGAAGACCGTGAAGGCGAACATCAGCTGGCCGATGCTGTGCAGGTGGTTGCTGTTCAGGATCCCCTTGAAGTCGCCGCGGTTGTAGAGCCAGAGCATGATCAGGACGCCGAGCGAGAGGGCGCCGCGCATGCAGTTGGCGAAGTACCAGACGCCGAACATGGTCGAGAACCAGTGGTACTCGAGGCTCTTGATCCAGTAGACCGCGGCGAAGGTCAGCGCCAGGGCGGTCAGCGGAATGCCGAAGGCGGCGGTGACCCGGCTCTTCCGGGTCCAGCGGACATCGCCGTCGACGTCCTGGGTGAAGGACGCCTTGCGGAGGCGGGCCGACAGCCAGATCCAGACCGCGAAGAAGATGGCCGAGCACAGGGTCAGCATGTGCAGGTTCAGGAAGGCCGCCTTCTTCTCGTAGAGCTCGTCGGTGCCGACGGTGTGGCCGTTGGCGATCGGGTGCGCCATATTCATCCAGGGCCAGATGAGGTCGTGCGGAGCGATCCAGGAGAGGACCAGGAGCGGCAGGAAGAGCAGCGCGAGCCACTTGAAGGCGGCCAGGCCGTGCTCGTACTGGCGGCGGAGGACGACGGACCAGCCGGCGTCGAAGACGTGGTGGATCAGGATCATCAGCAGGGCGCCGATGGCCATAGCGGTCCAGTACACGACGCCCAGGAGCCAGGCGGTGGCGGCCACGTGCAGACCGGAGACGAAGACGCCGAGGATGACGACGGCGATGCCGGCCGCGCCGATCAGCAGCGCGGGGCTGGCGTTCGGCTCCACGGGGCGCGTGGGGGAAGAGGAGGTCGCAGGCGTGCTCATTTCAGTCCGAGTTCCGGCCGGTGTTCGCCGGGCACATCCGCCACCGTGCCATGCTGCGCGCGCTGGAGGGCGCGGACATAGGCGACCACGGCCCACCGGTCGTGGGGCGTGAGTTTGTCGGCGTACGGGGGCATATTGTTGGCCGGCTGCTTGCCGTTGGTGATCGTATTGTAGATCTCCCCTTCGGCCATCGCGCGCAGGCGGTCATCGTGGTAGCTGGGCGTGGCGCCCATGCCGTAGCGCTTGGTCACGCCGTTGCCGTCGCCGACCGCCCCGTGGCAGGGCGCGCAGTAGATGGCGAAGCGGTCGCGCCCGCGCTCGAGGAGCGCCAGGTCGACCGGGACGGCGGCGGGAAAGCCGCGGACCCAGGAGCCGTCGGCGTTTTTGCCGAGATAGAGGGCGTCGTCGTCGCGCAGCGGCTGGCCGGCGGGCCCGAAGTCGGAGGCCACCGTCCCGGCGACCGGCATCCGGTCGGCGCGGCCGTCGGCGAAGAAGACGCTGGCGGACTGCGGGCGGAACTTGGGCTGGCGCTTCATGCCGGGGAAGGCCCACTCCGGGAAGACATCCATCGGCGCGTGCGTGAAGCGCGTGCCGCGGAACCCGAGGATCGAGACCGTCAGGATGACGACGAAAAGAGTCGCGAGGTAGACGTTGCGCATGGCTCAGGCCTCCAGCTCCTCGATGTTGGCGCCGCCGATCGCTCCGAGCAGCGCGCGGGTCTCCGCGGCGTTGAAGCGGGGGTCGGACGCCTCGATCACGATGAAGAACAGGTCATCCATGCCGCGCCGGATGTTCCGGTACTTGAGCACGGGGTGGTAGTGCATCGGCAGGCCGTTCAGGACGAACATCCCGATGATGGTGGCAAAGGCGGTGAACAGGATGGTCAGCTCGTAGGAGACCGGGAAGGCGAAGAGCGGGCTGAAGAGCGGCTTGCCGCCGACGATCAGCGGATAGTCGAAGGCGTCCGTGTACCAGATCAGCGACATGCCCGTGCAAAAGCCGGTGATGCCGCCGCCGAGCGAGCAGCGGGGCACGATCGAGCGCTTGACCCCCATGGCCTTGTCCAGGCCGTGGATCGGGAGCGGCGTGATGCAGTCCCAGTTCTTGTAGCCGGCATCACGCACCTTTTCGGCCGCGTGGTAGATGGACGAGGTGTCGGAGAAGGTGGCGATCAAGCCGTAGGGTTGGGCTGCCATGGCGGGTCAGGGGTGCGGGACTTCCTGCACAGAGGGATCGCCGTGACCGGTGAAGTCGCTGCCATGACCCCGGTGAGGATCGGCCTGCGGGGTCACGGCCTTGATCTCCGCCATCGCCATCAGCGGCAGGAAGCGGATGAACAGGAGGAAGAGGACCGAGAAGACGCCGAAGGTCCCGAAGAAGGTGAAGATGTCGACCACCGTCGGCGAGATGTAGCCCCAGCTCGACGGCAGGAAGTCGCGGGAGAGCGAGGTGCAGATGATGACGAAGCGCTCGAACCACATGCCGACGTTGACGAAGAGCGAGAGGATCCAGACCAGCCTGCTGTACTCGCGCACCTAGCGGAACCAGAAGAGCTGCGGGGTGCTGACGTTGCAGCTGATCATGATCCAGTACGCCCAGGCGTAGGGACCGAACGCGCGGTTGATGAAGGTGAAGCTCTCGAAGGGGTTGGAGCTGTACCAGGCGATGAAGAACTCCATCGCGTAGGCGTAGCCCACCATCGTGCCCGTCGCCAAGGTGATCTTGCACATGCAGTCGATGTGGTACTGCGTGATCAGGTCATCGAGCTTGTAGATGGCGCGCAGCGGCAGCATCAGGGTCAGCACCATCCCGAAGCCGGAGAAGATGGCGCCGGCCACGAAGTACGGCGGGAAGATGGTGGTGTGCCAGCCGGGGATCAGCGAGACGGCGAAGTCGAACGACACGACCGTATGCACGGAGAGCACCAGCGGCGTGGCGATGCCGGCCAGGATCAGGTAGG
>CAIWXW010000171.1 GCA_903916755.1 uncultured Opitutaceae bacterium | reverse complement strand
GTCATCGTTCTCGCGAAGCTCCAGGATCGTAAAGGGGAATCGAATGTTGGCCGACGCCGCCGCCGAGGTCTGGGCGGCCGTGTGGGTGCCGGAAATGGCGGAAGCGGTGTTGGTGGAGGTGGTGGTGGCGGCTTCCCCGGCTGTGCTGTTAGACGCGGCGGCCTTCGCGTCGGTTGCAGTGGTTTGCACCGTCGTGGCACCTCCCTGGGGGGCCACCACGGCCGACAGGCGGTAGACGGTCTTGCCTTCGTGGACGGTAATCAGAATACGCAAAGCCCTGATGGTGAATGAAAAAGCACGCAGATTTCCCGCCGGCCCCGTGATGCTCTGGAGATCGGCCGCACTGGTGAACCATTTGCGGCCGAGGGTCGACAACTGGCTCGTGCCGGCCAGGTAGCTCGAGATGGCCGTGATTTGCTCCGGGTCGAACTGGCCCACCGCCGTCAGGACGTCCGGGTTGGCCCCGTTGATATTGACCCCCCGAAAGTTGAAAATCGAAAAGTCGTTGCAGAACTGCCACCAGAGGGCGTTCGGGCGGCCGTTGGCATCGAAGAACTGGTCCCGGATGACATCGATGGCCGCCAATTCATCCATCGAGCGCAGGGAGCGGTCCGGGGCGTCGTAGGGGATCGCGCTCTGCTCATAGTCCGGCGAGAATCCACTGACCGGGGTGTAGTTCGGCTGCATCCAGGTCAGCAGGCCGTCGATCAGGCGCTGGGCGTCGCTTTGGGACATCGAGCCGTAGCCCGCCGATTCGAACAGGTTCAGCAGCGTGGGGGCATCGGCGTGGATCAGCGGGATCTTGGCGCTTTCGTCCTGAAAGGTGACGTCGACGGTGTGCCCCTCCGCCGGCGTCCATCCCGCCCAGGTCAGCGGATCGTTCCAGCCCTCGGTCGGCGCCCGCAGGCCGTTGTCGGTCGAAACAAAGTCCTGGAGGACGCCAAGGGTGACCTCGAGCGCCGAATAGGCGTCGGGCCGCAGGCGGGCCGCCTGCGCCGCCCGGGCGTCGACCATGAGATCGCTGCTCGCCTTGTCCAGGAAGGCCACCAGGGCCGCGGCGGTGAAAAGCAGGGTCACCATCACCAGGACGATGATGGAGCCGCGCTGCCGGGCGGGGGAAGTGGAGCGGGAACGCATGCGCCTAGTAGTTCGGGATCCCCTGGATCATCACCGGCACGGGCACCGTGGTCTGGCGCTGCAGTTTTCCGTAGACGAACAGGAGCCGCAGCCGCTGCGGCATCAATTGCGCGCCGCTTGAATCAGTGCGCAGGACGGTCTCGGTCGTCCACTTCTTGAAATTGTCGTCGTAATAGTCGTATTCCAGCGCGTTGACGAACGGGCTGAGGAGCGTCTCCCGGGGCGGATCCTCGGTGAAACGCGTCTCCAGCCGGGAATGCCAGAGCAGGTAGAGCCCGTCGTTCGGCCGGGCCTGCAGCGAGCAGACCACCTCGGGCAGCGGCCGGTCGGGCCAGGTCAGGAAGCGCGAGCCCTGCGGCAGCTCGAAGGTCACGAGATTGTCGGCCGTGCCGCTGGCGGGCGTGACCGACTGGATGCCGATCGGCGTCGAGTTTACGCGGGCGGCCGGGGGATGGCTCGCCGCCAGGAACTCCTGGTTGATGAAACGGGTGACCGCGTTGACGTGCTGGTCGAGCAGACGCACATCGCCATTGCGGCCCCAGAGCTCACCCATCGAGAAGATGAAGGTGTTGAGCGCGACGAAGAGCAGCCCCACCAGCGCGAGCGAGAGGAGCACTTCCAGCAGCGTGAATGCGTCGCGGCGCCTCATTGCTGCAATCCCTGGGCCTTGGCGATGGCCGCCGCCGCCGCCTGCTTGACGGTGCCGCGGGTGGTGGCGTCGGACCACGTCGGCCGCACCAGCATGAAGGTCTCCGTGTACTTCCGGGGCGTGGAGGTCGGCGTGTCGGAGATCTCGCAGATGAACGTGACCGTGAAGAGGTCCGTCACGATCGTGGAGGGCAGCGGCGGATTCGAGGGGTCGAGGCTCCACTGCACATGGTGGCCCTCGGGCGTGTCGAACTCGTCGCCGTTCTCGGCCGTGGTGAGATCGATCTGGGTGAGCAGGGCCTGGCGCGCGAACGCGATGTCCTGGGCATCGCCCGTGCCGCGGCCCACGGCCTGGTAGCTGTTCAGGATATTGAGGTAGGCCGCCCCCAGCACGACGGCGGTCAGGGCAAAGATGGTCAGCGCGGCCAGCACCTCGAGCAGCGTGAAGCCCCCGGCGGGGGGCCGATGGGGCCGGAGCGGGCTGGGAGCGGCGCGCATGGGATCAGGGGGTCGCCACCGGCGGGCGCACGAGCATCTGCGCGGAGGTCCAGGGATCGATCGCGACCTCGCGGGTCGCGCCCTTGTTCTTGAACTGCACGTGAAAGGGCGTGCAGGTCCCGTCGCCGTAGAAGCTGACATGCCCCAGGGGGGTGGCGTCGCCCGCCGCGTTGCCGGCCGCCACGGTGAGCGCCGACTCGCCTGTCTCCGGGACCACAAAGAGCACCCCGAGGTCCGATGCGGCCTTGGGGATGGCGAAGGTCTGCTGCGTCGTCCCGTCGTCGGCGATGAACGCCTTCTGCTTGTCGTCAAAGCTGAGCTGAACCTCCGGGGCGTTCTGGATCGCGCCCGTCGGCACGAACCCACCCTGCAGCGCGCCCTTGCGCGCGGCGTGCACCGCCTGCCAGAACACCTCCTGGGGCGTGGTCGGCTTGTCGTTCAACAGGCTGACCGAGCCGCCGATCAGCGCGGTGGCCAGCAGGGCGATCAGCGCAATGGCGAGCAGCAGCTCCAGGAGCGTGAACGCCGATCGCGACGACCTCTTCACCAGTTGCCGATATCGTCCGCGTCGCCGTCGATCCCGTTCGGGCCGGTCGACCACAGGTCGTAGCTGTCCTTGTTGTGCGTGCCCGGGTAGGCGTACTTGTAATCATGGCCCCACGGATCGGCCGGCAGCTTGCTGCCCTCGATGTAGGGCCCGTGCCAGCGGTCGGTCTTGTCCGCCGGCGAAACGCTTAGGGCCGCCAGCCCCTCCGCCGTCGAAGGATAGTCGCCGACCTGGATCCGGTAGGTCGTCAGCGGACCCTTGAGGCTCTCGTTGATGAAGAGCTTGGCCGTGGAAGTCTGGGCGCCGCCGAAGATCTTGCCGACGTTGGTCACGGCGATGGCCACCAACATGCCCAGGATGGCGAGCGCCACCAGGATTTCCATCAGCGTGAAGGCCTTCTTGGCCGCGTCGCCGCGGAGGCTCAGGGGACCGTAAGGAACGGACGGGGATACAGTTGGGGACATAATAGTCAGGAGGTTAGCAACCGCGAGGGGTGTGGCTACTCCAAATGAGACGCCTCCGCCCGCGCAAGGTTGCAACTTTCGGGCGCGGCAGGAAGCCAGCCAGAGCCCCCGCGGCCGGGGTGTTTTTCGTTGCCGGACGAACGGCCGGTCCAATCCTCGAACCATGCCCCTCAGCCCCTTCCGCCGTGGCGTAGCCATGTTCCTGGCCGCCGCCACCGCCTGCCTGTGCCGGGCGGACGGCCCCTATCGCAACCGGGACAACCCGGACCCGAGCGACCCGGCGGAGGGGACGTATCCCTCGCCCTATCAGAAGCCGACAGTCGAGGAGATCACGGCCGACCTGGTCCGGGTGCGGGGCTTCCTGGAGCGGGCCATGCCCGCCCGCATCATCGACCGCAAGACCCACCAGCCGATCACTGACCTGGCTTCGCCCGTGGCGACAGCCGCGGCGGACAAGGGCGCCGGCGACGCCTTCGGTCCCCTGGCCTATGAGGTGGGGGTGATCCACGCGGGCATGCTCCATGCCGCCGAGGTCACCGGCGACCGGAAGTTCGCCGATTTCACGGCCCGGCAGCTGCGGTTCATCGCCGACTCCCTCCCCTACTTCCGGGCCCAGGCGGCCCAATTCGGCAGCGCCACCAACAGTGACCGGGGCATCCTGGCTCCCACTCAGCTCGACGACTGCGGCTCGATGGCCGCCGCGATGATCTGGGCGCGGATCGCCCGCGTGGGACCCGACCTCATGCCGGTGATCGGCCCATGGACCGACTACATCGCCCACCGGCAATTCCGGCTGGCGGACGGCTCCTTTGCGCGCCACCGCCCGATGCCGGTGTCGATGTGGGCGGATGATTTCTACATGGGCGTGCCGGCCCTCGCCGCCATGGGCCGGCTGACCGGCGACCGGACCTGGTACGACGACGCGGCCAGGGCCACGCTGGGCATGGCCGCGCACCTTTTCCGGCCTCAGACCGGACTTTTCACGCACGGGTGGAACGCCAACGCCACCGACGTGCCGGACTTCTACTGGGCCCGAGCCAATGCCTGGGCCACGCTCACGCTGTGCGATGTGCTGGACGTCCTGCCCGCCGATCACCCCGCCCGGCCGGCCGTCCTCAAGTATCTCACGACCCAGCTGAAGGCCATCGGTGCGCTTCAGGCGGGCAATGGGCGCTGGCACCAACTGCTCGATCGGAACGATTCGTATCTCGAGACCTCCGCTTCGGCCCTCTTCGTCTACGGCGTCGCGCATGCGATCAACCAGGGCTGGATCGGGCCGGTGACCTATGGCGACATCGCCCAGGCCGGCTGGCTCAGCGTCGCCACCCAGATCAACGCCCGGGGCGAGGTCGAGAACACCTGCGTCGGCACCACCTTCGCCGGCGACGCGGAATACTACTACAATCGGCCCGTCAGCATCTATGCGGTCCACGGCTACGGCCCGGTGCTCCTGGCCGGCGCGGAGATGATCCGCCTGCTCCGGAACCCGGCGATCGATATCGAGCTGAAAAACCGGATCTATCTCTACATCCCCAAGACCGCGCCCTAAGGCCCGCCCCACCGCCATGGCTTCGCACATCGCCCTCCTGCGCGGCGTCAACGTGGGCGGCCATCAGGCGATCGCGATGGCGCGGCTGCGGGCGTTCTTCGGCGAACTGGGCCTCGGCGGGGCGCAGACCGTCCTGCAGAGCGGCAACGTGGTGTTTTCCGCGCCGGGGAAGGCCAAGGCGCAATGGGAACCGCAGCTGGAGCGGGAGGCGCTCCAACGGCTGCAACTGACTACCTCGTTCTTCGTGCGCACCGCCGCGGAATGGCGGGCGCTCATCGCCGCCAACCCCTTCCCGGAGGCGGCCCGGGACGATCCCAGCCATCTGGTGGTCCTCTTCCTGAAGGCGCCGGTCACCACGGCAGTCCTCCGCGGGCTGCAGGCGGCGATCGTGGGGCCCGAAACCGTGCGCGCCGTCGGGCTCCAGGCCTATATCACCTATCCGGACGGCATCGGGCGCTCCCGGCTGACGCCGGCCCGGCTGGACGCCAGGCTGGGCCAGCGGGGGACGGCCCGCAACTGGAACACCGTGCGCAAGCTGGGGGCGCTCGTCGGGGCCTGAACTTCCCGCCGCCTACGGCGCCGCGGCCGCCTGGGCGAGCTCCACGGCGTAGACCTGGATGGCGCCGTGCAGGTTGGAGCGAAAAACCAGCCACTTGCCGTCCGGCGTGAAATTGCCGTTTGGCTCGATCGAATAGTCGTGCTCAGAGAGGTTCACCAGGCGCTCCGCCGTGAACTTGCCGGCCTGGATCATGCCGGCCTGGTCGGGCGTCTCGCCCTCCTGATTGGGGATCAGCTCCGGGCGGAAGAGGAACATGTACTTGGCGTGCAGAGCCAGGGCCAGCTCGTCGGTCCCGATCGGATCCGAGCCGTCGCCCGAGAAAAGCTGCCCGTCCGGCGTCGTGTTGTAGTGCGTCGACCAGGTATTGGGCGGCAGGTGATACCAGAGGCGCCGGCCATCCTTCACGTTGTAGCCCGCGACCCAGTTGTCCTCCGAAACCGGCGTCTGGAGGTCGTACCAGATCCACTGGCCGTCGTCGCTCCAGTACTCATGCACCGCGATCTCCATCCGCATCGTGCGCTGGTGGACCAGCATCGGCTGCGAATGGCCATCGACCCGGAGCAGCCAGATGCGGTCCAGTTTCCATTGCCGGCCCTCGTGGCAGTACATGAGCAGCGTCGGATCCGACGGCGAAAACTGCACGTGGCCCAGCCAGTCCGTGGTGTGCAGCTGTTCCTGGCGGGCGCCCGTCCGCAGATCGACCGTGAAGAGGATCATCGGCAGGTGCGCGTCGAGCCGCCGGTCCATCATCCCATGCTTGCTGGGGGCGATGTCGCCCAGCTGGATGCCGTCGCCCGGCTGATAGCCTCCCTCCGGCTGCGGCGGATGCCGCTGCGCGAGTTCCGGGCGGGGCCCGTTGCTCGTGATGATGCCGGCAGCCAGCGTCTCGTCCGCATTGACGCTGGAGAACGAGCCATTCTTCGGTGCCCGCGCGACCAGCCTCGACTCCCTGGTCGCGGGATCCAGCGCGTAAAGGCCGTCGCCCTGGGTATAGAAAATCGCCCCCGTCTTGCGTCCGGTCTGCAGGACGCGGTCGTCATGCCCCTGGTAGACGTGCTCGATCGCGCCGGTCTTGAGCGTGACGAGATCGATGCCGTGCGGCGTCGTCATGATCATCTTGGTCCCGCCCGCCGTGTAGCCGTACTGCGTGAAATACAGGCAGGCGCTGCCCGGCTCGGTCGAAAGCTGCACCACGCGATGGCCGGTGTCAGGGTCGACCCAGGCGCGCGGGAATTCGACGACGCGATGTCCGCTCTTGGGATCGATCCAGGAGCGGGTGACCGGCTCCTCGGCCGCCCGCGCGGCCAGCGCGAGCCCGAGGAGAACCGGCAGGAGACAAGCCCGGCTCATCAGGGAGCGGGCGCGGCCTTCGCGACTTCCACCGCATAGACCCCGATGGGGCCGCGGAAGTTGGAGCGGAAAATCAGCCACTTGCCGTCGGGCGAGAACATGCCATTGGGCTCGAGCGAGTAATCGTGCCGGGCGAGATTCACCAGCCGCTCGGGGATGAGCCGCGCCCCCCGGATCATGTGCGCCTGGTCGGGCGTCTCGCCGGGCAGGTCCGGGATCATTTCCGGGCGGAAGAGGAACATGTACTTGGCGTCCTTGGCCTGGGCGTAGTGGATCACGGGATCGGAGCCGTCGCCCGAGAACAGGGTGCCGTCCGGCGAGGTGTTGTAGTGCACGCACCAGTGATTGGGGGGCAGGTGGTACCAGATGCGGGAGCCGTCGATCACGTTGTAGCTGCCGACCCAGAAGTCCTCGGAGAGCGGCGTCTGCAGGTCGTAGTAGATGCAGTGGCCGTCGTTGGCCCAGTACTCATGGACGGCGATCTCCATCTTCATCTTGCGCTGGTGGACCAGCATCGGCTGCGAATGGCCGTCGGCGCGGATCAGCCAGAGACGGTCGACCTTCCACTGGCGGCCCTCGTGGGCGAACATGAGCAGCGTCGGATCCGTCGGGGAAAACTGCTGGTGGTTGATCCAGTCGTTGGAATGGAGCAGCTCCGTGATCTCACCGGTCTGCAGGTTGATGGTGTAGAGGATGGCCGGCAGCCGGGCGGCCAGCCGCCGGTCCATCATGGCGTGCTTGTCGACCTGGCTCGGGATGTCGCCCTCCTGCACGCCGCTCGGGAGAATCTTGGGTTCCTCGCGCGCCGGGCGCGGACGCTCGATCCGGCCCGCCCCCTTCGTGATGGTGCCAGTGGCCAGCGTCTCATCGCAGTTGACCGCGGCGATGTTCCCATCGGCCGGAATCTGGACCAGGCGCTTCGACATCTTGCTCACCGGGTCCAGCGAGAAGAGAAAGTTGCCCTTGGTGTAGTAGATGAAGCCGGTCTTGCGGCCGGTCTGGAGCACGCGGGCGCCGCCCTCCTGGAAGACGTGCTCGATCACGCCGGTGGAGAGGGTGACCAGGTCGATGTTCCCGTGCGGCGCGGTGAAGACGAGCTTGGTGCCGTTGGCGGTGTAGGAGTACTGCGTGAAATACAGGCTCTCGCTGCTCGGATCCTTGGAGAGCTGAACGATGCGGTGGCCGGTGTCGGGGTCGACCCATTCGCGCGGGAGCGGCGCCTGGGCGCGGGCGGAGACGAGCAGGCCCAGCAGCGCGGGCAGGAGGAGGAGGTGCTTGTTCATCATGGGGCGGGGTTTGAGGCTTTGGCGATTTCGACGGCGTAGACCTGGATCGGGCCGCGCATATTCGAGCGGAAGACCAGCCATTTGCCGTCAGGGGTGAAGTTTCCGTTGGGTTCGAGCGAGTAGTCGTGCTTGCGGAGGTCCACCAGGCGCTCCGAGGTGAACTTGCCCGCCTGGATCATGTGCGCCTGATCGGGCGTCTCGCCCTCCTGGTTGGGGATCAGGGACGGGCGCATCAGCAGCATCCACTGCGTGTCCGTGGGCTGGCCGTAGACGAGGGTCGTGTCCGTGCTCAGGCCGTCGCCCGAGAACACCTTGCCGTCGGGCGAGGTGTTGTAGTGCACCGAACGCCAGGTATCGAGGTGGTACCAGACCCGGTCCCCGGTGGTGACGTTGTAGCCCGCCACCCAGAAATCCTCCGGGAGCGGCGTCTGCAGGTCATAGTAGATCCACTGGCCGTCGTTGCTCCAGTATTCGTGGACGGCGACCTCCATCCGCATCGTGCGCTGGTGGACCAGCATCGGCTGGGAATGGCCGTCCGCCTTGATCAGCCAGATGCGGTCGAGCTTCCACTGGCGGCCCTCGTGGCAGTACATCAGCGCCAGGGGGTCCGTCGGGGAGAACTGCACGTGGCCCAGCCAGTCCGTCGTGTGCAGCAGCTCCTGGTATTCGCCGGTCTGCAGGTTGATGGTGAAAAGGACCATGGGAATGCGCTCGGCCAGCCGGCGGTCCATCATCGCATGCTTGTCGGGATAGTTGTCTCCGCCCTTCTGCACGGGATCGGACGCATCCTGCGCCGGCCGATGCGGGCCGACGCCCGGCCTCACCGCCCCCTGCGTGATCGTGCCGGCCACGAGGGTCTCATCGGCATTGACCGAAAGGAAGCTGCCTTCCGCCGGGGCCTTGGCGAGCTGCCGGGAGACCTTGGTGTCGGGATCGAGCGCGTAGAGGAAGCCGTCCTTGGCGTAGAAGATCGCCCCGGACTTGCGGCCGGTCTGGAGCACGCGCTCGGCCTTGCCCTCGAACACGCGCTCGATGGCGCCGGTCTTGAGGGTCACCAGGTCGATGCCGTGGGGCGCCGTCATCAGCAGCCGGGTTCCGCCGTCGGTGTAGGCGTACTGGGTGAAATAGAGGCAGGCGCTGCCCGGCTCCTGGGAAAGCTGCACGATCCGGTGGCCGGTGGCCGGATCGATCCATTCGCGCGGGAGGGCGGCGGCCTGGGCGGAGGCGACCGCGGGGGCAAATCCGGCCAGCGCGGTGACGAGCAAGGTGAGCTTGTTCATGGTCAAGGGGTCAGGGCTGCGGGGAGGCGGCGCGGCGGGTGCGCGGATCGGGTTCGGCCATGTCGGCCGCGGTCTTCGCCTTGGCCAGTTCCACCGCGTAGACCTGGACGGATCCGTTCATGTTGGAGCGGAAAACGAGCCATTTCATGTCCGGCGTGAAGGTCGCGTTGGGCTCGAGGACGTAGTCGTGCTGCTTCAGGTTGACCAGGCGCTCGTAGTCGAAGGTCCCGATGTCCGGCATGGCCTTGCCGTCGGTCCGGGTCCCGCGGTCCTCGACCAGATGCGGGTGAAAGAGATAGAGCCACTTGCCGTCCTTCGCATGGGCGACGTTCTTGTCCTCCGAGCCGCCGTCGCCCGAGAAGAGCTTGCCGTCCGGCGAGACATTGAAGTGCACCGACCACTGGTCGCGCTCGAGATGGTACCAGATGCGCTGCTGGGTCTTCACGTTGTAGCCGGCGACCCAGAAGACCTCGCTGATCGGCGTCTGCAGGTCGTACCAGAGCCAATCGCCGGACGCGCCCCAGAATTCGTGGCCGTCGATCTCCATCTTCATCGTGCGCTGATGGACCAGCATCGGCTGCGCGTTGGGCACATCGGTCCGGATCAGCCAGATGCGATTGACCTTCTGCCATGGCCCCTCGTGCGCGAACATCAGGAGGTTCGGATCGGTGGGCGAAAACTGAAAGTGATTGGTCCAGTCGGTCGTGCGGAAGAGCTCCCGGTATTCGCCCGTCTGCGTGTTCACCGTGAAGATGATCTCCGGCAGGCGGGCCGCGAGCCGGCGCTCCATCATCGCCCCCTTGTCGGGCCGGTTGTCGCCGCCCATGTAGGCGGCGGTGCCGGGCGCCGCCGGCGCCGCGCGCCGCCCGCCCGCCCGCTCCTCGCCAATCGTGATCGAGCCGGCGAGCAGGGTCTCATCGGCATTGACGGTCGCGATGCTGGGGACGCCCCCCTTGCCCTCGGGAATCAGCGCCACCTGGCGCGCGACCTTCGTCGCCGGATCCATCGCGAAGATCGCGTTGCCCTTCTGGTAGAAGATCGAGCCCGTCTTGTAGCCGGTCTGGATCACCCGCATCCGGTTGCGGAAGCGGGCATAGCCATTGTCCGGGGCGCCCGCCGGCGGGGTCGCATCCTTGGCGTCGTCCTGCACGGGATCGATCTCACCGGTGTTGACGTCAATCGTGGCCAGGCCATGCGGGGTCTGGACGATGAGCTTGCCGTCCTTGGTGTACGCATTCTGCGTGAAATAAAGGCTTTGCGTGCCGGCCTCCCGGGACAGCTGGACGACGCGGTGGCCCGTGTCGGGATCGATCCAGGAGGCGGCGTAGTCGGCGCGGGCGATCACGGAAAGGCCCAGCGTCAGGCACAGAAAAGCGGAGGTTTTGATCATGGGGCGGGGTACGGGCTAGACGGCGCGGGTCGCGAAGAGATGCGAGCCTTCCCGCCTATTTTGGCGGCGCCCGGGCGGATTGGGGCACCTCATTCCCCGGGAGCCGCGGCGGCGGTTGTTACCTTCCCCCGTACGGATGGCCCCGCCCCCACCACCGCCCGCCGACCACGTCCCACCCGCCCTCGTATCCGGCCAGGCGATGGAAGCCCAGGCGCTCCACGCCCTCCACCTGGCCAAGAATACGGAAGTCTGGCGGCCATCGCCGGAACAGATCGGCAGCCCGGACTTCCGCGAGATCGTGGGGGCGCCCCATTACACGGCCACGGGGCTGGCCCGCGGAACGGTCCTGGACAGCGTGGCCGGCGGCCTGGCGGAGATAAAGTCCGGCGCAAGCGTCCTCGATTCCACCTACCAGCTGCGCCTGCAGACCTACCGGGCCGTCATCGAAAAGAAGCCCCTCACCATCTACACCAGCCGACCGGTGGATGTCGGCTTCGGGCATTGGCTCAGCCCCCATGGGGTGGACATCCAGCCGCTGCCCGCCGAACCGGATCCCTGACCATGGCATCACCCTCTTCCGCCCCGCCGGTCTTTCCCCGCGGCGCCCGGCCCGATGCCGAGGCGCCGGAGGCCATCTTCCTGATCAAGCGCGTCTCCCAGCTGCGGGCGACCTACCAGGTCCGGCTGCTGGCCTTCGCCGCCCGTCAGCGCGCCCAGCAACTCATCCTGATCGTGCCGCCGGCCTGCCGCTTCACGCCGGATTTGGAGGCGCTGATCGCGCTGCTGCCCGGAACCATCGGACGCCGGGACCTCACATGAGCCTTTATCTTTGCGTCGTGGCCGGAGAGCGGGAAATCGCCGGCGTGGAGGTCGGCACCTACGCCGAGTTCAACGCGCTGCGCGCCACGGTCGCGGGGCTGGAAGGGGGCAAGGCCGGCGCCCGTTTCCCCACCCTGATGCTCCATTCGGATTGCGAGGGGGAATGGTCCGCCGCCGCCTGCGCGCCGCTCGAGCGCGAACTGGCGGCGATCATCCAGGCGCTGCGGGACCTGCCGCCGCAGCCCTTCCCCTCCGCGGCACAAACGAGGGCCGCGGCCGAACGCGGCCTCGTCCCGCGGCACGCCGGGGAATGCTTCCTCGACGTGGACGGCATTCCGGTGCTCGAGCGGCTGCAGGCCCTGGCCGCCCTCGCCCAACAAGCCGGCGCTCCCGTCCTCTTCCAGTAGGCAAGCCCCATGCTCCGTGGTTTGAAAATGCTTAGCTGGGCCGCGCTCCTGCTGGCCGCCGCCGCCGGCGCGGTGGCCGAACCGGAGCCGGCCCTGGCCATCCTTGACGCCTTCCTGCGCCAGACCGCCCGAATCGATCCGACCTATCGGGCGGACCTTCGTCTGCCGGCTGAGCCCGGGGCGGGCGGGGACGGCCGGCTGGCCGGGCAATCCGCCTTCCTCGGACCCTTTACCTATCGGGCCAAGACCTATGCCGACCTGAGCCCGGCCGAGCGCATCCGCGTCCTGCAGGATCCGCAGTTCCACGCCTTCCTGCTGCGGCGGACAACGGCCCTTCCGCCGCCGGCCGGGATCGGTCCCGCGGCCACCTACCACTGTTCGATCACGCCGGAAGACATGCTGAGACCGGGAGTCCTGCAGATCGTCCTCCCCTCCCCATGAACTTCCCCGTCGACCCGGCCGCGCCGCTGGATCCCGCGCAATTGTGGGGGGTCCTTGCCGCCGTGCACGCGCAGGTGGTCGCCGCCCTGTGGCTGTCAGCCGGCATGGGCTGCGCGCTGGCCATGATTGCCAGCGTGGCCCTGGGGTGGCGGAGGGCCGCCCTGGCCGCCGGCTTCTGCTATTCGCTCACGCTTTGCTCTTTCACCCAGGGTCATGCGCAGGTCCTGGGGCCCTGCGGCTGCGCCCTCTCCGCCACGGGCTTCCTCTGGCCGCAACGACCGGCCCGGAAGGGCCGGCCTCTGCCCCGATGATGCATTTCGTCAACCGGGCGGTCGACGGCGAGCTGATGGCGGAATTGCGCGACGCGGGCCTGCTCGACCCCGCCCTGATCGAGCGGATCGACGCGGCCATGGGCCGGCCTGAGACGGGAACCCTGAACGCCTTCCTGCTCGGGGGGGCGGACTTCATCGCCGAGAACGCATGGCTCTTCTGGCTCATCCGCGAGCACGGCTGCCATCGTTTCGGCCGCGTCGGCTGGCGGCCGGAAGCCGGGGGATGGTCCCGGGCAGGCCCACCCCCCGACGGCAACCTGCCGTACCGGAGCTGCGCGGACGCCGGATGTCTCGTGGCGGTGCTGCGGCCGGACCTTTGGGTCGAAACCAGCCGGCGCTGGCCCGGGCCGCTCCATCGCGCCGCGGCGACCTTGAAGGAGTTGCGGACGCTCCAGGCCGCGTGGCAGGATGCGGCTGCCGGGCGCCGGGCATAGTCTCGTGGCTTCGGCCGCCGCCCGCCGGGCAAGTTACCGGGTAACTTTTGGGCCCCCGGGCTGTCGGTAAGGAGGTGAAAATCTTCGGGACCTCCCTTCTGCTCGCCCTCTCCCTCGTCAGCCTCCGGGCCGCTGACCTGCCTTCGCTCAACCCGACGCCGAGCAACCAGTCGTTGCCGGGCAAGATCATCTGGGCTGATCTCTTCACCAACAATCCCAAGGCCGAGGCCCAGTTCTATACGGGCCTGTTCGGCTGGACGGCCACGACGCTCAAGCATCGGGGCCACAAGTACATCGTCCTGTCGAGCAACGGGCAGCCCGTCGCCGGCATCGTGGAGCATGCCGCCCCCAAGGGCGACACCGGCCGGGGCCGGTGGATCAGCTATATCTCCGTCACCGACGTGGCCGCGACCGTGAAGACCGCCGTGAACAACGGGGGCAAAGTCATCCTGGCGGCGCGGACGGTCGCGGCGCGCGGCACGCAGGCGCTGCTGGCCGACAACGAAGGTTCCCTCCTGGGCGTGATCGCCTCAAGTTCCGGCGATCCGCTGGACGACGAGCCGGCGATCGGCACGTGGGCCTGGGCGCATGTCTTCGCGCCTGATCCGGCCGGCGCGGCGCAATTTTACCACGCCGTCCTAGGGTACGAGGCGGCCCAGGATCCGCGGGACAATCGGCAGGACATCTACCTCCTCAACAGCCAGGGCCTGACGCGGGCCGCGCTCGGCCCCATCACGCCGCATCCCGAGGCCAAGGGGGAATGGCTTGGCTTCATCCGGGTCGCCAACCTCGACGACGCGGTGGCCCGCGCGACGAGCCTCGGCGGCCACGTGCTGGTGGACCCGAAATCGACCCGGCCCGAGAGCCGGGTAGCCATCATCGCGGACCCCAGCGACGTCGCGATTGGCCTGGTTGAGCTGTCGGATGCGACCGCCCTGGAGAAGCAGGCGCCGTGAAACCCTCCCTGAAATCGATCCTCACCGGGCTCCTGCTGGCGGCCTCCGTGCTCCTGGTCAGCGCCTGTGTCGGCTATGTCGATGGCGGCCCGGACTACTATGGCCCCGCCTATGGCGGGGTCTACTACGGACATCCCTGGTATCATGAGGGCATCTACGTGGGCCATCCCGGCTATCGCCACTGGCGGCGCTGATTCACCACCATGAAATTCTCCTTCAATCAAATCCTGCTCGGAGCCTCCCTCGTCGGCGCCGGGCTCCTGCTCAATGCCTGCGGCGACGTCGGCTACGCCGAGGTCGATGGCGGCGACTACTACGGCCCCGACTACTATGTCGGCGGCGTGTACTACGGTCATCCGGGGTATCACGGCAATGACTACGTGGCGCACCCGCCGCATCGTGACTGGCACGGCGGCGGCGGCCATGGCGGCGGACGTCCCGGACCGCGGCCCGGTGGTGGCGGCGGGGGCGGCCATCCCGCGCCCGCGCCCCGGCCCTCCGGCGGCGGTGGCGGCCAGCGCACGACCCCCGAGCCGCACAACCAGCGCGGCTGAGGCCAGGCGGGGGAAGCCCGCCTATTTGTGATCCCAGGGCAGCGCGATTTCGAGGCGGCGATGGCGCCACACCTCGAAGGGCTCGAAGATCTTGCCGGGGTTTAGGATCCCGCGGGGGTCGAGCGCCCGCTTCACCGCGCGCATCGCCTTCACCTGCGCCGGCGAATGCTGGAGCCGCAGGAAGGGCGACTTCGCGAGGCCGATCCCGTGCTCGCCGGAAATCGCCCCGTCCAATTCGACGACCTTGGCCATCAGCCGCTGCACGGCCTTCTCCGCCGCCTTGCGCTCCGCCGGATTGGCGCGGCGATACATGATGTTCACATGGAGATTGCCGTCGCCCAGGTGGCCAAAGGTGGGAATGGGGAGCGCGGACTCGCGCCGCAGGCCGTCCAGAAAGCGGGCAAAGGCGGCGTAGTTGCGCGCCGGCACCACGATGTCCTCGTTGAGCTTGGAATCGCCGAGTTCAAACATGGCGCCGGAACACTTGCGGCGCACATCCCAGAGCTTTTCCGCCTCCTCCCGGTTGCGGGCCGCGCGAAAGGCGAGCGCCTCCTTCCGCGCCCAGGCCAGCACCTGGCGCTTCTGGGCGCGGACCTCGCTCGCACTGCCCGCCAGTTCCAGCAGCACGACCGGCTTTCCCGCCTGTCCGGGGAAGACCGTCGTCTTGGTCTTCCGCTCCGCGCAGATGACCGAATAGCGGTCCAGGAATTCGCAGATCGACGGCTGCACCTTCTGGGCGAAAAGGCCGCGCACCGCCGCGAAGGCCGCCACCTCGTCGCGGAAGGCGCAGAGCAGCGTCCAGCGGGCCGGGGGCTTCGGGATCAGCTTGAGGACGGCATCCGTCACCACCCCCAGCATGCCCTCGCTGCCGATCCAAAGGTCGCGGAGATTGAAGCCGGCGGAAAACTTCTTGGTCGCCGTCCCCCACTCCACGTATTCCCCCGTCGGCAGGAAGCCCCGCAGGGCGAGGACGAAGTCGCGGGTGACGCCATACTTGCCGCCGTGCATGCCGCCGGCGTTGCAGGCGATGTTGCCGCCGATCGTGCAGTACTCGCGGGACGAGGGATCGGGCGGGTAGAACCAGCCCTTCGCCTCCACCGCGCGATGGATGTCCGCGACCTTCGCGCCCGCCTGCACAAACGCCATGCCGGACTCGGCATCGACGCGGATCCCCTTCCAGCCCACGAGGTCGAGCACCCACCCTCCCCGGCGCGGCGCGGCCGAACCGGTCAGCGACGTCCCGCGGCCCCGCACCGTGACCGGAACCCGATGGGCGTTGGCCAGCGCCAGGACCTGGCCGATGTCGGCGTGGTGGCGCGGAAAGATCACCGCCTCCGGCAGAAAGGGGATCTTCAGGCTGTCAAAAGCGGCGGCGGCCAGCGCCTGGTCGGTCGATTGGACGATTTTCGCGCCCAACCGGCGGCGGAGGAGCCGGGTGGCGGCGGCATGCGATTTCATGGAGCGTCCTGTTTGAGGCCGAGAGCGCGCCTTCGCAAGTCGACTTCGCCGCTCGGCGGATGCCGTCGGCCGCCCCTATTCCGCCGGACCCCAAAAGTCCTCGGCGCTCTCCTCCGCGGTGATGCTGGGTGATCCGACGACGATACCCCTCGCCTCGCCGAGCCCGACCGAAAGAAACGGGCGGGCGGCGGTCGCGCCCTCAATCGTGGCCCCGGGGCAACGATCGAGGCGGACGACCGGCACTCCCGTGGCCCCGCGGCGCGTGGCCAGATCCGCCAGGCGCAGCCCCGCCGAATCCCGGACGAGAAACGCGGGGCCGCGCTCGGGCGTGACCTCGATATTCCGCAGCTCCAGGCCGAGGGTGTCGCGGGCTTGGAGGCCGCCGAGGCCCGACCCGACGATATCGCTGAGCCGCAGGCCCTCGATCGGCTTTTCCGGCAGACCGGCGATCGAGATCATCACCGGCGCGCCAAATTTATTGCCGCTGATGCTGACGGGATTCCAGCCATAGTCTGACCGGCCGCGCGAGCGTCGGATGGTGATATGGCTGATGGAGATGTCACGAAAGACCGGCGTCCGCGCTGAAACCGGCCCGGGCGGGAGCGGAGCCTCCCCCTGCATGGAGTAGAACTGCGCCACATTGATGGCCCGGCCGACATCATCCATCACCACATTGTCGATCCGGATGTTGGCGACGAATCCGCCCCGACCGCGTTCGCTCTTGATGTTGATGCCGCCCTGGGTCCCTTGGCAGACGATATTGCTCACCACCACGTTGCGGATGCCGCCGGAGGTCTCGCTGCCGATGACGATGCCGCCCGAGCCGCGGTGGATGATGCAGTTGGTGATCGTCACGTTTTCAGTGGGGCGGTTGACGCGCAGGCCGTCCGCGTCCTTGCCGGCCTTGAGGGTGATCGCGTCGTCGCCGTTATCGAGGTGGCAGTCGGCGATCCGCACGTCCCGGCTCGAATCGACATAGATGCCGCCCGTAAAGGCGCCCGGGAACGTCTCCAGTGAGACGCCGCGGACCACGACATCCTCGGAGTAAAGCAAATGGACCGACCAGAACGGCGCCCCCACCATGCGGATGCCCTCGATGAGGATGTGCCGGCTCTCCCGCGTGCGGATGAAAGCGGGGCGCAGCAGGGGCGCGGCCCGCAGGTATTCCTCCTCCGGCTGCGGCGTCTTCTGCTGCAAAAGCGCGAGCAACCGATTCCAGGCCGGCCCGAAGGCGGAGCCCGTGGTCGTCTCGGTCTTGGGCTGAGGCCCCCCGGCCAAGTGGGTCCAGTCCACGTTGTTGGTCGTGATCGTGCCCCGGCCCGTGATCGTCACGTTCTCCAGGCCGCTGCCGCCGATCAGGGGGATCGGCTCAAGGCATTCAATGCCTTGCACCCGCCCCGGCGCGAGGGGGAGCCGCGCGGCGGGAAATCGAAGGACGGCCCCCGCGTCGATCCGCAGGACCAGATTGCTGACCAATTCGATGGGGCCAGTGACATAGTTGCCGGCGGGAATCACAACGGTCCCGCCGCCGGCGGCCCGGGCCGCCTGGATCGCGCTCCGGATGGCCTCGGTGGCCGGCGCCGAGGCGTCGGGGCGGGCCCCGTAATCAAGCACGTTGAAGACCGGCTCGGTGCCCGCGGCTCGGGCGAGCAGGACCAGACCAAGCGAAGGCAGCAGCCAACGACAGCGGGAAAAAAACGGGGTCATGGGGTTTCCGCAACCCCTACCTGAAACCGCTCCCGGGCGCAATCGGGGATGGATCTAAGCGCGCCGGGCGCCCCAGCCCGCTGCGCCCGGGCCCGCCGCCCTCGCCCTAATATGCCGTCCCTCATCGGGCGATGATGCCGTCCGGCGCGGTCGCCGCCGGGGCGACCGCGCCCGGCCCCCGACCGGCTTCAATTAGCCCCTTTTTGCCCCCATTTCTGCTTTAAAAGGGCGGACCAACCGCTTGGATAGCACCCCCCCTCCCATGACACGCGTCCTCCTCACGACCACTTCGTTCCAAGATGTGCCCGGCGCGCACCACCAGATGCTCGAGGCTTCGGGCTTCGAAATCGTGCGCGAGCGCGGGCCCCTGTCGGAGGCCCGCATGCTGGAATTGGCCGGCAGCTTCGACGCCTTCCTGTGCGGCGACGACGCCATCACCCAGGCGGTCATCGACAAGTCGCTCCCCCGGCTGAAGATCATCAGCAAGTACGGGATCGGGGTCGACAAGATCGATGTGAAGTACGCCACGGCGAAGCAGATCCCGGTCCTCTTCACCCCCGGGGTGAACCACACGACGGTCGCCGAGCACACCTTCCTGCTGCTCCTGGCCCTCGAGCAGAATTTCCTCTACGGCGTGGACGCGAGCCGCAAGGGCGAGTGGAAGCGCAAGACCGGCCACGAAGTGCTCGGCAAGACGATCGGCATCGTCGGCCTCGGCCGGATCGGCAAGGAGGTCGCCATCCGCTCCCGCGCCTTCGGCATGGAGGTCGTCGGCTACGACATCTACTGGGACGAGGCCTTCGCCCAGCAGTACACCGTGCGTCGCGTCGCGACGCTCGACGAGATCTTTGCCGCGTCCGACTACCTCTCGCTCCACACCAATCTCACGCCCGAGACCCGGGACCTGGTCGGCGCGAAGAACATCGCGAAGATGAAGAAAGGCGTGGTCATCCTCAACTGCGCCCGGGGCGAGATCGTCAACACCGCGGACATGGTGGCGGCGCTCCAATCGGGTCAGGTCGGCGGCTACGGCACGGACGTCCTCGACGCCGAGCCCCCGCCCGCGGATCATCCGCTGCTGCACGAGCCGAATTGCATCGTCACCCCCCACGTGGCCTCGCGCACCTATGAGAGCGTCGTCCGCCAGGCCGTCGCCTCCGTCCAGAATCTGCTCCGCGCGGCCCGGGGCGAAAAGCCCCTGGCCCAGGTGAACCCCGAAGTGCCCGTCCGCAAGATCTGAATCCCATGAGCGAAGTCTTCTACGTCGTCCCCGAAAAGCAGCACAACGCGCTCGTCGCAGCGGCGTACCAGCACCGCGGGTATTACGCCGACGAGTCCGCCGAGGGCGCGCGGTTCTGCGCCGAGGCCACCCGCCACGGCATCCGCACCCACAACGCCCTCAAGGCGCTGCACCTCGACCACCTCTTCGGCAGCGGCTCGAAGGGCTGCGTCCCGGGCGCCAAGATCGAGGAGAAGCCCTCCCGCTTCGCGGCCGCCAAGGTCTGGAATGCCAACAAGAAGCTGGGCCAGTCGGTCGCCTACCGCGCCATGGACGCCGCGATGAAGCTGGCCGACCAGTACGGCTGCGGGACCATCTCGGTCGACAACGCCTTCCACTATCTCTGGGGCGGCGGCTACGTGATGGATGCGGCCAAGAAGGGCTACATCGCCTACACGAACTGCACCGCCTCGCTGGCCGAGGTCGTCCCGTTCGGCGGCAAGTTCCCCACCCTCGGCACCAACCCGCACAGCTGGGGCTTTCCCACCACCGAGGCCATCGGCTACCCGATCGTCGTCGACTGGGCCACTTCCGTCGTCGCCATGGGCCGCGTCCAGCAGCTCAAGCGCGAGGGCAAGCCGCTGCCGCCGATGGCCGCGGTCGACAAGGAGGGCAATCCGACGACCGACCCGGCCGCGGCGGTCTCGCTGCTGCCCTTCGGCGCGCACAAGGGCTATGGCCTGTCGCTCATCAATGAGATCTTCGGCGCCTACATCGGAGGGTCGCTGCCGACCATCCGCAACCGCTGGGCCGACGGCGACGAGAAGCACACCTCCGCCTTCTTCTTCCAGGTGATCCATCCCGAGGCCCTCAGCGGCGGCTTCGCCCAGAACCGGACGCAGTCCCAGAACGTGAAGGCCGTGATCGGCGACATCCTCGGGCATGGCAACGAGAAGGCCATGCTCCCCGGCCAGCTCGAGGCGGGCTGGGCCCGGAAGACGGCGGCCGCCGGCGGGCTGCTCTTCAGCCAGGCGGAAGTCGAGGCCTTCAACGAGCTCGCGACCGAGGCCGGGCAGAAGCCCTGGGATCTCGCCGGCTTCAAGACGGTCACCGTCTAGCCCCGGCCTCCCCTCATGCCCCTCTCCATTCTCCAGATCCTGGTTCTGGGCCTGATCCAGGGGGCGACGGAACTGCTGCCCGTCTCCAGCTCGGCCCACGTCATCGTGGCCGAGAAGCTCATGGGGCTCGATCCCTCCACCCCGGAGATGACCTTCCTCCTGGCCATGCTGCACACCGGGACGATGGTCGCGGTCATCCTCTTCTTCTGGAAGGCGTGGCAGAACAGCTTCGGCTCGAATCCCGAACAGGTGCGGTCGACCCTTGGCAACCTGGCCCTCGCGACCCTCTACACCCTGGCCATCGGGGCCGGACTCCAGGTCCTGATCGAGAAGGTCATCGCCCCGCACGGCGACCGCACGGAAATCGAGGAGCTCTTTTCCAATCTCTGGCTGGTGGCCGGCGCCCTCGCCGCCGCCGGCGTGCTGATCATTGTGGCCGGCCTGCGGCACAAGCAGGAGGAGGAGCACGACTATGACATCCCGGTGGCCAGCGCCGGCTGGATCGGCGCCATCCAGGGCCTGGCGGTTCCCTTCCGCGGCTTTTCGCGCTCGGGCGCGACCATCTCGACCGGCCTTCTGCTGCGGGTCGGCAAGAAGCACGCCGAGGAGTTCAGCTTCGCCCTGGGCGTCATCCTGACCCCGCTCGCCATCGCCAAGGAGCTCTACCGCCTGGTGCAGTTCCGGCACATCGAGGGCCAGCCGCTGCACCTCGGGCCCATGCTGGCGCCCGGGCTGATCGGCATGGCCGCCAGCTTTGTCGCCGGCCTGGTCGCCCTGAAGCTGCTGACCCGGCTCCTCGCCCGCGGCCGCTGGCAGTACTTCGGCTTCTACTGCCTGGCCTTCGCCGCCGTCGTCTGCGTGCTGGCCCAGCGCGGCCTGTAGTCCCCTCCCCCCAACCCCTCCCGACATTTCTCCATCATGAGCCTCAAGATCAAACCCGCCCAGGACTGCCAATTCGATCAACTCTCGCTCGGCGAGGTCATGCTTCGCCTTGACCCCGGCGAGGGCCGGATCCGCACCGCCCGTGAATTCAAGGTCTGGGAGGGCGGCGGCGAATACAACACGTCGCGCGGACTCCGCAAGGCGTTCGGCCTGAAGACCGCCGTCGTCACCGCGTTCGTCGACAACGAGGTCGGCCACCTGGTCGAGGACTGCATCATGCAGGGCGGCGTCGCCACCGACTTCATCAAGTGGCGCGAGGACGACGGCATCGGCCGCACGGTCCGCAACGGCCTGAACTTTACCGAGCGCGGCTTCGGCATCCGCGGCGCCGTCGGCAACCCGGACCGCGGCAACACCGCCGCCTCCCAGCTCAAGCCCGGCGACATCGACTGGGATCACCTCTTCGGCGAGCTGGGCGTCCGCTGGTTCCACACCGGCGGCATCTTCGCCGCGCTGTCGGCCACCACCGCGGAGCTGACCGTCGAGGCCGTCAAGGCCGCAAACAAGCACGGCACGATCGTCAGCTATGACCTGAACTATCGCCCGTCGCTCTGGAAGACCATCGGCGGCCTGAAGAAGGCGCAGGAGGTCAACCGCGAGATCGCCCAGTATGTCGATGTCATGATCGGCAACGAGGAGGACTTCACCGCCTCGCTCGGCTTCGCGGTCAAGGGCGCGGAGGATCTCAAGCACATCGAGACCGACGCCTTCAAGGCCATGATCGAAACGGCGGTGAAGGAATTCAAGAACTTCAAGGTCGCCGCGACCACGCTCCGCCATGTCTATACGGCCACATTGTGCACCCCTTTCTCACCAAAACC
>CAIWXW010000170.1 GCA_903916755.1 uncultured Opitutaceae bacterium | reverse complement strand
CGGCGAGCAGCTGGCGCGCCTCGGCGCCGCCGTCGGCCGCCGCGGCTGGGCCGGGGCCGGCGGCGCCCGGCTCAGCCGCAGGGCGCAGTCCGGGCGGCAGCAGCCGGAACGCGGGCTCCTGGCCGCCCTGCAGCACGTCCTTGACCAGCCGCGGCCGATCGATCGCCAGCGAGAGCGCCCGGCGGACGCGGGGATCGGTCAGCGGCGGCCGGTTCACGTTGAAGGCGAGGTACCGGGTCTCCGCCAATGGCGTATGCTGGAGTTCGGCGGGCCGCTCGCGGGCGTAGACGGCCAGCTTGTTGATCGGGACCTCCATCGTCGTGTCCAGCTGGCCGTCGCGATAGGCCAGATCCTCGGTCTCCCTGTCGTCGAAATGAACAAAGTGGATCTCATCGAGCCGCCCGTGCGCCGCGTCATGATAGGACCGGCTGCGGTCCACGACGATCCGCTGCTGGGGCTTCCATTCCCTCAGCACAAACGGCCCGTTGCCGACGTAGGCTTCCGGCTGGGTCCAGGCCCCGCCAAATCGGTCGACGACCCGGGGATTGACCGGGATCCACGGGCCCGTGGCCGCGTAGGCCAGGAACGCCGGGGTGGGGCGCTCCAGGGTGATGACCAAGGTCGCCGGATCAGGCGCGGCGAAACCCACCTGGGCGAAGTCCCTGATGCGGCCGGCCGCAAAGTCCCGGGCGTTCTTCACCCCGAAGAAAAGCTCCACCTTGGGCGCCGCGGTCGCCGGCTCGAGCTCCCGCCGGTAGGAGGCGACGAAATCCGCCGCGGTGACGGGTTCCTCGTTCGACCATAGCGCCCCGGGGCGCAGGTGAAACGTCCAGGTCAGGCTGTCCGCCGAAACCTCCCAACGCTCGGCGGCGGCGGCCACGGGGACCCCGTTCGGGCCCGGCACCACCAGGCCCTCGCTGAGGGCCCGGATGACGAAAAAGTCATCCGGCAGCGCGGCCAGCGCCGGGTCGAGGTCGCCCGGCTCGTTGCGCTGGCTCAGCCGCAGGATGCTGGGCGCGGGCCGGGCGGGGAGCGGCGGCGCGGGAGGGGCCGGGGGCTTCGGGCGGGAGCATCCCGCCAGCGCGGCGGCGGTCAGAAACAGGAGCGCGGATCTCAATCTCAGGTTCAACCCGCCATGAAAGGCAGAGTTCCCGGGAGGGCGCAACTTTGGGTTCGCGCTGCGGGGCAAGGATGGCGGAGGAGGAGGGATTCGAACCCCCGGTGAGCTTTCGCCCACGCCCGATTTCAAGTCGGGAGCCTTAAACCACTCAGCCACCCCTCCGAAAAGAGGGCGTGATATGGGCCGTCCCTCCGGCTGGGTCAATGCCACAGCTTGACAAGCAATTGTAGCGTTCGATAGGTTTGCCGGCTACAAATCACTCACTTTGCAGAAAAGTGGGCCCTGCGGCCCGCTTTTTTTTTCCACTAATACCAACCTATGAGCAGCGAAATACTTTCCGTCCTCGAATACATGGAGAAGGAAAAGGGGATTCCGCGGGGCGACATGATCGCCACGATTGCGAATGCCCTCAAGACGGCTGCCCAGAAGGGTTTAAACTCGGGTCAGGAGCTTCGGATCGACATCAATCCCAAGAACGGACAGCTGCAGGCCTGGGCGGTGCTCAAGGTGGTGGATTCGGTCAGCAACCCCCGGACGGAGATCCACATCGAAAAGGCCCAGGCGGTCAAGGCCGGCGCGGTCTTGGGCGAGCTGATCGAGCGCCCGGTCGACCCCTCTTCGCTGGGCCGGATCGCGGCCCAGACCGCCCGCCAGGCCGTGATGCAGCGCCTCCGGCAGTTCGAGAAGGACCGCATCTACGACGATTTCAAGGACCAGGTCGGCAACATCGTGACTGGCACCGTCCGCCGCCGCGAGCGCAGCGACATCTACGTGGACCTGGGCAAGGCCGAGGCCGTCATGCCCGCCCGCGAGCAGGTCCCCGGCGAGGAGTACCAGCCGGGCGATCGCATCCGCTCCCTTTTGCTCGAGATCGAGAACACGCCCCGCGGCCCGGAGATCATCCTGACCCGCGCCAGCCCGAAGTTTGTCCGCCGCCTCTTTGAGCTCGAGGTCACCGAGATTGCGGATGGCACGGTCAAGATCGAGGCCTTCGCCCGCGAGCCCGGCTACCGGACCAAGCTGGCGGTGACGAGCGGCGACCCGAAGGTCGACCCGGTCGGCGCCTGCGTCGGCGCCCGGGGCGCCCGCGTGAAGACGATCGTCCGCGAGCTTGGCGGCGAGAAGATCGACATCATCAAGTACTTTGCCGATCCCCGCGAAATGGTCATGGAGGCGCTCAAGCCCGCCGTGCCGCGCGAGATCATCCTGGATGACCGCAACCACCGGATCATCCTCAAGGTGGCGACGGACGATCTCGCGATCGCCATCGGCCGCAAGGGCCAGAACGCCCGGCTCACCTCCCGCCTCATCGGCTGGCGCATCGACATCGAGGAATTCAAGGCGGCCGGCGACGATCCGCGCGGCAACGCCATCGCCTCCCTCGTCCGCGCCCTGGGCCTCGATGAGGCCATGGCCGGCCGATTGGTCGACATGGGCATCAATTCCCCCGGGGCCTTCGAGGGCGTCGTGCCCGAGGACTTGGTCGGGGCCGGATTCACTGCTGAGGAAGCCCAAGATATCATCGGGCGAATGAACAAAACCGAATGAGCGTCCGCATCCACGAGCTAGCCAAGCGCATCAACATGGAAAGCAAGGACCTCCTGGCCTTGCTCACACAGCGCGGCTACGTGGCGGCGGACACCAAGTCGGTTTCCAGCACGGTCAGCAAGATCTACGAGCAGGAGATTGAAAAGGAGTTCGGCGCCAAGGCGGCGTCCGCGCCGGCGCCCGAGGCCGCCCCGGCGGCCCCGGCCCCCGAGGCTCCGGCGGCGCCCATCCCGGCCGCGCTTCCGCCCGAGGCGCCCAAGGCCCGCATGCCGGTTGGCGCCTTCGTCAAATCGGCCGACGACATCCACCGCGAGCGCGAGGCGGCCAAGCCGCCCGCTCCGGCGCCGGTCATTCGTCCCCCCGTGGTCATGGCGCCCACGCCGGCGCCGCAGCCCTACACCCCTTCGCGCAACTCCCGGCCCTCCCGCCCGTCGTATGGCGTCCGTCCGCCGCCGGCCCCGCGTTTCGGCACCGTCGCCCCGCCGAAGCCCGGCCCGGCCTCCCCGCCCAACCTGTCCCTTCCGCCCCGTCCGGTCTCGGCGCCCTCCGGGCCGCCGCCGATCCCGTCCGCGCGTCCGCCGGTGACCCCGTCCCCGGCTCCGGCCGCCCCGCCGCAGCTGGCGCCGATTCCGGCCGCCGCGCCCCTCATCACGATCGAGGGCGACGTCAAGACCCTCCATCTCAAGCCGCCGATCATCGTCCGCGACTTCGCGACCGCGCTCAGCCTCAAGCCGTTCAAGCTCATCTCCGAGCTGAACCAGCTGGTCGGCTTCGCCTCGATGAATTCGACCATCGAGGAAAGCGTGGCCCAGAAGGTCGCGGAAAAATACGGCTTCGTCCTCGACATCAAGCACCGGGGCGACGCCGCCACGCAGCAGGCCGTCCAGAAGGATCGCGAGAGCAAGAAGAAGCCGCCGGATGAGGATGAGGCGCTCCTGCTCGTGCCGCGGCCCCCGGTCGTCTGCATTCTCGGCCACGTCGACCACGGCAAGACCTCCCTCCTGGACGCAATCCGCAAGGCGGACGTCGCCGCCGGCGAGGCCGGCGGCATCACGCAGCACATCGGCGCCTACCAGATCGATTTCAACGGCCGGAAGATCACCTTCCTCGACACCCCCGGCCACGCCGCCTTCAACAAGATGCGCGCCCGCGGCGCCTCCGTCACGGACATCGCCGTCCTGGTGGTGGCGGCCGATGACGGCTTCATGCCGCAGACCGACGAGGCCCTGCAGTACATCCGCGATGCCAAGGTCACGCTCATCGTGGCCGTGAACAAGATGGACATGAAGGGCGCCAATCTGGACATGGTCAAAGGCCAGATGCAGACCCGCAACATCGCCCCCGAAGACTGGGGTGGAGAGACGATCACCGTGCCGGTCTCGGCGGTGAAGGGCACGGGCATCGACTCGCTGCTCGAGATGATTCTGCTCCAGACGGACGTCCTCGAGCTGAAGGCCAATCCCAAGGCCGAGGCCAGCGGGGTGATCATTGAATCCCAGGTGGATGTCGGCCGCGGTCCCCTCGCGACCGTGATCGTCCAGCGCGGCACCCTCCGCGTCGGCGACGCGCTGGCCTGCGGCGCCCAGTGGGCGAAGGTCCGCGCGATGTACGACGACCAGGGCAAGGCGGTCAAGGAGGCCCCCCCGGGGACCCCCGTCCGCGTCATCGGCTGGTCCGGCACGCCCGACAGCGGCGCCACCTTCCAGGCGGTCAAGAACGCCCGCGAGGCCGAGAACCTCGCCGATGAGGAGGGCCAGCGGCTCAAGAAGCTCGGGGGCACGGCCGCCCCGAAGGAAGTTTCGGTCGAGCAGCTTTTCGCCAACATCGCCGCGACCCAGCAGCGCAATCTCAAGGTCATCATCAAGACCGACGTCTTCGGCTCGGCCGAGGCCGTGCGCCAGATGCTGGAGTCGATCAAGAGCACGAAGGTCGCGCTCGAGGTGGTCACCGCCGACGTCGGCCTGGTCACCAAGAGCGACGTCCTGATGGCGAGCGCCGCCGGCGGCGCGGTCATCCTCGGCTTCCAGACGAAGCTGGAGAACGGCGTCACGCCGCTGGCCAAGCACCACGGGGTGCGGATCGAGACCTTCGACATCATCTACGAGCTCGCCGACAAGGTCCGCGAGATGCTGGCCGACCTGCTCGAGCCCGATATCAAGGAGGTCAAGCTCGGCGCGGCCGAGGTCCGCGCCACCTTCCCGCTCGCCAAGGGCTTCGTCGCCGGCTGCCTCGTCACCGAGGGCAAGATCACCCGCAACGCCGCCTCGCGCCTGCGCCGCGGCCGGGAGATCGTGTACCAGGGCCAGGTCAACACCCTCAAGCGCTTCAAGGACGACGCGAACGAGGTGCGCGCGGGCCTGGAATGCGGCATCAAGCTCGACGACTGGAACGACTACAAGGTCGGCGACGTCATCGAGTGCTACGAAGAGCAGAAAGTTCGGGCGACGCTTTAGCCGGCGGCCATGGGCTCCCATGTCCTCCCGCACGATCCGTCTCAATGAGCTCCTGCAGCGGGAACTCAGCGACATCCTCCGCCAGCGCTACCAGGCCGAGTCGGTCGCCCTGACCGTCACGGAGGTCCGCGTCGCCCCCGATCTGCGCGACGCGCGCGTGTTCATCGCGGTGGTGGGCACGCCGGAGGTGGCCGAACAGAAGCTGCGCTGGGTGCGCAAGCAGGCCCGGGCCATTCGCGAGGAGATGTCGAAGCGGATCGTCCTCAAGTTCCTGCCAAAGTTCGAGTACCGGCTCGATGAGTCGACCGTGAAGAGCCTCAACGTCCTGCGCATTCTCGACACGCTCCCGCCGCTGCCGGCGGAACCAGAGCCGGCCGACGAGGACTGATCTTCCCGATGGCCGCCTTCTATCCGCAGTTTGCCGAATCTTGGCGCCGGCTGCTGGCTTCAATCGGCGGCCGCCGGGTGGCCGTGATCGGCCATGCCCGGCCCGATGGCGACTGCATCGGCGCCCAGGTGGGGCTCGCCCACATGCTGCGCGGCCTGGGCCACGAAGCGGTCTGCGTAAACGGCGACCCCGTGCCGCGCCGGCTGCAGTTCCTGACCGGCGGCGAGGCGTTCATCCGGCCGGGCGACCTGCCCGAGACGGCGAAGGAGTGGGCGGCGATCTTCGTGGATTGCGCCGACCACGCCCGGGCGGGGGACCGGCTCAAGGCGTATTTTTCGGCGCCCATCGGCAACGTCGACCATCACCTGTCCAACCAGGGTTACGCCGAGCACAACCTGGTGGACGCGACGTCGGCGGCGACCTGCGAGATATTGGCGGGCGTCGCGCTGGACGAGGGGATCGATCTCAATGCGATCGCGGCCCAGGCGCTGTACACCGGCATCCTGACCGACACGGGCCAGTTCCGCTTCGCGGCCACGTCCCAGCGCTGCTTCATCCTGGCGGGTGAACTCGTGGCGCGCGGCGCCGAGCCCGCCGTCGCGGGCTATGAGCTCTACGAGCGCGAATCGCGCGGCAAGCTGCAGCTCCTCCAGCATTTCCTGGGGTCGCTCCGGCTGGAATGCGGCGGCCGGGTGTGCCTCGGCACGCTTTCCGCCGGGATCTTTGAGCAGACCGGCACGACGGCGGAGGACACCGAGGGCCTGGTCGACTATGCGCGCAGCATCGCCGGCGTGGACATCGGCGGGCTCATCGAGCAGCGGCCCGATGGCGGCGTGAAGGCCAGCCTGCGCGCCAAGGAGGCGGCCTACCGCGTCGACCTGGTGGCGGCGGAATTCGGCGGGGGCGGCCATGCCTGCGCCGCCGGCCTCAACGTGAAGACGCCCGCCTCCGATTTCATCGGGAAGCTGCTGGCGTCGCTCGCGCGGCGCCTCGCCGCAGTGGACGCGGAGCGGAGGCAATAGCCAGAACTTACGATGCTCGGACCGGCCAAGGAAATTGAAGGTGTGCTGCTGGTGGACAAGCCGGCGGCGCACACGTCGCATGATGTGGTGGCGCGGCTCCGCGGCATCCTCCGGATGAAGCGCATCGGCCACGCCGGGACGCTTGACCCGATGGCCACCGGCCTGCTCGTCATCCTGGTGGGCAAGGCCACCCGGATTTCCCAGTACCTGATCAGCCTCGACAAGGAATACGAGGGGACCATCTCCCTGGGGCAGACCACCGATTCCCAGGACGCCGACGGCGAGGTCATCACGACCCGCCCGGTGCCACCGCTCACCGAGGCGGACCTGCGCGCCACGATGAAGACCTTCATCGGCGACCAGTACCAGTTGCCGCCGATGTATTCGGCGATCAAGATCAACGGGGTGCCCCTCTACAAGAAGGCGCGGCAGGGCGAGGAAGTGGAGCGCGAGCCCCGCTTCATCCGGGTGGTATCGTGGGAACTCGGCGCCCTGGCGCTGCCCAAGTTCGATTTCCGGATGCGGGTCAGCAAGGGCACCTACGTGCGCACCCTCGCGCACGACCTGGGGGAGAAGCTCGGCTGCGGCGCGCATCTTTCCGCCCTACGGCGCACCGCGACCGGCTCTTTCCGCATCGCGCAGGCGCTGACGCTCGAGCAGATCGAGGCGCTCTCGATCACCGACCTCGAGAAGCACCTGATTTCGCCCCTCGCGGCCACGGCGCCGGCGATCCCTTGAAACCGACGGTCTTTCCCTCCCTCGAGGCGACCCTGCTGCCGGCGCAGCCTCTGCACCTGGCGATCGGAATATTCGACGGGGTGCATCTGGGCCACCGGGCGGTGGTGGAGGCGGCGCTGCAGTCGGCCCGGCGGTGCGGGGGGGTGGCGGGCGTCCTGACGTTCCATCCGCATCCCAGCGTGCTCTTCCAGCCCAAGACGCCCGCCCGCCTGATCATGGAGCTGCCGACCAAGATCCGGCTCCTGCAGCGGCTGGGGGTCGATGCGGTCATCACCCATCCGTTCACCCCTGAATTCGCGCGGATCCGCGCGGAGGAATTCCTCCCGTGGCTCAAGGAGCGGCTGCCGGGCCTGGCGGCGATCTACGTCGGCCAGAACTGGCGGTTCGGCGCGGGGCGCAGCGGCGCTGTGGCGCTCCTGGTGGCGGAGGGCCGGCGCCTGGGCATATCGGTCTTCAGCGCCCCCCCGGTCAACTTTGACGGGGAGGCCATCAGCAGCACCCGCATTCGGGCGCTGCTCGAAGCGGGCGACGTCACGGCGGCCGGCGCCTTGCTGGGCTACGAGTATTACGCCGAGGGCCCGGTTATCTCCGGGCGGCGGCTGGGCCGGACCCTGAATTTCCCGACCCTCAACCTGGCCTGGGCGCCGGATCTGCGGCCGCGCTACGGCGTCTACGTCGCGCGCGTGGCCGGGCCCAAGTCGGGCGCCGCAGTGCCCGCGGTGGCCAACTACGGGCTGCGCCCTACGGTGGAGCAGGCGACCGAGCCACGGCTTGAGGCGCACGTGCTCGGCGCCTGTCCGTTCAACCAGGGCGATGTCATCAAGGTCGAGTGGCTGCGCTTTCTCCGGCCGGAGATGAAGTTCGGGGGATTGGATGAATTGCAGGCCCAGATCGCGCGGGACGCGGCCGACGCCCGTCGGCAATTTTCGCTCCCCTGAGCCAAGGCGAAATGGGCTTGCCCTGACCGCCCCCCCTTTGGCTTAATTTCCGACCGTCACTTTCGGACCCTTAGCTCAGTTGGTTAGAGCGTTTCCTTGACATGGAAAAGGTCGCTGGTTCGAGTCCAGTAGGGTCCACCATTTATCCCGCTTTCGAGCGGGATTTCTTGTTTTCATGGGGTGCTACGATCCCGTGGCCCACTTTGTGACGAGAAGGGCCGCCTGCTCAGCACCGTCAAAAATACTCTTTTCTCTCACGCCGCGGTCGCTTGCGGCGAAAAGCCCATGGTTGCGACGAGCGACGGCGGTTTTCTTGCATGAATAACAGGACATGGCATCCGGTTATTCATGGAGAAGATTCTGCCGCGCCTTCGCCTTCTGGCCCGCCTCTGGGTGGTCTATCGCGGCGTAAAGACCTACCCGCTAGCCGCAAACGTCACGGCGGTGCCGATCTCGGACCTGCCGAGGCCGCCTTTATTCCGGAAGGTTGCCGGGCCGCCTGGAGGGATTCACGTCATTTGAGAAAATGAAACTGCCGCCTTAAGAAACTCAATGCCTTGAAACGGCTGCTGGTTCGAGCCCAGTAGGGTCACCCCATTGCTCCCGCCCTGCACGATTTCGGTTGCGGGAGGCCCGAAGATGGGAATTTTCGCCCAAGCTATCGCGATGAAGAGTGATCCGCGGATTGACACGTACATTGCCCGGGCCGCGCCCTTCGCCCAGCCGGTCTTGCGGCACCTTCGCTCGCTCGTTCACCGGGTCTGTCCGGAAGCCGAAGAGGCGATAAAATGGCGCATGCCCATGTTCTCCCTGGAGGGAAAACTCTTCTGCGCCTTGGGCGCCTTCAAGGCGCATTGCCGTTTCATGATTTTCGGCCCGGAGGTCCGGGCGCTGATCAAGGCGGACGGCCGCGGCTCTCCAGACGACATGGGTTCCTTCGGAAAATTGGCCTCGCTCGCCGATCTGCCCGATGACCGCCAGATCGCGAAGTACCTAAAATTTGCCGCCGGGCAGATTGCCCGGGGCAAGAGTCCAATGTCGCGGGCGCGGCGGCGGACGCCGAAACCGGCGCCCAAGGTCCCAGCCGCGTTGGCCGCCGCCTTGAAGCGGAATCCCGCCGCCGGGAGCACCTTCGCCGGCTTGAGCCCCTCCTGCCGGCGCGAGTACGTTGAATTGATTGCCGGTGCCAAACGGGAGGAGACGAGGACCCGGCGGATGGCGCAGGCGATGCAATGGCTCGCCGACGGCAAGCGCCTCAACTGGAAGTACGAGCGCTGACGGGGCCGGTCGGGGTTAACCGGGCCCTCAATGCCCGACGGTCATGGCCCCCACTGGTTCCGCCGTCTCGGTGATCTCCCTCCGCCCGACCAGCATGACCACCAGACCGAGCCCGGACGAGGCGGCGATGACCGCCGCCATCGGAACGATGGAACGGCCGTGGAAGGCGCTGACGGCATAGGAGGCGAGCGACCCGAGACCCCACTGCAGCGTCCCCAGAAGGGCGGAGGCCGTGCCGGCATTCCGCGAGAAGGGAGCGAGGGACAGGGCCGACATGTTGGGATTGCTGAGGCCGATCCCGATCAGGAAGAGAAAGATCAGGGCGATGGTCCCGGCCAATCCGAGCCATCCGTTCAGGGCTCCGATCAGGAAGACCGCCGCCACGATCACTTGCCCGGCCAGGGCGGCGACCACGATCTGTTCGCTGCGGAAAAAGCGGAGGAGGACGCCGTTCAGCTGGCTGAAGGCGATGAACCCGATGGACAGGAAGGCGAAGATCCAGCTGTAGACCCGGCCGCTGACGCCGAAGAGCTCCATGAAGACCACCGGTGAACCGGCCACGTAGGCGAACAGCCCCGAGAAGGCCAGCATGCCGCCGACGGCATACGTGTAAAACTGCGGCTCCTTCGCCACCGAGAGGAAATTTTTCGCGGTCGGCCTCAGCCCGAGGGAAAACTCCGGATGCGGAGTGTGGCTTTCGGGCAGGCCCAGGACGACGGCCAGGCCCATCGCGGCGGCGATCGCGGCCAGCACCACGAACACCGACGGCCAGCCCAGGGTCGCCGTCAGGTAGCCGCCGACCGTCGGGGCCAGCATGGGCGAAGCGGCCACGACGATGATCAGCGAGGCGTAAACCTTGGCGCTGTCGCGGACGGGAAAAAGGTCCCGCACCATGGCCATCGCGGCCACGCTGGCGGCGGAGCTGCCCAGGGCCTCGACGAAGCGCAGGACGATCAGCCATTCGACCGAAGGGGCGAAGGCGCAGCTGATCGACGCCGCGATGTAGAGGGCCAGCCCGATGTAGAGCGGCTTTTTCCGGCCGAAACGATCCATCAGCAGGCCGTAGCACAACTGCCCGACGGCCAGGCCGATGAAGAAACTGGAGAGCGAGCGGGTGACCTCCGCGGTGGTGGCGTGCAGGGATCGCGCAATTTCCGGGAAACCCGGCAGGTACATGTCGATCGAGAAGGGCCCCAGCGCGGTCAGGGACCCCAGGATGAAGACGAGGAAAAAGTGCCTCTGTTTAGTCACGGACAATCCTCGTCGGCCCATACCGATGCGTCAAGGGGCGGCAGCACTTCGGACCCGGCCTCGGCGGGACCGGGATAAACCGGCGCTGCTGCAGCCCTTGGTTCCCCGCCCAGCCCCGGTCGCTTTGCGCGAGTTCCGGCCCTGCCCAGCGCCGGCCCCTCAGGGGCCGTCGGCCGGCGCGGGCGCGTAGGCCGCGTCCCGGGTCTCCCGGCTGATGACGAGCGAGACCAGGGTCAGGACCGCCGCCGCGGCCAGGTAGTAGCCCACGGCGGGCAGCCCCCAATGCCCTGCCAGCTTGGTGGCGACAAAGGGGGTCAGCGAGGCGCCGAAGATGCCGGCGAGATTGAAGCTGAGGGATGCACCGGTGTACCGCACCGTCGTGGGATACAGTTCCGAGAGGAGGGTGCCCAGCGCCCCATAGGTGAGGCCCATCAGCGAGAAGCCGACCACCATGGTCGTGACGACGCCCGGCAGGCCCGCCTGGAAGAGCCGGCCAAAGGCCAGGCCGAATAAACCGATCGCGAGGGAGATCCAAATCTGGGTCACGCGCCGGCCATGGCGGTCGGCCAAGGCGGCGGCACCGGGAATCCCCAGGCCGAAAAACAGGATGCCGACCATCTGGACAAAAAGGAAATGCTCGCGGGTGAAGCCCAGTCGGCTCGTGCCCCAGCTGAGACAGAAGACGGTCAGCAGGTAGTAGAGAACGAAGTTTGCCAGGGCCATCAGGGTGCCGAGGATCAGGGCCGGCGCGTGGTCGCGCACGACGGTGAAGAGCGGCACCTCCACGCGCTGCTGCCGGTCCACCGCCTCCTGGAAGACGCGGGTCTCCGTGATCTTCAGGCGAACATAAAGGCCGACAAACACCAGGAGGCTGCTGGCGATGAACGGCAGCCGCCAGCCGAAGTCCAGGAACTGGGCGTCGCTCAGCGTATGGGAGAGCACCAGGAAGAAGCCGCCCGACAGCAGGAATCCGGCGGGAGCGCCGAACTGCGGGAACATGCCGTACCAGGCCCGCTTGCCGGGCGGCGCGTTTTCAGTCGCGAGCAGGACGGCGCCCCCCCATTCGCCGCCTAGCCCCAAGCCCTGGCCCAGCCGGCAGAGGGCGAGCAGCAGCGGGGCCAGGGTGCCGATCGAGGCATACGTCGGCAGGAAGCCGATGGCCACCGTCGACAGCCCCATCGTCATGAGCGCCGCGACCAGCGTTGCCTTCCGGCCGATCCGGTCGCCGAAATGCCCGAAAAGGGCCGATCCCACGGGTCGAGCGAGGAAGGCCAGGGCGAAGGTGGCCAGCGAGTTGAGGGTGGCCGCGACCGGGTTTGACGACGGAAAGAACAGCTTCGGGAAAACCAGGACCGCCGCCATCGCATAGATGTAGAAGTCGAAGAATTCGATCGTGGTTCCGGCCATGCTCGCCAGCAGGACGCGGCGGGGGGAATTGAGCGCGGGAGGAGTCCGGGAGGAAGAGGAGGTCATCAGGTCTGCGGGGGTTCGGCCGATGAGCGGAGCAGGGGAAGGGAGGGGCGCGACCGCCCATCGGTGGCGGTTCCGGTTATGGGGGGGCGATCGAAGCGGGTCAATGCGAGCGTCGGGCGGCTCGACGCTCCGGCCGTGCATTCCGCCCCGCGCGCGGACCGGCGGCTTTACAGTTTGGGAGGGGTGGGTAGTCTGGAAGCAGCCTGTCCTTTGGCCGTTTCCATTTACTCGCATGACTCTCCGGCGCTCCCTTTGGCTTTCCCTGGTTTGCTGCGGCCTGCTGGCAGCCGGCTGCGCCACGGCGCCGCCGACCGGAAGGATCGGGGGCACGACCGTTCCCGTCGGGGCCGCCGTCGCGCTCGTCAGCACCCCCTTCTATCCCCTTGATGCCTTCGACCCGCAGGGGAGCTTTCTCGACCAGCTGCGCGGCTACGGGCTTGCGCCCACCAGCAGCGCCGACGCGCCCTTCGTGGTGCAGATCCACTTTACGGCGGGGGACGAAGGCGCGATCGACTGCCGGCTCGTGCTGCTGAAGGGCAAGGAGCCAATCCTTTCCGCCGAGGGTTCGAGCCGCCATGGCCCCAAGAACGATGCGGAGCTTCCGACGGAAGCAGACCGGCGGACGGCGTTTCGCCAGAGCGCCTTCCGGGAGGCCGCGCGGAATTTTGCGGCCAAGGCGCGAACTTCGGGCTAGGGGTTGGTCATGCCCAAGCAGAAGAAAGCCAATCCGCGGCTGGCCCGCGGCCGCCGGCGTTTGCGTGAGATTCATGGCGCAGGAGGCGAGGCGGTGGTGGCGGCGATCGCCGAAATCTCGCCCGACCTTGCCCGGTACATCGTCGAGTTCGCCTTCGGGGACGTCTATTCGCGCCAGGGCCTGTCGCTGCGCGAGCGCCAGATCGCCACGGTCGCGGCCCTCGTGGCCGTGGGCCACGCCCAGCCCCAGCTCCGGTCCCATATCCACGGCGCCCTGAACGTCGGCTGCCGTCGCCGCGAGATCCTCGAGATCATCGTCCAGATGGCGGTCTACGCCGGGTTTCCCGCCGCGTCCAACGCCGCCGTCACCGCCCGGGGGGTGTTTGCGGAGCGGGACGGCCAGGGTCTGAAAAACTAGCGCCGTAGGAGGTGCATCTGCCGCCCCCCCGGCCTTCGTAAGAGCAGGGGCGCCGCCGAGCACGGGAGCCCATTGGCCTCCGTTGCGTTTTCAGCGTTCCTTCCTATGATTTTGCCCAACAACCGCATGAAAAAGAACCCTTCCACCCCCGCTACGGAGTGCGCCCTCGACGGCACCCAGTCGGCCTGCGGGCTGCCCTCCCACGCCGTGATCGACATGGCCAAGGCCGCGGTCAAGCACAGCGACGCCGAATGGCAGCAGCGGCTGACCCCGCTCCAGTATCACGTGGCCCGGCAGCAGGGCACGGAGCCGCCCTTCCGCAATGCCTACTGGGACCATCACGCCGACGGCGTCTATTTTTCGGTCTGCAGCGACACGCCCCTTTTTGACAGCCGCGACAAGTTCGAGAGCGGCACCGGCTGGCCGAGCTTCACGCAGCCGATCGAGCCCGCTTTCACCGAGGATACGGTGGATTCGAGCCACGGCATGAGCCGGACGGAAGTGCACTGCGCGGTCGACGGGGCCCACCTGGGCCACGTCTTTCCGGACGGTCCGGCCCCGACCGGCCTGCGCTACTGCATCAATTCCGCGTCGCTGCGCTTCATGCCGCGGGCGGAATATAAGACGTGGCTCGCGGGCCAGGGCGCGGAGGCCAAGCGCTCATGAGCACGGCCTCATCGGCATCGCTGGTCCTGGGCGGGGGCTGCTTCTGGTGCACGGATGCCGCCTACCGGCTGCTGCCCGGGGTCACCGCGGTCACCAGCGGCTACGCCGGGGCCGCGCTGCCGAACCCGACTTACGAGCAGATCTGCTCAGGCCGGACAGGCCACGCCGAAGTCATCAAGATCGACTTCGATCCCGCGCAGGTGTCCCTGGCCAAGCTGCTGGAATATTTCTGGCATGTGCATGACCCCACCCAGGTGGGGGGCCAGGGCAATGACCATGGCACGCAGTATCGGTCGATCATCCTCTATGCGGATGACGCGCAGCGGACGGCGGCTGAGCTCTCGCGCGCGGAAGCGCAGGAGAGCCTGGACACGGCGATCACGACCGAGATCGTTCCCCTGGTGAAATTCTGGCCCGCGGAGGAGTACCACCAGGACTATTTCGCGAAGCACCCCGACCAGGGCTACTGCTCGGTCGTCATCCGGCCGAAGATCGCCAAATTGCGGCGGGCGCTGGGCGCCCCGGCCTGAGCGTCGGGCTAAGGCTGCCGGGCCCGCGCCTCGGCGATATCGCGTTCGGCCTCGCGCGCGGCCGCCAGATCCGGCCGCAGCTTGAGCGCCGCCCCGCATTCGGCGAGAGCCTGGTCCCAGCGGTGCAGCTGGTAGAGGCAGAAGGCCGCATTGAGATGCAGGGTGGGCGAGTCCGGATCGAGCCGCTCGGCCCGCTGCAGGAGGGTGACGGCCTCGGGATAGGCCTGCCCCCGCACCTGGAGGTCCGCCAGGCCGACCAGCGCCATCACGTTCGCCGGCCGCAGGCGCAGGGCGCGCCGATAGCGGCGGGCGGCCTCCTCGCCTCGGCCGCCCATGCGGTCGATGACGGCGTGCTGGGTCTCGGCGTCGCTGCGGTGATTGGCGACGGTCAGGAGATTGAAGGCAATGGAAAGAAGGGCGGCCAACGTGGCGGCGGCGAGGCCGAGTCGGCGGGCCCGGCGATGGGAATCGGCCACGGTCGCGAGCTGGAACCAGCCGATGACGGCCAGGAGGGTCAGGGCGGGCGTGAATTCGAGCTCGTAGCGCACGCAGCTCGCGAAATAGAGGCAGAGGGGAATGGCGCCGCCCAGGAAGACGCCAAGCCCGGCGATGATCAGCGATCGCAGCCGGGTGCCGCTGGCGCCGGCCAGGTGGCGCCAGCCGAAGGGAATGGCCAGGCCGCAGAGCAGAAAGGGCAGCAGCGCGAGCACGCCGACCGGGTGGTCGGAGATGATGTGACCCTCGGGCATCGCGGACGTCAGCGCGTCGCGCACATAGGGGAACGCCGCCTGCCAACCCGGGTGATCCAGGAAATAGACCCGGAAGTTGTAGCCCAGGAACGCGGCCTGAAAATGACGGTAGAGGCCTTCCGGTTCCTGGGTCAGCTGGTAGCGCTGCCCGAATTCGAGCGCCTGGCCGAACCGCGCGTAATTGTAGCCCAGGACCGCGGCTCCGATCGCCAGCGCCGGCAGCAGCAGGGCGGCGGCGAGGGGGCGCGTCTCCGCGGCCTTCGGGCCGCCCGCCCGGGGCCGGAACATCCAGAGGGGCAGGAGCAGCAGGGCCGCGCCCAGGCAGCTATTGGGCCTGCACCCTACGGCCAACCCGACGGCCACGCTCGCGCCCAAGGCCGGCCGCCACTTCCCGTGGGTGCGGCCCAGGCAGGACCACAGGGCCAGCAAGGCGAGCATCCAGCAGGCGTACGAGGCGGTGATGGCAACTTCCCAGACGTCGGGCCGTTGCAGGACGACGGGGACGAGGGGCACCAGGCCGGAGCAGAGCACCGCCACGACGGCAGCGGGCAGGCCGGCCCCGGGAAAGCATGCCCGCCGAATCGAAAGGATCAGGAGCCCGGAGGCGAGGAAGCCCACGCTGCAGAAAAAGGCGCAGGCTGCCTGGTGGGAAAGGTAGTGCCCTGTGACCAAGTGGAACGGCAGGAACAGGACGACCGCCGGAATCGCGCTGAAGTAGAGGTAGAACCGTCCCTGAAAATAGCTAAGGTCGTGAATCCGGCCTGGCTCATACATCTGGCCATGAAACGGGGCATTGGCGGCGGCGTCGTAGGGGTTGGGCAGTTGCGCCAGGGCCGGCGGCACCGCCAGGTCCATGGAGAGATGTCCCCCGGCCAGGCCGTCCGCCAGCCGGTTGTAGTAGTCTTCGCCCGCGGTGCGGCTGCCGAGTTCCGACGCGGCGGTGCCGGCCACCACCCCGTAGAGCAGGATGACGAGCAGGAAGGCGGCCGTGAGCACCGCGGATTCCGCGCGGCGCGCGGCCTCGGGTCTCATGGCCCCTGGAGCCGGGCCAGATTCGCCCGGGCCTCCGCGTCATTGGGGGTCAGTTGCAGGACCGTCCGATATTCCCCGATGGCTTCCGTCGCGCGGCCCGCCTGGGTCAGGGCCATCGCGAGGTTGAAGTGGGCGTTCGCCATGTCGGGCCGCAGGTGGATCGCGATCAGGTACTGGGGAATGGCCGCCTCCACCCGTCCGTCCTGAGCGAGCGCATTGGCCAGGTTGTAGCGCGCTCCGGCATTGTCGGGCTCGAACTGGACGGCAGCGGCAAACTGCCCGATCGCCTCCGGGCGCCGGCCCACCCGCAGGAGGGCCGTGCCGAGGTTGTCGTGCGCGCGGGAAAAAGCCGGAGCGATCCGGAGCGCCGCCTCGTAATGCCCGATCGCCTGGGCGTAGCGGCCCGCCTGGAGGTCCACCCCGCCCAGGTTGTAATGGGCCTGCGCGTCGTCGGGATCGATGCGCAGGGCGGTTTCATACTGGGCGATGGCCGCGGGCACCTGGTCGACCTCAAGGAGCGCGTTCGCGAGGTTGTCATGCGGGCGCGGATTGTCCGGGACCTGCGCGGCGGTGGTGGTCCAGATCGCGATGGCGCTCCGAAAATCCCGGTTGCGCTCCCCGGTCGCCCAACCAAGGCCGACCGCGGCCGCCAGAAGGAACGCGACGAGGGGCGCCACGGGCGCCGTCGGGTCGGCGCGCAACCGCAGCCGCTGCAAGCCGCAGACCGCGAGGGTCAGCACGGCGGCGAGCGGCAGGTACATCCGGTGTTCCGCGATCGTCTGGGTCACGAGCGGAAGGAAACTCGAACTGGGGGCCAGGATCGCGAAGAAGCAGGCGCCGGCGAAGCCGGGGACCGGCCTCTTCCAGAGCGCCACGCCCGTGGCCGCCAGTAGGACCAGCAGGAGGAGTCCCGAGGGCAGGACCTCGCTGAGATGGGCCACGGCGCGATCGCCGTAGTCCAGGATCAGGGGATGGGGCCAGAAGGCCAGGCGCAGGTAGTGGGGGATCGCCCGGCATTGGGTCAGGGCATAGTGCCAGGGCGTGATCCCCAGGCCGAAGCCGCCGGTGCCGCCGCGCTTCGGGGAGATGACGCGCAACCCGACCAATATGAGCCACGAGCTGGCGAGCGCGAGATGCAGCCGGCGGTGGCGCGCCCACGCGGCGGCGAAGCGGCCCGAGACGAAGGTGCGGTCATACAGGAAGACGACCAGCGGCGCGGACACCATCACCTCCTTGCTGAGCATCCCGGCATAGCAGGCCGCGACGGCCACGCCGGCCCATCGCCTGCGCCCGGGCTCGGCCGCCGGCTCCTCCTGGCTGCGGATGAAGCCGTAGAGCGTCAGCAGATAAAACAGGCTCACCAGCACCTCGGTCCGATGCGCCACCGTGGTGACCGTTTCAGTCTGGAGGGGGTGGACGGCCCAGAGGAGCGCGATGCCAAAGCTGAGGGCATCGGGATTGCGCACCCCCGCCCGGGGCAGCGTGCGGCGCAGCACGCCGAAGAGCGCCAGCGCGGTCAGCGCGTGCAGGAGCAGGGTCAGGGCATGGTAGCTGCCGGGCTGCGCGCCGCTGATCGCGTAATTGACGGCCAGCGAGAGATTCGCGAGCGGCCGCCCATCGGTTTCCGCGCCGGTCCCCTGCGGCGTCCGCAGGGCCTCCCATGGCGGCCAGAGGTGGCGGATGGTGGGGTTCAGGCTGACGGCATTGTAGTCGTCGAAGAGGAAGGGGACCGAGAAGATGCCATGATAGACGACCAGGACGGCGAGGACGATCACGCCGCCCCCGACCCACGCCACCCGCTTACTTGTCGGCGTCGAGCCAGACATATTTGTACGGGTGATGGTCCAGCGGGTTGGCGTACCACCCCTGGACGGAGGGCTGGATCAGGAAGACGTGGGTGTAATGGAAGAGCGGGATGATGGGCAGCGCCGCCAGGAGCCGCGCCTCGGCCTTTTGCCAGAGCGCCCGGCGCTCGTCGGGCGGAGTGGTCCGTTCGGCGGCGAACAGAAGGGAGTCATAGGTGGCATCGGACCAGCCGGTGTAGTTGTTCCCGTTGTGGCTGCGCCAGACGTCGAGGAACGACGAGGGATCGGGGTAGTCCGCGATCCAGTCCCCGCGGATGATCTGAAAATCACCGGCGCTCCGGGTGTTCTGGACGACTTTCGGCTCGAGGGTCATCAGCCGCACCTCGATGCCGAGTTCCCGCCGCCACATCTCCTGCACCGCTTCGGCCACCAGCCGGTGGTTCTCGGAATTATTCGCCAGGAGTTCGAAGGGCGGCAGACCCTTGCCGCCGGGATAGCCCGCCTCCGCCAGCAGCTGCCGGGCCCGGTTGAAGTCGGTCGTGAGCATGGCGGGCGGGACGTATCCATCCAGGCCCGGGGGGGTGAACGCCGTGGCGGCCGCCTGGCCGCCATGCATGACTTTGTCGACCAGCGACTGGCGGTCGATCGCCAGGCTGAGGGCCTGCCGGATCCGCGGGTCGTCCAGGTAGGGCCGGCGCACATTGCAGGCATAGTAGTAGGTGCCGAGGTAGGGATCGATGCGCAGGAACTGGGGGGCGTCGTGCCGATAGGCCTCGACCTTGCCGACCGGCAGGGCGTCGGTGAGATGGAGCTGGCCGGAGCGAAACGCGCGTTCCTCGGCGTCGAGGCTGTCGATCGGGTAGAAGTTGATCGCCGTGAGCCGGACGCTCGCCGCATCCCAATAAGTGGGGGATTTCTCGAGCACGATCCGCCGGTCGGGGTCCCAGGAGCGCAGGACGAACGGCCCGTTGCCCACGAGCTGGCCCGGCCGCGTCCAGCGGTTGCCCCGCTGGTCGGCCGGCCCATTCGCGCGGATGGCGGGAAGGTAGACGGGCGCCCAGGCCCAGTGGGTGAGGAGCGCGAGGAAGTTGGCGGCGGGGTGCTCCAGCGTCACGCGCAGGGTGTGCGCGTCGATCGCCACCGCGCCGACTTGCGAGAAATCCCGGGTCGCCCCGCGATGGAAGGCCTCCGCGCCCTGCAGCACGTGCAGCATGTCGCCGTATTCGGCCCCCAGGGAGGGCGTCAGGATCCGGTGCCACGAATCCACGAAATCCTGCGCGGTCACCGGCTGGCCGTTCGACCAGCGGGCGCTGGTCCGCAGGAAGAACGTGTAGGTCAGCCCGTCGGGGGACGCCTCCCAGCGTTCCGCCACGCCCGGCACCGGATGCAGGTCGTGCGGGTCCTCCGTGACCAGGCCCTCGAAGAGGGCGATGACCACGTTGCCCTCGGCGATGCCCGTCACCAGCTGGGGATCCAGGTCGATGACGTCATAGCCCAGGCCGCGATTGAGCACCTGGTCGCGGTTGCCGCGCTGCACGGCGGTTTCATGCCGCAGGCACCCGCCGAGGGGCAGCAGGACGGCCAGCAGGCCGGGCAGGAATCGGCGCATGTTCATGGGCCGCGCCGGGGCGCCTATTTCGACTCGATCAGCACCACGGCGTGCGCGGCAATCGCGGCGCCCTGGCCGATCCCGTCCACTCCCTCGTTGGTGGTCGCCTTGAGCCCGATGGCGGAGGCGGGCAGCCCGGTCGATTGGGCCAGCGCCTCCTTCATGGCCATCAGCTGCGGCTGGATCCTCGGCTGCTCGGCAATGACCGTCGCGTCGATGTTCGAGGGCTTGAAGCCGATCGCCGCCAGCTCGCGGATGACCCGCCGGAGGAGCAGCTGCGAATCGACGTTCTTCCACTCGGCCTCGGTGTTGGGGAAGAAATGGCCGATATCGGGCAGGCCCGCCGCGCCGAGGAGCGCGTCGCAGATGGCGTGGGTCAGGGCATCGGCGTCGCTGTGGCCCTCCAGGCCGTAGTCGGTGGCGAAGCGCACCCCGCCCAGCACGAGGGGCCGGCCCGGAACGAGGCGGTGAATGTCGTAGCCGTGGCCGATGCGAAGCATGCGCCAGACTAGGTCGCCGCCCGCGAGCGGAGCAAGAACTCGACGTAGGCGAGATCGGCCGGCGTGGTCAGCTTGGGGTTGGGATGGAAATTCTCGAGGAGGACGATGGGCGTCCCGAGCAGCTCGACCGCGGCGGCGTCGTCGGTCACGCGGAGCCCGCGCGCCTCCGCCCGGGCATAGCCGCGGATGATCAAATCGCGGGCGAAGACCTGGGGGGTCTCCATCGCCCACAGGCGCGAGCGGTCGAGGGTCCGCAGGCGGGTGGTCTTCTCCTTGATCGTGTCGGTGACCCGGTGGGCGAGGACGACCGCGCGCTGGCGGCGCACGATCCGGTGCAGCTCCTTCAGCTCCTCGGGCCGGATCAGCGGCCGGGCGCAGTCGTGGATGAAGACGAAGGCGATGTCATCCGGGAGGGCGGCGAGGGCGTTCATGACCGAGTCCTGCCGCTCGCGGCCGCCGCGGACCAGCACCGAGGGGGTGGGGGCGGTGGCGGCGAGCTCCAGCATCTGCCGCTGGTCGCGGTAGACGACGGCGTAGAAATCCGCCACTCCGCTGGCCATGAAGGCGGCCGCCGTGTGGGCGAAGACCGGCCGGCCCGCCAGGGGCGCCAGCACCTTGTCGGCCACGGCCCCCTGCATGCGCCGGCCGCTGCCGGCGGCAAGAAGGATGGCGGCGGTGCGGGACACGGGGAAAGGGGCTCAGACCGCCGCCAACTCGGCGAGGATGGCCGCCGCCGCCTCCGCCGGATCCGGGGCCTGGAAGACGGGCCGACCGACCACGATGTAGTTGGCGCCCGCGCGCGCCGCCTCGCCGGGGGTCATCACGCGGACCTGATCGTCCTTGGCGGAGCCAGCCGGGCGGATGCCGGGGATGACGAGCTGCATGTCGGGGGGCAGCGCGGCCCGGAGGGGGGCGATCTCAAGGGGGGAGCAGACCAGCCCGCGGATGCTGGACGCGGCCGCCAGTTGCCCGAGGCGGGAGACATGGTCGGCGGGCGTGCCGGTGACCCCGAGGTCGGCGAGGTCGTTCGCGCCGAGGGAGGTCAGCATCGTCACGCCGAGCAGGAGCAGGTCAGGGGCGAAGTCCCGCTGCGCCTGCGCCGCCTGCCGCATCATCTCGCGGCCGCCGGAGGTGTGGATCGTGAGCATCCTGATCGGCAGCCGCGAGGCGGATTCGACCGCCTTGGCCACGGTGTGCGGGATGTCGTGCAGCTTGAGGTCGAGAAAGACGTCGAAGCCCAAACCGGCGATTTCCCGGACGCAATCCGGGCCCCGGGCGGTGAACATTTCCAGGCCGATCTTAACCCAATGGACCGTGCCCGCGAGCCGCCGGAGGGCGGGGGTGACTTCACGGGGAGAGGGGGCGTCGAGGACCAGGATGAGATCGCAGGGCATGGCAGGCGGAGATTTTGTTTTGTGTCGCGGGGAATTACGAGCGATTACCGGGGACCCCAGCGGAGGGGCACATCGTGAATACCGTCGAGGTCTTTTCCCCGGCCAAGCTCAATCTTCTCCTCGCCATCCTCGGCCGGCGGGAGGACGGCTTCCATGAGCTGCTGTCGGTCGCGACCCCGCTGCAATGGGGCGACCGGCTGGTCGCGGAGGCGGTGGACTCGGATGAGCTCACCCTGTTCTGCGACGACCCGGAGGTCCCCGTCGATGACGGCAATCTGGTCCTGCGGGCGGCCCGCGTGTTCCGCGCGGTCACGGGCTGGCCTGGGGGCGTGCGCTTCGCCCTGGAAAAATACATCCCGATGGGGGCCGGCCTGGGCGGCGGCAGCAGCAACGCGGTGGCGGCGCTGCGGGCGTTGAACGAGCTGGCGGGCGGGCCGCTCGGCGAGCCGGCGGTGACGGGACTGGCGGCCGGGATCGGGTCCGATTGCGCGCTTTTCGTCCCGGGCGGCCCGGTGGCGATGCGGGGCCGCGGCGAACGCCTAAGCGTGCTGCCGGCCGGACCCGCGGAGCGGCTGCGGGGCCGGCGGGTGCTCGTGTTCAAGCCGGGCTTCCCGATCTCTACCGCCTGGGCCTATGCCCGGCTGGCGGCCAGCGGGAAGTACTGGGCGGCGGAGATGGCGGAGGCGTGGCTGGGCAGCTGGCTCGCCAGCGAGGCCCCCGCCGAGGAGCTCCTCGGCAACAACATGGAGGCTGCGGCCTTTGCCAAATATCCCGCGCTGCCGGTCCTGCTGGACCAGCTGCGGGCCGATTTCGGGCTGGCGCCGAGGATGAGCGGCAGTGGCAGCGCCTGTTTCGCGCTCCTGCCGGAACACGGCGGCCCGGCCATCGCGGAGCTGCGCGCGGCGATCGCCGATGCCTGGGGCCCCCACGCCCTGGTGGTCGAAACCCGGCTGGCATAGCCTAATTCGGGCGGGAGGGGCAAATTCCCGTTTGACCCCCGGCGCGCCGGGAGGCGTTATCCTCTGCCGACGCCAGCCGCCTGGCTAGCCGCGACTGCATGCCCTCAGAAAACCGCGCCAAACCCGAAGTCATTGTGCAAGGCATCTCCGCCTCGCAGGGCATCGCCTATGGCGAAATCTTCGTCTATCTGCAGAGCCAGGTCGAAGTGCCCAACTATCAGGTGGATCCGGAGAAGCGGATCGACGAGGTGGCCCGCTTCGACCAGGCGCTGCTGGTCACCCGCCAGCAGATCGCGAAGATCCAGAGCGAGGTCGAAAAGAACCTCGGCGCGGACGAGGCCCGCATCTTCGACGCCCATCTGCTGGTGCTGGAGGATCAGGCGCTCATCACCGAGACCATCCGTGATTTCGAGACTACCGGCCGCAATATCGAGACCTGCTTCAACGGGGTGGCGCAGCGCTACATCCAGGCGTTCGCCAAGATCGACGACGAATACCTGCGCGAGCGCGCCGGCGACATCCGTGACGTCGCCCAGCGCGTCCTGCAGAACCTCCTCGGCCAGGCGGAGAACAGCCTGAGCCGCCTCGCGGAGAAGCGGATCGTCGTCGCCAACGATCTTTCGCCCTCCGATTCCGCCAGCATCGACCGCAGCGCGGCGCTCGCGATCGTGACCGATTCCGGGAGCAAGACGAGCCACGCGGTCATTGTCGCCCGCTCGATGAAGGTGCCGGCGGTCGTGGGCGCGCGCGACCTGACCAAGCGGGTGCGGACCGGGGACCGGATCCTGGTCGATGGCTACGAGGGGATCGTCATCCTCAATCCGTCGGAGCAGACCCTCTTCCGCTACGGCGAGATCCAGCTGCAGAAGAAATCCTTCGAGCAGCGCCTGCTGGAGAGCATCCGGCAGCCCGCGGTCACGCGCGACGGCGTGGACGTGAAGCTGATGGCGAACATCGAGAAGGTCGAGGAGCTCCCGCAGGTCAAGGAGCACCTGGCTGCCGGGATCGGCCTTTTCCGCACGGAGTACCTTTACCTGAGCTCGGCCCGGATCCCGACCGAGCAGGAGCAGTTCCTGGCCTATGCCGCGGCCGCGGAGGCGCTGAAGCCGCAACCGGTGATCGTCCGGACCCTCGACCTGGGCGGCGACAAGCCGCTCGCCTCGCATCCCGACCTGTTCCCGCACGAGGCGAATCCCTTCATGGGTTTCCGGGCCATCCGCTTCTGCCTGGAGCACCACCAGATCTTCCGCGACCAGCTGCGGGCCATCCTGCTCGCCAGCGCGCACGGCCAGGTCGAGCTGATGTATCCGATGATCAGCGGCGTGGACGAGCTGGTCCGGGCCAACGCGCTCCTCGAGGAATGCCGCGTGGAATTGCGCGCCCGCAACCAGCCCTTCGACGAAAAGATGGCGATCGGCGCCATGATCGAGATTCCGAGCGCCGCCGCGATCATCGATCTCCTGGCGCCGCATTGCTCGTTCTTCAGCATCGGGACCAACGACCTGATCCAGTACCTCCTGGCGATCGACCGCGGCAACGAGCGGATCGCGAACCTGTACGAGCCGACCCATCCGGCGGTGCTGCGGACGATCAAGCACATCGTCGACGAGGCCCACCGCTTCGGCCGTCCGGTCGGCGTGTGCGGCGAAATGGGCGGCGACCCGGTCTTCGTGCCGCTGCTCCTGGGCCTCGGCGTGGACAGCCTCAGCATGACGCCCTCCTGGTTGCCGACGGTCAAGTACCTGGTCCGGGCCATGACGATGGCCGATGCCCGCCAGCTCGCCGTCGAGGCGCTGGCGATGGATTCGCCGAAGGAAATTTACGCCAAGTGCGACGCGTTTTACCGCGCACGGGTGAAGGTCGGGTGAAGCCGGCGGCGTTCTGGCTGGCCGGGGCGGCGCTGGCCGCGCTCTGGCTGCCGCTTTTCCGGCTCTGGGCCGACGCTTGGGCGGCCGCGCCGGAACAGGCCTACGGCTGGGCGGTGCCGCTGCTCGTGGCCTACCTGGCGTGGGATCGCGCCTGACGTGATCCCGCCGATTCGAGCCACTTGAAGAGTTGGTCTGGTCCAATAGAAAGGACCCAGACCATGAAAGGTAAACGCTACAGCACAGAGGAGAAAGTCCGCATCCTGCGGGACGCGGACGGAGGCAAGAGCATCGT
>CAIWXW010000169.1 GCA_903916755.1 uncultured Opitutaceae bacterium | reverse complement strand
TGATCCGGAAGACCCGGTGTCCGGTGTCCGGGTCGACCCAGCTCTTGGGCGGCTCCTGGCCGGAATCGGGGCTCCCGCTGGCGGCTTGCGCGTGAGCGGAAGCCGGCCAGCTGGCGGCAAAGAGCAGGGCGGCGGAGGCAGCAGCCAGCGCGCGCAGCGGAGCAAAGGATTTAGCGATGATCATGGAGTGGTGTCGGAAAAGATAGGGCGAGGCGGACACGGCGGCCCCCGCTGGGGTTGCGCGGGAGCCGGCGACGGTCCGGAGGGCCTAGGGATTCCCGGCCTTCGCCACTTCGACGGCGAACGCGTAGTCGGGCCCAAAGATATTGGCCCGGAAGATCACGTACTTCTGGTCGGGCGTGAACATGGGATTGGGCTCGAGCCGGTAGTTCTGCGCGCTGTGGATGGCCGTCTTCGACATGTTGACGAGACGCTCCACGCTGACGGTGCCGCCGTCGATCAGGTCGGTCCCCAGGGTATGATCGTCCGGATTCGCGACGGGCCGGCAGAGCACCATCCAGGGATTGCGGGCATTGCCGTCGCCGCAGAACAGCTGCCCGTCCGGCGAGGTGTTGTGATGGATCGAGCCGGCCTCCGGGATCTGGTGATACCATACGCGATTGTGGGTCTCGAGGTTGTAGCCGGAGAGAAAGCCGCCGCTGGCCACGCCGCGCGGGAACTGGAGCTGGTACCAGAGGGTCTTGCCATCGGCGCCCCACCATTCATGGCCGGCGATCTCCATTTTCATGATCCGCTTGTGGATCAGCTGGTTCTCCGAGCCGTCCGTGCGGATCGTCCAGATCCGGTCGACCTGGTGCCAGGCGCCCTCATGGCAGTACATGAGGAGGGTGGGATCCGTCGGCGAAAACTGGAAGTGGTTCAGCCAATCAGGGCTGTGCTCGATCAGCTTGGTGATGGCGCCGGTCTGCAGGTTCACGGTGAACAGGGTGTTGGGCAGGTGCGCATTCAGGCGCAGGGCCATGTTCTGGCCCTTGTTCTCGGGTTCCCCGAGGTTCTTGGCGCCCATCTGATTCTGCTTAACCATCCTGCCGCCATAGACGCCGGGGCCGATGACGTCGCCTTCGATGTAGGAGCCCGCGCCGAGGGTTTCGTCGGCGTTGATGGTCACGACGCTCGCCCGGCGGGGCAAATCGGTGATCTTGCGAATTTCGCCGCTGTCGATGTTGGCCGCCCAGAGCGAGAGATGGAAGGAGTCCTCGTTCTGCTTGGTGAAGTAGATGGTGGGGGTCTTGTGGCCGACCACGATGGCGCGAGTGATGCCCTTGGCCAGCGGCCTAGCCTCGAACCCGTCGAGCTTGAGGACCATCAGGTTGCCGTCGGAGGTGGTGTAGATCATCTCCTTGCCGTCCGGCGTGAAGGCATTGAAGTTGAAATAGAAGCTGTCGGAGCCGGGCTCGTTGGTGATCCGGAAGACCCGGTGTCCGGTGTCCGGGTCGATCCAGCTCTTGGGCGGCTCCTGGCCGGAATCGGGGCTCCAGCTGGTGGCTTGCGCGTGAGCGGAAGCGGGAAAGGTCGAGGCGAGGAGCAGCGCAACGGAGGCAGCAGCCAGGATGCGGAGGGGGTGGCGGGAGCGGGGGGTGGTCATGGGGTGGGGTGAACGAAGTCCACCCAGCCAGACGTATGCGTCCGGGGGAGGTTGTGCTCGAAGTTTAGGCCCGTTCTGGCGCGCCTCGCCGCCGGGGGGGCGATCGCATGGGCCCGGCCCCCCATTTGGCAGGCCTCCTGCTTTTCCAAGCGAGTGCTCTGCCGCTTTGGCCTCCCGCCGTTGGTGCTGCTGCTGACGGCGTTGGGGAGCGGACGCGGGAACGATGGTTCTCCAAACCAACTGGTCGGCCCAACCCGAGCAGGGCGGTTACTACCAGGCCCAGGCCAAGGGTTACTTCAGGGAGGCGGGGATAAATGTACGGATCGACCCGGGCGGCCCCGGGGCCTTTCCCCTCCAAAAGGTCGCCCTGGGGCAGGCGGACTTCGGCATTGGCCGCAGCGACGATATCATCCTGGCCGTGCAGCAGGGCATGCCCCTGGTCATGGTCTGCGCCCAGCTCGAGCACGATCCGCAGGCGATCGCCGTCCATGCGGAGAGTCCGGTCCGGCGGTTTGAGGACCTCAACGGCAGGACGATCAAGGCGGTCGTGGGGCAAGTCTGGCTCGACTATCTCAAGGACCGCTTCCGGATCCAATTCGGAGTCGTGCCGGAGAACTACGGCTTTGCCCAGTTTGCCGCGGATCCCGCTATGATCCAACAGAGCTATTTGACGAGCGACGCCTATTACTGCGCCACCCATCGCGTGGCGGTCCGGATGCTGCCGATCTTCACTTCAGGCTACGACGCCTACCGTGTGGTTTTCACGCGTCGGGAACTGCTCCGGCAGCGTCCCGAGGCGGTTCGGGCCTTTGTCCGGGCCTCCATCCGGGGCTGGGAGGATTTTATCGGAGGCGATCCGAGCGCAGCCGGCGCGCTGCTGGTCCGGGACAATCCGGAGAACACCCCGGAATTGATCGCCTACGACCGCGCCGCCCTGCGCGACGGCCAGCTGGCGGCGGGCAACCCGGCCCTCGGCGAGAGCTGCGGCCTGATCACGCGCCGGCGCCTGGCGGACGAGATCGCGATCCTGCGGCGGATGAAGGTGCTCCAGGCGCCCCTGACGGTCGACCAGGTGGCGACCTTCGAATTCCTGCCGGACGCTCTCCGCGAGCGGGCGGAAGCCACCCCTTGACCCGTCGCCGCTACTTGGTCTCCGCGTAGGTCATCTCGAGGCACATCTCCGCCGTGGCAAAGGGCAGGTTCGCGCCAAGCTGCTCGGCCGCCGCGTAACGGGTGAGCGGATCCACCTTTTCGAGCCACCCTCAGAGT
>CAIWXW010000168.1 GCA_903916755.1 uncultured Opitutaceae bacterium | reverse complement strand
CATAGCCGCTGTAGGCATGCGAGTCGACGCGGACGCCGTGACCGCCGGGGGCGTAGTAGAGGCCGATCGTCCCGGGCGACGGGGCAAAGTTGCGCGAGGGATCCTCGGCGTTGATCCGGCACTCGATCGCGAGCTTCTCGAACTTGATGTCACCCTGGTCGAAATCGAGCTTCTCGCCGTTGGCCACGCGGATCTGCTGCTTGATCAGGTCGATGCCCGTGACCTCCTCGGTCACCGGATGCTCGACCTGGATGCGCGTGTTCATCTCGATGAAGTAGTAATTGCCCTTGGCATCGACCAGGAACTCGATCGTGCCGGCGTTCTCGTACTCGGCGGCGGTGGCGGCGCGGATCGCCGCCTTGCCCATCTTCTTGCGGAGGTCCGCGTTCAGGAAGGGGGAGGGGGATTCCTCGATCAGCTTCTGGTGGCGGCGCTGGACGGAGCAGTCGCGCTCCCCGAGGTGCAGGATATGGCCGTGGCTGTCGGCGAGGATCTGGAACTCGATGTGCCGGGGCTTCTCGATGTACTTCTCGATGTAGACCTTGCCATTGCCGAAGGCCTTCTCGGCCTCGTTCCGCGCCACATGGAATTCCTTGGCGAAGGAGACATCGTTATGGGCGATCCGCATGCCGCGACCGCCGCCACCCGCCACGGCCTTGATGATGACCGGATAGCCGATCTTGCGCGCGGTCTTGACCGCCTCAGTCTCGGAATCGATCGGGCCGTCGCTCCCCGGCACCGTGGGGACGCCGGCCTTGCGGACGGTTTCCTTGGCCACGGCCTTGTCGCCCATCATCTTGATGGACTTTGACTTCGGTCCGATGAACTTGACGTTGCAGGATTCGCACTGCTCCGCGAATTTCGCGTTCTCGGAGAGGAAGCCATAGCCCGGATGGATCGCGTCCACGTCACCGATCTCGGCGGCACTGATGATGCGATCAGCCCTCAGGTAGCTGTCGGCGCTCTGCGGGCCGCCGATGCAGATCGCCTCGTCCGCGAGTTGGACATGGAGCGACTGGACGTCGGCTTCGGAATACACCGCAAGCGTCTTGATCCCCAGTTCACGGCAGGCGCGAACGATGCGGAGGGCGATTTCACCGCGGTTAGCGATGAGGATTTTCTGAATCATACGGGAGGAGGTGTCCTCCTCAGGCTTGTTTGATCTTGAAGAGACGCTGCCCGTACTCGACGGGCTGACCGCTCTCCACGAGGATTTCGAGAATAGTGCCCTTGGCCTCCGCCTGGATCTCGTTCATGATCTTCATCGCCTCAATGATGCAGACGACCGAGGCTTCAATGACCTTCGAGCCGCCTTCGACGAAGGGTTTGCTCTCCGGCGAAGCGGCCCGATAGAACGTTCCCACCATTGGCGACTTAATGAAGCTCACCCCGGTTTCCTCCTCCGGCGCGGCGGTGCTTGGCGCGGCGGCCGCGCCGCCCGTGGTGGCGGGTGCGGGGGCGCTTTCGACGGGGCTGGGGGCGGAAACCGCGTGGCCGCCCGAAACAATGGGGAGGCCGTTGTAACCCCGCCGGATTTTCAATTTGAAACCCTCCTCCTCAACTGCGAACTCGGAGAGCTCCGAGCGCTTCATCAAATCGATAATCTGTTTGATTTGTTTTAGGTCCAAGGGGGTAAAAAGTGGTGAAGAAGGCGGGACGTGAAGGTTAGTTGACCTGCGGAGCCAGCCGTTCAAAAGAATCCTGCCCCCGACTGCAATCCCGCACTTCGCGAATTTATCGCGGACCCCCGCATTTAAGCAAGAAAACCCTCAAAACCCCCTTAAAATCCGCAAAAACAGCTAATTTTAAGCCCATTATCCCATGATATTGCTTATCAAGAAAAGCGCCGCTTTGGCTGCTTTGAGCCTGCTTCTAGCCTCATTTAGCCCTGTTTTAGCCCAATCCGCCCCCGAAAACGTCTATCTTTTCAGCTATTTTATGGGAAATGGCGAGGATGGGCTGCACTGGGCTCGCAGCGAGGATGGCCTGAATTGGGCTGCAGTAGGGGGAGGCAAGGCTTTCTTGGCCCCGGTTGTGGGCGAAATGAAGCTGATGCGCGATCCGTGTGTCTTGCGTGGCCCCGATGGCATTTTCCGGATGGTATGGACCACGGGCTGGACCGGGCATACCATCGGTTATGCCAGCTCCCCTGACCTGCTGCACTGGTCGGCCGAGCAGGCCATCCCTGTTATGGCTCATGAGCCAAAAGCAGCCAATTGCTGGGCTCCGGAGGTCGTTTTTGATCAAAAACAGGGCAAATACGTCATTTTTTGGGCCACGAGTATTCCTGGGCGCTTTTCTGAAACCGACCACACCGGGCACCTGGGCTCTGACCACCAGCAGCTGAACCACCGGATCTATCAGACCACGACGCGAGATTTTGTCACGTTCACCCGGGCCCAGGTCCTGTATGACGGCGGTTTTGACGTCATTGACGCAACGATGGCCCGGAATGGGCCGGAATGGCTGCTATGGGTCAAGGATGAGACCGAACATCCCGAGCCGGCCAAGCACATCCTGCTGGTCCGGGCCAAGTCCCCGCTGGGCCCGTTTTCGGCGCCCTCGGCCCCTATCACGGGTGCCTACTGGGCTGAGGGGCCAACCTCGATCAAGATCGACGGCGCCTGGTATGTCTACTTCGACAAGTACCAGCTGCACCAATTTGGCGCAGTCCGGTCCCGCGACCTTGTGCACTGGGAGGACGTCAGCGACCAGTTGCATATGCCCGTCGGCATTCGCCACGGCACGGTCATCCGGGTGCCACGAGCCTTGGCCGATAACCTGAAATGAGATTTTCCTCCGCCCAGCGGGAGCGGCTGCGGGTTCTGCTCTGTCGCCTGCAGGCGGAGGTCCGCGACCGGCTGGTCGCGTCCCGCCGGCGGGACGCCCGGGATTTTGCCCGGATCGACGCCGTGACCGCCGCGGACACGATCTACGGGGTCGACCGGATCAGCGAGGCGGCGATCGAAGCCTGGTTTGAGCGCTGCTGGCCCGCTGCGTGGCCGGTGGAGCTTGTGATGGAGGGCATCGAGCCCGGATCGCCGGTGACGTTTCCGCGCGGCACACCCGTCGCGAAGACCATCTGCACCTGCATCCTCGACCCCATCGACGGCACCCGCAATTTCATGTACGACAAGCGCTCGGCTTGGATCCTGGCGGGCATCGCGCCCCGCCGGGGAGGTCGCCCGGGCCTCGGCGATATCGTGGTCGCGGCCATGACGGAACTGCCTCCAAGCAAGCAGGACCGGGCCGACCAGATCAGCGCGGTGCGTGGCTGCGGTCGCCGGAGCTTGGTGGCCCGGACCTTCGACCTGCGCACGCGCCGGTCCCGGCCGTTCGCTGTCCAGCCATCGCGGGCCAGGCACTTCCGGCACGGCTTCGCTTCGCTGGTGAAGTTCTTCCCCGAGGGGAAGGCCGTGACGGCCGGGCTGGAGGAGGCGCTATGGGCGGAAGTGCATGGGACGGCGCGGACCGCGCTCGTCTTTGACGATCAGTACCTTTCGACCGGCGGACAGCTTTACGAACTGCTGGTGGGCCACGACCGGATGATCGCCGACCTCCGCCCGCTGGTCTTCGCGAAGCTTGGCCTGCGGTCCTCGCTCGCCTGCCATCCCTACGATATCTGCACGGCCTTCCTGCTCGAGGAGGCGGGCGGGGTGGTGGAGGATCCGGCGGGCGGCCCGCTGCGGGCGCCCCTCGACACCACAACTCCCGTCGCCTGGGTCGGCTACGCCAACCGCGGCCTGGCGCGGCAGATGCGGCCAGTGCTTCGCCGCCTGATCGGGCGCCATCTTGGATGAACGGCTGGCCATCCCTGGTTTTTTGCGTATAACGACGCTATCCCGTGTCTGCCGTGAATCCGACTGCCACCTCGAGCCTGCCTGCCGCCCCCGCGGCTGGCGCCCACGCCTTTGCCGGGGTGTTTTCGCAGCTCCAGCCGCATCTGGCCGAGCTCGACGTCTTCCTGCACGGACAGCTGGCCGCTTTCGAGCCCGAAATCCGGTCGATGGCGGACTACTGCATCGACACGTCCGGCAAGCGGATACGGCCGGCCCTGGTGTTTCTGAGCGGCTGGAAGGGCGATGACGCGGTCGCTCCGGATACGGTGCGGGCCGCGGCGGTGATCGAGCTCGTGCACCTGGCGACCCTCGTCCACGACGATATCATGGACGGAGCCGAGGTCCGCCGGAGCCGGCGAACGGCGGCGCGCGCCTACGGGCCCGCGGCGGCGGTGCTGCTCGGAGACGCCCTGTTTGCGCACGCGCTCAACCTCGCCACCCAGTTTCCGGGCACAGAAGTGAGCGTGGCGGTTTCGGAGGCGGCTCGCCGGGTCTGCGCGGGCGAGATCGTCCAGACGCTGAGGCGCGGTTCCACCGACGTCACCCCGGCCGACTACCGGCGCATCATCGAGCTCAAGACCGCCGAACTCTTCCGGGTCTCCTGCTTCCTCGGCGCCTGGCTGTCCGGCCAGAATGCCGGCTTTGCGGAGGCGGCGGGCCTCTTCGGCCGGCATCTCGGCATTGCGTACCAGATCTACGACGATCTCGCCGATTTTTTCGGGGAGGAGAAGCGTATCGGCAAGACCCTCGGCACCGACCTCGCCAGCGGGAAGCTGACGCTGCCGCTTTTCGGGCTGATCGAAGCCCTGCCGGCCGCGGAACGGGCCGACCTCGTCGAGGAAATCTCGGGTCGGCGCCCCCCGCAGCTGGCGCTGCGTCTCGGCCAGATGGACCAATTGGGCGTCTTTGGCTCCGTTTCGGCGGCGATCGACGACGAACTGGGCCTGGCCGCGGCGGCCCTGGGGGCCTGGTCGGCCGCCCCTCCCACGCCGCTCCTGCTTCAGCTGGTCGATGTGCTCCGCGCCCAAGTCGCTGGGCTGCAAATTCGCCGATAGACGGGTGCCGGAAACCCCTCTGGGCCAGTTTGGATTTGCACTCAGTGCGGGGGTGCATTGGCTGTCATCCTGTGATGGATGTGGTCAAAGTCCTGGGCAAAACGCACGTCGCCTCTCCAGAGCGGCGGCGCGAGGCCGACGGCGACTGGGAAATCGTCCAAAAGGTGCAGGCCGGGGAAGTGGCGGCCTTCGATCAGCTGATCCTCAAGTATCGCGCCCGGGTCCACGCCATCATCTACAATCTGACGTCCAACCGTGAGGACGCCTCGGATCTGGCGCAGGACACCTTCATCAAGGCGTTCCAGTCGATTCATCGCTTCCAGGGCCAGTCCTCCTTCTTCACTTGGCTCTATCGAATCGCGATCAACTCGACCCTGAGCCACCTGCGCAAGAATCGGATGCGGTCCTTCTTCAGCCTGGAGCGGATCAGCGAGGACGAGCCGGTGGCCCGGGAAATTGTATCGGCCCTGACCGAGAAATCGGGTGCGGAGCGGGACGCCTATGTCCATGAGCTCCAGGATAAATTGAACGAAGCGATGCAGAAATTGTCTATCAAGCATCGGACCGTGGTCACTTTATTCGAAATCGACGGCCTCAGCCATGAGGAGATTGCAGAGGTCACGGGTTCATCCGTGGGTACTGTCCGTTCCCGCCTGCACTATGCCAAGCGCCTGCTCCAGGCGGAGTTACAGCCTTATATTCGCCAATGACTGAAGATCGAAACCGGCCCGTGACGATCGATGCTCTGCTCAAACTCAAGCGGACGGAACGGCCGTCTCCGGAGTTCTGGCAGCAGTTCGAGCGCGAATTGCGCGAAAAGCAGCTCGCGGCCATCGTGGAGAAGCGTCCCTGGTGGTGCGCGGTTCCCGGGGTTTACGTCTTTGCGGTGCGCCATCGTCTGCCGCTGGCGGCCTTTTCCTCCTCCGTCGCCCTGGCGCTCGTGGGGTTCAATGCCTATCAGGTGTTCGTTCCTGGCACGCCGCAGGCCGCCGCCGCTCCCGCTTCGGTCGCTGCCGAGGTGGCCGGTCCGGTCGGTGCCGTGGCCCTGGCGGACACTGTCTCCGTCCGCGTCGCGACCCCGGCGCTGCCGGCGGCCCCGCGGGTGACGCGCGCTGCTTCCCGCGCGGTCGTGGCCTCGTCCGACGCCTTGCCGGCCATCCCGCTCCTGGGCGACCTGCCGGCGAGTGGCGCCACCGAGCGCTTTGACAGCCTCTCTCACTCCCTTGCGGGCGACCTGACGATGGCCGACGCCTCGGGCACCCTGACCGGCCGCAGTTTGCTGATGGGAGGCCGCGAGTTCGGCCCCCGCACGATGCCGGTCCGCGCGGCGGTTTCCGAACCGCTCGCGCAGATGCAGGCGCCTTCCGAGGAACACCGGTCCCGCCTGCTGGCCGAGGTTTATCCGGCGATGGCCGGTCCCTCCGACATGGTTGCGCCCGCCAGCGAGCGCGTCCTTGGCCACCTGTCGGATGACCGCCTCTACCCGACTGGCAGCCGCTACGACCTGTCGAGCGGCACCTTCTCCATCCGCTTCTAGCCGGCCGGCCGTTCCGGCGCGGGCCGTCAGGCGCAGAGCCCGCAGGTGTTGACGAAGAAATCGTTGCCCTTGTCGTCGACCAGGATGAAGGCGGGGAAGTTCTCCACCTCGATCTTCCAGACGGCCTCCATCCCAAGTTCGGGATACTCGAGCACCTCGACCTTCCGGATGTTCTCCTTCGCGAGGATCGCAGCCGGGCCGCCGATCGAACCCAGGTAGAAGCCGCCGTGGGCCCGGCAGGAGTCGGTGACCGCCTTGCTGCGGTTGCCCTTGGCCAGCATGATCATGGAGCCGCCGAGCGACTGGAAGAGCCCGACATAGCTGTCCATCCGGCCCGCGGTCGTCGGCCCGAAGGAGCCGGAGGCCAATCCGGTCGGGGTCTTGGCCGGCCCGGCATAATACACCGGGTGGTCCTTGAAATACTGCGGCAGCCCCTGGCCGGCATCGACCCGCTCCTTGAGCTTGGCATGCGCCGTGTCGCGGGCGACGATGAGGGTGCCGGTCAGCGAGACGCGGGTCGTCACCGGGTAGCGGGACAGCTCGGCCAGGATGTCCGGCATGGGCCGCCCGAGGTCGATCTGGACGATGCCCTCATCCTTGAAGGCCCGCGATGCCGCCGGGATGAAGCGGCCGGGCTTGGTCTCCAACTGCTCGAGAAAGATGCCATCCCGCGTGATCTTGCCCTTGATGTTGCGGTCCGCGCTGCACGAGACACCGAGACCGATCGGGCAGCTGGCGCCATGGCGCGGCAGCCGGATAACGCGGACATCGAGCGCAAAATACTTGCCGCCAAACTGGGCGCCGATCCCGGACTGCTGGGCGATCTGCAGGATTTTGCCCTCCCATTCGAGATCCCGGAAGGCCCGGCCATGCTCGTTGCCGGTGGTCGGCAGGGCGTCGAGGTACTTCGTCGTCGCGAGCTTTACCACCTTCATGCAGGCCTCGGCGCTGGTGCCACCGATGACCAGGACCAGATGGTAGGGGGGGCAGGCGGAGGTCCCGAGATACCCGAACTTGTCGGCGACAAACTTCTCGAGGCTCTTGGGATTGAGGACCGCCTTGGTCTCCTGGAAAAGGAAGAGCTTGTTGGCGGAGCCGCCGCCCTTGGCGACAAAGAGGAACTCATACTTGCCGCCCTCGGTGGCGACCAGGTCGATCTGCGCCGGCCGGTTGGTCCCGGTGTTCACCTCGCGCCACAGGTCGAGGGGCGCGACCTGGGAGTAGCGCAGGTTCTCCTGGGTGTAGCATTCGTAGACGCCACGGCTGAGCGCCTCGGCGTCATTGGCCCCGGTCCAGACCGCCTCGCCCTTCTTGGCGAAGATGGAGCAGGTGCCCGTGTCCTGGCACATCGGCAGGATGCCTTCGGCCGCGATTTCGGCGTTCTTGAGCAGCGTCAGCGCGACATAGCGATCGTTGGCCGAGGCGGCCGGATCGTCGAGAATCGCCGCCACCTTCTGGAGATGGCCGGTCCGGAGCATGAACGAGCAGTCGTGGAAGGCCTGGCGCGCGAGGAAGGTAAGCGCCTCCGGGGCCACCTTGAGGATCTCGCGGCCCTCGAAGGTCGCGGTCGCGACCCCTTCCCGCGACAGCAGGCGGTAGGCGGTCTCGTCCGGTCCGAGCGGGAGGGGATCCTGGTAGACGAAGGGGGGAGGAGGCATGGCGGTTAGGGAAAGTGCACCAGCCTAGTCAGGCTGGCCCGGCTGACAACGGATTCTGGGCCGCCAGCTGGCGAATGACGTCCGGAAAGCGGCTGAGATCGGCCGGGGTCACGACTTCGCCGCCGGACCGCTGCCAGCCGTTGGCGCCCGGCCAAAGGCCGCGCCCCAGGAACTGCTCCACGGTGGCACCGAGGCCTGCGACCTGGAGGTAGTCCTTCTGGTCCTTGTCGTCGCGCTCGACGGTGACGAGGCCGGCCGGGATGGCGGCGATCCGCCCGTTCGAGACATAGGCCAGGTCGTTCAGCGCGACAAAGGGCCGCGAATCCACCAGGGTCGTGACCGGGCGGGCCTCCTCTCCGCGCAGGTAGCGGTAGTACTCCAGGTGGTTCTCCATCAGGCCGTCAAAGGGCTCGAGGGGGATGCGCTCGACCCGTCCGTCCGTCCAGCGCACCTCGGCATGATGGCCGACGACGTAGGCCAGGACGGCCTTGTCGCAGAGGACGGTCTCGACATGCGTGCTGGAGCCGGCGCAGGCGTGCGAGACGGCGAAGCGCATGGTGATGCCGGCCTTGGTGTCGGTTTCGACGAAGAAGGTGTCGGCGCCCTCGATCGCGTGCGCACGATAGAGCTCGGCGCGGACCGCGGCCACCTGGGCCCAGCTGAAGAGCTCGGGTCCGCCGGTCCAGAAGAGCATGTTGTGGACGAAATGGGCCATCGCGTTGCCGAAGCACGAGTCGAGCACCACCCGCCCGCCGACGAAGAGCCGGCCGGCCCAGTCGTTGCGGAGGAAGTAGTTGGTCGGCCGGGGCCAGAGGGAATTGAGGGTGGCGCCGCGCACGGCGCCGAACTCGCCCGCCAGGAGCCGCTCCTTCAGGGCCAGGCGGGGGCGCTCCACGATGAAATTGAAGCCGACCAGGGACGATTTCCGCGCGCGCTTGTCCGCCGTGATCATCCTCTCCAGCTCCTGGTAGTCCAGGGTGGGGGGTTTCTCGAGGTAGGCGGGCAGCCCAAAGGCGGTGACGGCCTCGTGCATCTCGGCGTGCAGCTGGATCGGCGTGGGCACGACCACCAGGTCGAGCTGCCCGTGGCAGGCCTCCAGCATGGCGCGATAGTCGGTGAAGATGCTGACGCCGCGCTGGGTGAGCCGCCAGGTCTGCTGCGCGGCGGCGAAAGCGGTCGGCTGCGGGTCGCAGGTGCAGACCAGATTGGCCTGGCCCCGCTCCTCCAGCCGCGCCACGATCCCGTGATGCCAGCCGGCAAAGCCGCCCATGCCGATGATGCCGATGCGGATGGGGGGCTTCACACGATCTTGAACTTGGGCAGATCCTGGCCGTCGATCAGCCCCACGGGACGTCCGCGGGCGCTGACCACGATGAGATCGTCTATCTTGTAAGCGTCGAAGAGCCGCAGCGCGTCGGCGGCCAGGGCGTTTTCCGCGATCGTCTTTGGGGTGCGGGTCATGAACCGGGCGGCGGGCTGCGCGAGGAACCCGGCGCCGGTCAGGGCGCTGCGGCGGAAGTCGCCGTCGGTCAGGATGCCCGTCAGCCGGCGCGTGCGCGGGTGAACGAGGGCGATGCTGCCGCTCTTCGCCTTGGTCATGGCGAGAATCGCCTCCTGGATGGTGACCGTCTCGGCGGCCACCGGCAGCCGGTCGCCCGTGCGCATGATGTCCTTCACGCGCAGGAGCAGGACGCGCCCCAGGTTTCCCGCCGGGTGGTAGCGCGCGAAGTCGTCGCGGGTCAGGCCGCGGGCCTCGAGCAGCACCATCGCGAGCGCGTCGCCCAGGGCCAGTGCGGCCGTCGTGCTCGCGGTCGGGGCCAGCTTGAGCGGGCAGGCCTCGCGCGGCACGCGGTAAAGTAGGTGCAGGTCGGCATTGCGCGCCAGCTCGGAGTCGGGGTGCGCGGTGAAGGCGACGATCTTGAGGGCGAAGCGGCGGAGAATCGGCACGAGGCGCAGGAGCTCATCGGACTGCCCGCTGTTGCTGAGCAGGATCGCGAGGTCGCCCTCGTCGCAGAGGCCGAGGTCGCCATGGAGCGCCTGGGTCGGATCGAGGAAGCAGGAGGAGACTCCCGTGCTGTTGAAGGTGGCGGCGATCTTCTGCGCGATGTGGGCCGACTTGCCCACGCCGCTGAAGATCAGCTTGCCGCCGGCCGCGATCACGGCCTCGACCGCCCGGGCAGTGGCGACGAATTCCGGGCCCAGCCCCCGCGCGGTGGCCTCGAGCGCGTCCTGCTCCAGGCGGATGCAGGCCCGGGCGCGGGTCAGGGCGGATTTCGAGGCAAGGGCCATTTAGGATTGAAGTGGACGAATCGAGAGCGGAATTTACGCCTCGTGTCGAACCCTTCAATCCCATTCCCGGCGTAATTGATGATGAGCGGCTTCCGTTTGAAGGTGTTCGGCCTGCCGGCCCTGGCCCTGCTGCTGTTCTGCGGGGGTTGCGGGGGCGACACCGGGCCGATGGCGCCGGAGGCCGATGAACCGCTCTACCGGCAGGCGCTGCAGCGGAAGCGGGAAGGCAATACGCAGGAGGCGCTGGCCGATTACCTGCGGGTGATCGTCAAGCGGAGCGACCAGGCCCCCGAATCCCACCTCGAGGCGGGGCTGATCTACCTCCTCTACAGCCAGGATCCGGTCGCCGCGATCTACCACTTCAACAAGTACCTCGAGCTCGAGCCCAACTCGCCGCGGGCGGCCGACATCCGCGGTCTGATCGACACGGCCAAGCGCAATTTCGCCAAGACCCTGCCGCTGGCCACGCCGGCGATGGAGGGCGCGGCCGGTCACACCGACCTGCTGGACCAGGTGAACCGGCTGCAGCGCGAAAACGACGAGCTCAAGGCGCAGCTGGTGAGCGCCCGCGGCGAGGTCGGCCCCTTCCTGGGCGCCCGCGCGGCCACGGATGCCGACACCGCGCCCGCGCCCATTGCGGTGGCCGCCCCGCCCGCGGAGGAGGCGCGGATTTCTCCGGTCGCTGAGGCCCCGCCGCCCCCCTCTCCTCCGCCCGCCCCCGTGGCCGTGGTGGCGCCGCGGTCCCGGCCGGCGGCGGCTCCGGCCAAGCCCGGCTCCGGCCGCGCCTACACCGTGCAGGCCCACGACACGCTCTATGCGATCGCGAAGAAGGTGTACGGGACGGCCACCAAGGCCCGGGTCGAGGCGATCCGCGAGGCCAACCGCGGCGTGATCACCGCGGCCGGCGGCCTCAAGCCCGGGATGCAGCTGCGGATGCCCTGAGCCCGCCGGTCGCTCCATGCCCGCCACGTCGCGCCGCACGTCGCTGCTGACCGAATCGATCATCCGGGAAATGACCCGGGTGGCCGAGCAGCACGGCGCGATCAACCTTTCCCAGGGCTTCCCGGACTTCGATCCGCCGCCGGCGCTGATCGCGGCGGCGAAGGCGGAGATGGACGCGAGCCACCACCAGTATGCGATCACCTGGGGCGCCCCGCCGCTGCGGCAGGCGCTCGCGGCGAAGATCACGCTTTTCTCGGGGCTCGCCGTCGATCCCGAGACCGACCTGGTGGTCACCTGCGGGGCGACCGAGGCCATGATGGTGGCGATCATGACGGTCTGCGACCCGGGCGAAAAGATCGCGCTCTTCTCGCCATTTTATGAGAACTATTCCGCGGACGCGATCCTCTGCGGCGCGCGCCCGGTCCATGTCCCGCTCCGCGCGCCGGAGTACCGGTTCGATCCGGCGGAACTGCGGGCCGCGTTCGCCGGCGGGATCAAGGCCTTCATCCTCTGCAATCCCTCCAACCCCACCGGCAAGGTCTTCACCGCCGGGGAACTGGGGCAGATCGCCGCCCTGGCGGAGGAGTTCGACGTCTTCGTGATCACCGACGAGGTCTACGAGCACATCGTCTTCCCGCCGCACCGGCACGTGTATTTCTCGAGCCTGCCCGGCATGGCCCGGCGCACGCTGATGTGCAGCTCCCTCTCGAAGACCTTCGCGATCACGGGCTGGCGGCTCGGCTATGTCCAGGGCGCGCCCGAGGTGATCGCGCAGGCGCGCAAGGTCCACGATTTTCTGACGGTGGGGGCGGCCGCCCCGCTGCAGCACGCGGTCGTCGCCGGCCTGAAGCTGCCGGGGTCCTACTATGAGGGCCTGGCGCACGAATACGGCGAGCGCCGCGATCTCCTCCTGGGCTACCTCGACCGCACCGGCCTCGCCTATACCCGGCCCCAGGGCGCCTATTTCGTCATGCTGGACATCTCGCCCTTCGGCCACGCCAGCGATGTCGAGTTCGCCCATTGGATGACGCGCGAGATCGGCGTCGCGCCGGTCCCGGGCTCGAGCTTCTTCGCCGAGCCCGAGCACCGGTACGTGCGCCTCAATTTTGCCAAGCGGGCGGAGACGCTGCACGCCGCCGGCGAGCGCCTCCTGCGGCTGCGGCGCTGAGCGGCGCGCCGATCCTCAGAGGCCGGTAAAGGCCTCGTCGAGGACGGCCAGGAGAAAATCCGCGTCGGCCTTGGTGATGCACATCGGGGGCGCGAAACGGATCGTCTGGCCCCAAAGGCCGCCCTTGCCGAGCAGGAGCCCGAGCTCGCGGGCGCGCTCGACCGCCTCGGCGCATTCCGCCTTGGCCGGCTCCTTGGTGGCGCGGTCCTTGACCAGCTCGATGCCCAGCATGAGGCCCTTGCCGCGGACATCGCCGATGATCTTGTGCTTGGCCTTGAGCTGTTCGAGGCCGGCGAGGATGTGCGCGCCGAGGACGCGGGAATTTTCCTGCAGCTTCTCGGTCTCGATCACCTCGAGGACCGCCTTGCCGATCGCCGAAACCACCGGGTTGCCGCCGAAGGTGTTGAAGTGGATGCGCTGGGAGAGGACGGAGGCGATCTTCGCGGTGGTCACGACGGCGGCCAGGGGGGCGCCGTTGCCGATGCCCTTGGCCATGGTCACGATGTCAGGAATCACGCCCTGGGTCTCAAATCCCCAGAAATGCGTGCCGGTCCGGCCAAAGCCGGTCTGGACCTCGTCGGCGATGCAGACGCCGCCGGCGGCCCGCACGTGCTCGTAGGTGTGCTTGAGATAGTTGTCGGGGAAGACGATCACGCCGCCGACGCCCTGGACGGACTCCGCGATGAACGCGGCCACGCGGCCGGAGGTGGTGTAGTCGATCACCTGCTTCACGTCCGCGGCGTAGTTTTTGCCGGCGTCGGGATCGCTGCGCCCGAAGGCGCCGCGGTAGGGATCGGGGGCGATCGCGTGGTGCACGCCGAAGCTATGCGGCACGTTGAACTTCCAGGTGCTGTGCGCGGTCGCGCCCATCGTGCCGGCGTTGCCGCCATGATAGGCATTCCGCAGCGCGATCACGTCATAGTTGCCGGTGTAGGCGCGCGCCATCATCAGCGCGAGGTCATTGGCCTCGGAGCCGGAATTGACGAAATAGCAGACCTTCAGCTCGCCCGGCATCTTCCCCGCCAGCTTCTCGGCGAAGAGCGCGATGTTCGGATGGAGGTAGATCGTGGTGGAATGCTGCAGGATCTCGTTCTGCTTCTGCGCCGCCGCCACCACGTGGGGATGGCAGTGGCCGACACTGACCGTCACGATGCCGCCCAGGCCGTCGAGGTAGCGCTTGCCCGAGTCATCCCAGAGGTACTGCATCTTCCCTTCGACGAACATCACCGGCTTCTTGTAGTACATGAACAGGCCCGGATTCAGGTACTCCTTGCGCAGGGCCAGCACCTTGTCGGCCGAGGGGCCGTCGTAGGGCTTGGGCTGATAATCGCAGGGCGGGAGCGGGATGGATTTCATGGGAAAACATTACAAATATGCCCCCTTGGCGCCAGCGCAATTGCGGGGGGGCGGCGGCGCTCGCGCCCCGGTAAATCCCGGCCGTGTCCTGAGTTGCCGGGATGGGGCCTCTTCGCGGGGTATGCCGGCCAAGCCCAATCTCATCCGCCAAGCCGGCCACCCCGTGCGAGGCGGCCCCGAGGCGGACGAAGAGGCCAGCGAGGCCGCTGCGAGAGCCCATTCCGGCAACTCAGGACACGGCAAAATTCCTAGCGGCGCGGCGCGAGCGCGCGCAGCGCGAGATAGACGACGAACGCGATCCCGAAGCCCGCGAACCAGGCGTAGTTGTAGATGCCGAGGAGCAGCGGCGAAAGGCCGGCGCCGCTGATGGCCGACACCTGGACGAGGAAACCGGGCAGACTGGGCAACACCGCCACCACCAGCGCCACCAGGGCGACGACGCTGAAGCCGCCCGTGTAGCGATATTCGCCGTCCGAGCGGTACAGGGCGGCCAGGTTGAGCCGGCAGCGGCGCCGCACGAAATAATCCGCGATCAGGATGCCACCGATCGGCCCCAACAGGGCGCTGTAGCCAAGCAGCCAGGTGAAGATGTAGCCGGTCGGATCCTCCGCGAGCTTCCAGGGCATGATCACGATCCCGATCAGGCCCGTGATCAGTCCGCCGACGCGAAAGGAAATGCGCTGGGGCGCCAGGTTGGCAAAGTCGTTGGCCGGACTGACGACGTTGGCGGCGATGTTGGTCGCGAGGGTCGCGATGCAGAGGGCGGCCATGGCGGCGACCAGCACCGCGGGATTCTGGAAGTGCCCCAGCACCTCGATGGGATCCCAGATCATCCGCCCGTAGATCAGGGTGGTCGCCGATGTGACCGCCACCCCGATGAAGGCGTAGAGGGCCATCGTGAGCGGCAGGCCCAGCGCCTGGCCCACGACCTGGTCCCGCTGGGTGTGGGCGTAGCGCGAGAAGTCAGGGATGTTGAGGGACAGCGTCGCCCAAAAGCCGATCATGCCGGTCAGGGCCGGCAGAAAAAAGACCAGGAACTGGCCGCTCTTGGGCTGGCCGGGAGCGAAGGCGGATGGCTGCGAGAGCATGGGGCCGAACCCGCCGGCTGCGTGGTACGCCCAGCCCAGCAGCAGCAGGCCCATCGCGATCAGCAGCGGCGCCTTGATGTTCAGCAGGACCCGGATCGAATCGATGCCCTTGAAGACGACGACCATGTTGACCGCCCAGAAGAGCAGGAAGGAGCAGAACAGGATGGGCGTGATGCCGAGGACGGGGAGGATGTGGCCGCCCGCCAGGCTCGGAACGAAGACGGTGATGATCTTGTAGAGGGCCTTGCCGCCGATCCAGGTCTGGATCCCGAACCAGCCGCAGGCGACGAACGCGCGCAGCAGGGCGGGGAGGTTGGCGCCCCGCGTGCCGAAAGCGGCCCGGCAGAAGACGGGAAAGGGAATCCCGTACTTGGTGCCGGCATGCGCGTTCAGGATCATCGGGATCAGCACGATGAGGTTGCCGAGAAAGATGGTCAGGATCGCCTCCCACCAGTTCATGCCGCCGCCGATCAGCGACGAGGCCAGGAGGTAGGTCGGAATGCAGGCCGACATCGAGATCCAGAGGGCGGCGAAGCTGCCCCAGCGCCATTTTCGGCCGGAGGCCGGCACCGGGGCGAGGTCGACGTTGTAGAGCCGGGGATCGTGATCGCCCGCCTGGGCGTCGAAGGCTTCAAGGGGGCCGGACATCTTCCGGCATGCTAGCAGGAGGCGTTCCCATGGAAAGAGTGAAGCGGGAGCGGGCGGGGGATGAGAATTCAGCACTTGTCTTCGCCGGAGCCGCCTTGTCCCGTCGCGGGGACGCCATGAGCCCCCTGACCCCGAACCTTCGCCGAGTCCTCTGCGTCCTGGGCTGCGCGCTTTTCCTGCTGCTCTCCCGGCTGCCGGCGATGCGGTGCCGCTTCGAGCTCAACATGGACGAGAGCCAGATGGCGGCGCAGGCCATGCGCTATGGGCAGGATCTGACCCCCTGGCGCGCCGTGGAGGGCGAGACCAACGGACCACTCGACTCCTGGTTCCTGCTGGCGCTGCACGAGGCCGGAATGCCCTACAGCTACCGCGCCCTGCACGTCGTCGCCGCGCTTTCGCTCCTGGCCATCCTGCTCGTGACTTATGGCGCGGCCCGGGCCCTCACCGGCGAGACGGCGGCCCTGATCGCCCTGGGCGCCGGCACCTGGTGGCTCGCCTGGGCCCCGGTCGAGGATCTCGCGCACTATTCGAGCGAGCTGGTCCCGGTGTTGCTGATCGGCGCCGCCCTCGCGCTGGTCGCCTGGGCGCGGCGCGCCCCGGCCGGACCGGATTGGCGCCGGGGCCTGGTCGCCGGTTGCCTCCTCGGCCTTGCGCCCTGGGCGAAATTGCAGGCTGGGCCGGTGGCGCTGGCGGTGGGCCTTTGGGCCGTGATCGACGGAGCGTTGAACGCCGCCACGCTGGATCGCCGGCGTCGTTACGTCGGGGCGCTCCTGGCGGGCGCAATCGGGCCCGCCGGGTTCTTTTTGGCCTGGATCACCTTCGCCGGTTCGGGCGCCGAATTTTGGCGGATCTATGTCCTCGACGGCCTCTATCACGGGCGCGCGCAGCCCTGGGGCGAGCATCTCCAGAACGCCGAGGCGATGCTGGTGCGCGGCGACGACTCCCCGTGGTTCTGGTCCATCGCCCTTATGCTCGCCGGGGCGGCCGCTCTCATGCGCCCGGCGGCCTGGCGCGCGGTGCCGCGCCGCGTGTGGATGCTCGTCATCGCCTGGGCCGGCACCGGAATATTTGTGGCGCTGCGGCCGGTCACGCAGCGGACCCACTATGCGCTCTTTTTCCTGCCGGCGCTGGCGCTCCTGGCCGGACTCTGCGCCGAGGTGCTTTTCGCGGCCGCCTCGCGGGTCGGCCAGTTGGGACGGCGCCGGGCGGCCTGGGGCGTGGTCGCGCTGGCCGTGCTGCCGCTGCCGGCCTTCAATTTTGCGAGCTACAAGAATTACCTGGGACTGCGGATGATCGCCACCTCCGACCGTCCCTTCTGGGACCAGCAGGCCGTGGCGGGGGCGGTGCGGCACTTTGTGCCCCGGCCCAAGTCGCTGGCGGTCTGGGGCTGGAAGCCCAGCCTCTATGTGGATTTCGGGCTGCCCCCCGCGACGCGCAACGCGGTCTACGCCTTCCTGACCGACGGCAATCCCAACCAGGAATTCCTGCGGGCCGCGTTCATGGACGATCTCCGGAAATCCCGGCCGGAGGTCATCGTGGACGTGGAGGACTTCGTCTATCGCGGCGCCCGGCAGACGTCGCCGGAGACCTTCCCCGCCCTGGAAGGCTACCTGGAGCAAAACTACGTCGAGGCCGGCAACGCCGACTTCCATCGGTCGGCTGATTACACCACGGCGATCGTGATCTACCGCCGGGCCACGCGGTAGGCCGGCCGGGCGGGCCGCCCCGGGCCGCGGCCCCGCTTCAGGCGGGTGCCGTCGCGAGCTTCAGGTCCTGCTGCAGGCGCTGGTCCTTGCTTGGCTTCCAGATGAACTGGTCGACGAAGTAATGGTGGCAGGGGAATCCGAGGAAGAAGACCGCCAGCAGGGTGTCGGAATTGACCGTGCCGAAGAGGTGCACCTTGCTGACCAGGGCCGGCATGAAGCACTGCTTCGCGCCATCGAAGACCTGGATGCTGCAGCCGAAGCCGCGCACCAGCAGACCGAAGGAGAGCGCGGCGGCGCCGAAGACGAAGACGTTCTTGGACAGGAGGGCGGCGATGCCGTATTCCTTCGCCTCGGCATTGCCGCGGAAACGGTTCTGCTGATGGCAGTACACCAGCACGTGGTACTGGATGTCGTGGTAGATCGTGACGAAGGCGCTGAAGGTGATGAGGGGGGCCGTCAGGACCGATTGCGAGAAGCACACGACCATGTGCAGCGGCAGGACGGCCGTGAAGAGCAGGATCTTCGGCACGTTGAGCGGCTCGCCCCGGCGCACGCGGGCGGCCTCGCGCAGGACGAAGCTGATGATCAGGTAGGAGAGGACGACGGCGACGGCGCCAAAGACATACGTCTCCCACGAGATTCCGGGAGGCAGAGCGGCGGGGAGGCCAAAGGCCCGGCGGCTCTCGGGATGGCGGAGGACGAAGACCACGAAGGGCAGCATCAGCCCGAGGTGCATCAGGAGCCCGTCCTTCCGGGCATTGGTCTTGGCCCGCTCGCCGTTCTTGACCTGATAGAGCCGCATGAAGCCGTAATGCTGGCGGACCACGTGCCAGTAGGCCCAGATGCCGACTGCGAGGACGAACACATCCAGCGGCATCTTGTAGTTCTCGACACCGGCCCGGAACAGCCCGTAGCAGCCCAGCAGGACCAGGGGCCCGGCGATGATCCAGAGCAGGCTGCCCAGGAGGAAGGTTTTGCGGGCCTTGAACTCCTTCTTGTCCAGGTAGGTGCGCAGGTACGTGCCGAAGAAATGGGGGGTGTCGACGCAGGTCACGAACAGTGCGTAGATGAGCAGCATGTCCCAGCCGAGCCCGGCGTGCATGAAGAAGACCATATAGCCCGCCAACGCCCCGCCGATGAAGGCGAAGAGATCAACGCGTTTGCCGATGATCCACTGGGTGCTAAAGCGCGAGCCCGTCATAGGTTAGAATTCAACCCTGCCTCTAAACCCCAATTCCGGTGATTTTTCAAGCCGGAGAAGGAGTTTAACCGAGGGCGGCTTCTTCCCCAGGCTTGACCGAATCCCGGCAAGAGGGACAAAAGCGGTGATGCCGGTTTTTAAACTGCGTCTCGCGGAAAAAGATTTTTGCCTCCTTTCCAGTCGAGCCCGCGAAGCGGGGCTCACCAAGGAGAAATTTGTCCGTCAGTTGATCGCAAACCGCACCTCCATGACGCCGGCCGATGTTCTAGCGGACCTGCCTCGCTTTTGGGGTAATCGTAAATTGAGCGTGCGGAGAATAGGGAATCGGCGAGCTGACTAGAAATGGCTCGGCGTGCGCTCGAGGAACTTCCCCCGGCCGATCGTCCCCGTGAACTTCCCGTCGCGGATCGCCACCTGGCCCCGGACCGTGACCACGCTGGGCCGGCCCTCGATCTTCCAGCCCTCGAAGGCGCTGTAGTCGACGTTCATGGCCTGCGTCTTCGCTGAAATCGTCCCGCGATAGTTCGGATCGAAGACGACCAGATCGGCATCAGCGCCCGGCTGGATCGCGCCCTTGCGGGGAAAGAGGTCGAAGAGCTTGGCGACGCGCGTGCTGGCCACGTCCACCATCGTGTGCAGGTCGATCTTCCCGGTCTTGACGCCGTAGGTGTAGAGCAGGTTGATCCGCTCCTCCAGCGAGGGGATGCCATTGGGGATCTTGGTGAAGTCCGCCCGGCCCATCGGCTTTTGCCCCTGGAAATCAAACGGCGCATGGTCGGTCGCAACCGTCTGGATCAGCCCGCTGCGCAGCCCGTTCCAGAGCACCGCCTGGTTCCGCACGTCCCGCAGCGGCGGCGACATCACGTACTTGGCCCCCTCGAAGTCCGGCTTTTCGGCGTAGCTCTTGTCCAGGACGAGGTACTGGATCAGGGTCTCGACCTCCACGCGCACGCCGCGCTCCCGGGCGGCGACGGCCTCGGCCAGCGCCTCCTGGCAGCTCAGGTGCACGATGTAGGTGGCCGCGCCCGTCACCTCGGCAAAGGTCATCAGGTGGTGCACGCCCTCGGCCTCGATCAGCGGCGGGCGGCTCTCGTGGTGCTGGCCGGGATCGGTCTTCCCCGCGGCGAGCAATTCCTTCTGCCGCTCGGCGACCAGCGTCTCGTTCTCGCAGTGGGCCGTGACGATCACGCCCAGTTCCTTGGCCAGCTTGAGCGTCTGGTACAGCTCCGCGTCGTCGATCCCGAAGGCGCCCTTGTAGGCGAGGAAGATCTTGAAGGAGCTGATGCCGCGCCGGACGATCTCGCGCAGCTGGGCGCCGGTCTTCCCGTCGAACTTGGTCACGCCCATGTGGAACGTGAAATCGCAGGCGGACTTGCCGACGGCCTGCGCCATCCAGTGCTCGAAGCCGGCGAGGGTGTCGTCCGAGCGGGCGGGGCAGCACATCTCGATCAGGGTGGTCGTGCCGCCGGCGAGCGCCGCCCGGCTGCCGGTCTCATAGGTGTCCTTGGCCAGGGTGCCCATGAAGGGCAGGTGGATGTGGACGTGCGGGTCGATGAAGCCGGGAAAGACGAACTGCCCCGCGGCATTGATCACCTCGGCTCCGGCCGGCGCGGCAATGTGCCGGTCGATGCGCGTGATGGTCTCGCCCTCGCAGAGGATGTCCGCGACGTAGCGGGCGTCGGGCGTGACGATCTCGCCTCCCTGGATCAGCAGGCTCATTTTTTCCAGACGTCGCCGACGTCGCCGCCGAACCAGCGGGTCGTGACCACCTTCTGCTGGGTGTAGAACTGGACCGCCTCCCGGCCCTGGATGTGCAGGTCGCCGTAGAAGGAGTCGTCCCAGCCGGTGAAGGGGAACATCGCCATGGTGGCGGGCACGCCGACGTTGATCCCGACCATGCCGGCCTTGACGCGGTGCTTGAACTCGCGGGCCGCGCCGCCCGAGCGGGTGAAGATGGCGGCGCCGTTGCCGAAGGCGGACCGGTTCGCGAGCTCGATCGCGCGGTCGAGATCGTCCATCCGCATGACATTGAGGACGGGGCCGAACACCTCCTCGCGGGCGAGGGTCATGTCGGCTTGGACGTTGTCGACGATCGTGGCGCCGACATAGAAGCCGCGCGGCGCGTCGGCCACCTTGACCCCGCGGCCGTCGCAGACGACCCGGGCGCCGTCCTTTTCGCCGCTGGCAATAAGGCTCGAGACGCGATCGCGGTGCTGGGCGGTGATGACGGGGCCCATGTCGGGCTGCGCCGCGCGGTCGGTGGGCCCCACCTTGATCGCGCGGGCCGCGTCGATCAACGGGGGCAGCAGGCTCTCGGCCGCGGCGCCGACCGTGATCGCGGTCGATCCGGCCATGCAGCGCTCGCCCGCGCAGCCGAAGGCGGCGGCGGAAAGCGCCTCCACTGTCTTGCCGATGTCGGCGTCAGGCATGATGACGATGTAGTTCTTGGCCCCGCCATTGGCCTGGACCCGCTTCCCGTTCCGGGTGCCGGTCTCATAGATATACTTGGCGATCGGCGAGGAACCGACAAAGGAGATGGCCCGGACCCGGGGATGGGTCAGCAGCGCGTCGACCGACTCCCGGCCGCCGTGCACGATGTTGAAGACGCCCTGGGGCAGCCCCGCTTCCGCCAGCAGCTCGCCGAGGAGGACCGCGCTCAGCGGGACCTTCTCGCTCGGCTTGAGGACGAAGGTGTTGCCGGTCGCGATCGCGAGCGGGAACATCCAGAGCGGCACCATGACCGGGAAGTTGAACGGCGTGATGCCGACGCAGACGCCGAGGGGCTGCAGGATCGTCTCGCAGTCGACGCCGCGCGCCAGGTTCTCGAGGGTGTCGCCGAAGAGGAGGGTGGGGATCCCGCAGGCGTACTCGATGTTCTCCAGGCCGCGGAAGACGCTGCCGCGGGCCTCCGCGTGTGTCTTGCCGTGCTCGCGCGAGACGACGCGGCAGAGCTTGTCGAAATCCCGCTCCACCAGCTGCCGGAAGCGGAAGAAGACGCGGGCCCGCTCGACCGCCGGCGTGTCGCGCCAGGCGGGGAAGGCGGCATGGGCCGCCGCCACGGCGGCCTCGACTTCGGCCGCGCCGCCGACCGGGCACTCGGCGATGACGTCGCCGGTGGACGGATTATAGACCGGCGTCGTGGCGATCTTCGGCGTCAGCCACTCGCCGTTGATGTAGAGGGGGCAGGGGGTTAGGGTGGTGGTCATGGGCCGGGGTTCAGCCGCGCGAGAGCGCGTCGGACTGCTTGACGAACTCGTCGCCGGTCCACTCGCCGTCGCTCTTCACCGTCTTGGTCGCCGCGGCGGCCTTCTGGGCGGCCTTGCGGGCCGTCTGGCGCGCCACGAGGTCGGCATGGGTGGTGAAGTAGTCGAGGCTCTTGCCCCGGAAGTCCGCCAGGGTCTCAAACTTGTGCTTGTCCATGAAGGCGAGCAGCTGGTCGCACATCGGCTTCACGCACTCGTAGCCGAACTTCATCACGCCGGTGCAGACCTGAACCGTGTCGGAGCCGAGGAGAATGAACTGGGCCGCGTCCTCGCCGGACTCGATCCCGCCTAAGCCGGAGAGGGAGCGGCCGGGGAATTCAGAACGGATCATGGTCGCGAGCTCCATCACCATGCGCAGCGCGATCGGCTTGACCGCCTTGGACGAATAGCCGCCCGGGGTGGTGTAGCCCTCGACGCACGGGTCGGGCCGGAGGGTGTCGAGGTTCACGCTGGTGACGCTGCGGATCGTGTTGATCGCGCTCAAGCCGGTGGCGCCGCCGCGGAGCGCGGCGCGGCCGGGCTCCACGATGAGGGTTATGTTCGGCGTCATCTACGCCCAGACCGGCTACTTCGTGGCGGCGGCGACCCAGCCGCAAACCTCCTCGAGGATGTCCGGGTCCTGGCCCATCGCGGCGCCCATCTTGCGCTCGGGCAGGCCGTGCGGGCAGGAAAAATTGAGCTCGAAGGCATCGACCCCGACGGCCTCGCAGCGCTGGATCAGCTCGGTCCACGCGTCCTTATTGTACTCCTCCATCACCGAGGCGATGAGGGCCCCCGGGGGCTGCGCATCCTTGCACTTCTTGAACTCATCCTCCCAGATGCGGAACGGCCGGTCGCTGATCAGCTCGATGTTCTCCCAGCCGATCACCTCGCCATTGTTGGACAGGAGCTTGGCGTAGCGGGGCGAGACGTTGACCACCTTCGAGGCGTCCAGGCTGACGGTCTTGGCGATGACGGCGCCCCAGCCCTCCCGGAAGGCGCGGTTGATGACGCTGAGGTTGGTGCCGGGAGGACCGGACCCGATGACAAAGGGATTGGGGAGCTTTAGTCCGTCGACAGTCGTGGCGAGGGTGGGCATGGCTTGGGTGGATTAGCGGGTTGGATTTCCCCGGGGTCGACGGAAAGGCTTTTTCTGCCTTGGCGCGGGTCGCCGGGCGGCGATACTCAGGTGAGTCGGGTGCACAGAAAGCATGAACCAGCACCAAACCCCTCCGCCCTGGTCAGCGAGCGCGTCTGGAAAGACCGGTTCGCTGAACGGGCACTGAGGCGGTTGGCTGGCTGGTTAATTGCTACAGTCCCCCTGGATAGCAATCTTTATGCCGAACGACGTTCTCGATCCGCGGCGGGCGATCGCCGAGCTCAAGGAGCTGCGCGACCTCACGGCCGACGCCCAGGGAGCGCAGCGCGTGGCCTTTACGCCGGTCTGGGTCGCCACCCGCGCGTGGCTGCGCCGAAAACTGGAGGCCCTGCCGGTCGAGATCCACGCCGACGCGGCCGGCAACCTCTGGGCCACGCTCGCCGGGGCCTCGGACCGGGCGCTCGTCATCGGCGGCCACATGGATTCGGTGCCGAACGGAGGCTGGCTCGACGGCTGCCTCAACGTGATCGCCGGCCTGGAGATCCTGCGCCGGATCCACGCGCAATACGGCGGGCGTCCGCCGGTCACCGTCCGCCTGGTGGACTGGGCGGATGAGGAGGGGGCGCGCTTCGGCAAGAGCCTCTTCGGCTCCTCGGCCTGCGGGGGCACCCTCGACATGGCGGAGGCGCGGGGGCTGAAGGACCGCGAGGGCGTCGGGCTCCCGGCGGCGCTGCAGGCGGTCGGCATCGATTTCGAGCGGGTCAAGGAGAGCGGCCGGGAGCTGACGACGGCGGCCGCTTATCTCGAACTGCACATCGAGCAGGGCCCGGTCCTCCTGGATTTGGGCCTGCCGCTGGGGGCCGTCCTCGGCACCTACGGCGTCGAGCGCCATGCGATCATTTTCCGCGGGCAGGCCGCCCATTCCGGCAGCACGCCGATGAACCGCCGCAAGGACGCTTTTCTCGCCGCCGCGCTGATGAGCCCGGAAATCTACCGCATCGCCGACCGGCACGGCGGCGTCTGCACGATCGGCTCCTGCACCACGAAGCCGGGGATTGTCACCAGCGTCGTCGAGGAGTGCCGGATCACCCTCGACCAGCGGCACCTCGACGCCTCCGCGCTGGCCCGGATGCTGGCCGAGGCCAAGGAAGCCAGCGAGCGCTTCGCCCGCGAGGGACGCGTGACCGTCGCCTGGGAACGCATCTGGCGGATCGAGCCGATCCTCTTCGACCCCGAGCTCCTCCAGCTCTGCGGGACCGCGATCCAAGAGGTGGGGGCCCCGCTGCATCGCATGCCCTCCGGGCCGCTGCATGATGCGGCGGAAGTGGCGCGGGCTGGCGTGCCCACGATCATGATGTTCGTCCAAAGCCTGCATGGCATAAGCCATAACAAGATCGAGGACACGAGGGAGGAGCACCTCGAACTCTGCGTGCGCGCATTCGATCGCCTGGCCGGGAAAGCCCTCGGCTGGGTCGCGGCCCGGCGCTAGGAGCCATTCAATCGAAGATCGTTCCGCGCCGGAATTGCCACCAGGCGATGCCCAGCAGCGCCGCGGTCATGCCCGCGAGGATGCCCAGCCCGGGCAGCATCGCCGCGAATGAGCCGTGGGCCGCGAACGCCTGCCCAAAGCCGTCGATCGACCAGTAGACGAGGGTGAACCGGCTGACCTGCTGCATGAATTTCGGCATGAAGCCGACGGGAAACCAGGCGCCGCCCACGGCGCTCATCAGCAGGATGGTGAAGGTGGCCAGGCTGCGCGCCGTCTCCGGCGTTCGGGCGACCGAGGCCAGCAGCATGCCAAAGGCCGCGCAGGAAGCCGCGGCCAGGACGCAGGCGAGGGAAAGCAGGGGCAGGTGGGGGAGGATCGGAACCTTGAAGAGGATGCTGCCGGCGAGGAAGAGCACCATCAGCTGGAACAGCCCGAGTCCCATGCCGTAAAGAAACTTGCTCCAGAGGATGGCGGAACGGGGCACCGGGCCGGAGAGGATGCGCTGGAAGATCCCCTGGTCCTTCTCATGGAAGAGCGAGGCGGCCGACGCGACCAGGGCGAAAAGCAGGAATTGCATGGACCAGCCCCCGATCAATTGCGTCGCCGTGAATGCGCCGCTGTTGCGGCGCAGGCCGAAGATCTGGCCGAAGACATAGATCAGGACGAAGGGAATGAGGAAGGTGAGCACCATCAGGCCGCGGTCGCGGCGGAAGTAGGTGATGTCTTTCCGAAGGAGGACGAGGATCGGGTGCATGGGGAGAGGAGGGGCTATTCGCGGAGCGCCTTGCCGGTCAGGTGCAGAAAGACGGTCTCCAGGCTCGGGCGCTGGACCTGGAAGAGGCGGGAGGGCAGGCCATGCCGTTCGGTCGCGAGGTAGAAGGCGCTGAGGCGGAATTCCGGGGCGGGTCGGAAGCGGTGCCAGCCCGTGGCGGTGGCCAGTTCGCCCAGGCCGCGGAGATCGCCGCAGAGGCGCTCCGTTTCCGTCGTCGCCTTGAATTGGATCTCCTCCGCGAAGGGCACCTGCTTCAGGAGCTCCTCCACGCTGCCGAGCGCCAGGATCTGGCCATGGTCCATGATGCCCACCCGGGAGCAGAGGCGAACGGCCTCCTCCATGTAGTGGGTGGAATAAAT
>CAIWXW010000167.1 GCA_903916755.1 uncultured Opitutaceae bacterium | reverse complement strand
CCCCGCCTTCGTCTCTTCGCCTTGGCCGCCGCCCTCGGCGCCGGCGCCCAACTTCGGGCCCAGGAGCTGTCCGTTCTCTACGGCAGCGACGTCAGCGCCAACTTCAAGCAGACCACCTATTCCTACCAGGTGGACTACCGGCAGGACTTCAACCCCTACCTGGCGACTTCGCTGGGCTGGATCAACGAGGGGCACTTCAGCACGCACAAGCGCGATGGCTATGCTTGGGAGGCCTGGCTGAGCCTCCCGACCATGGACAATCACCTCTCTTTTTCCCTGGGTGCGGGCCCCTACTATTATTTCGACACGCAGCGCCAGGGCGCGACCGGCTCGGTGGACGTGCATGGCACCGCGCCCATCTACAGCTTCACGGCCACCTACTATACCGACAGCCGGTGGTTCGCGCGCTTCGTGGTCAACCAGATCGTCCCCAATCACGACATCAAGGTGAACACCGCCTCGATCGGGCTGGGCTACTGGCTCGGCCGCGGCGACCGTCCTAAAAAGGGCACTTTCGGCGATCCGCCCGATGCGGAATTCGTCACGGTGAACGAACTCACCCTCTTCGGGGGCAAGAGCGTGGAGAACACCTTCACCGACTCGCGCACCTATGCCGCGGAGCTCGAGTACCGCCACGGACTGCTGCCGCATGTCGACGGCACGATCGCCTACATCTATGAGGGCGATCCGCGCCTGATCCGCCGCAATGGCGCCGCCCTGCAGGTGTGGCCGGTGAACGCCTTCGGCCACGGCCGGTTCACCGTCGGCATGGGCTTCGGCATCTACACCTCGATCGACCGCAAAAACATCGCGGAAGTGAAGGGCGAGCACGCCCCCGCCATCTCCCCGCTCGTTTCTCCGACCTTCTCCGTGCGTCTTTCCCAATCCTGGGTGGTGCGCGGGGTCTTCAACCGGGTCGTCAGCTACAACCAGCCGGATTCGGACGTCTTCCTGCTGGGCCTGGGGCTGCGCTGGCGCTAAGCCGGCCCCGCGCCCGGGCTGAGGGCGATCTTTTCCCGCAGGTGGGTCACGCGCTGCTTGGCCTCGCTGTTGCGCACCGCCATGCCGTACGCCGCCTTCTCGCCCACGATGAAGACCTTCTTTCGTCCGCGGGTGATCGCCGTGTAGAGCAGGTTGCGCTGCAGCATCATGAAATGGGCCTTGAGGAGCGGGATGATCACCACGGGATACTCGCTGCCCTGGCTCTTGTGGATAGTGACCGAAAATGCCAGCGCCAGCGCCCCCAGGTCGCCCCGCTCGAACTCCTGCCGATCCCCGTCGAAATCCGCCGTCATCTTGCCGGCGCTTGCGTCCAGCCCGGTCACCACCCCGATGTCCCCGTTGAAGAGGTTCTTGTCGTAGTTGTTCCGCAGCTGGATGACCTTGTCGCCAATCTCATAGGTGGCGCCGGCGGCCTTGAGGGCGGGCGCCGCCTTGCTGTTCCGATCCTGCCAGCGCGGCACGAAGTCGGTGCTGCGGCCCTTCAGCTTGAAGGGCGCGAGGGCCGCCTGCAGCGCCACGTTGAGGTTGCTGACACCCGTCACGCCCTTGTGCATCGGGGCCAGCACCTGCACGTCCGTGATGGGATGGAAGGCGGGGTGGGCCTTCGGCAGGAATTCCCGGCAGAGCTGCACCACCTTGCGGAGGCAGTCCTCCGCGTCGACCGCCTCGACGAAGGCGAGGTCGTCCTCGCGGGAGACGTCGGCGACCTCCGTGACCACCGGGGGAAGGGTGGGATCGCCCTCGTTGATCGCGTGCGCCGTGCGGACGATCAGGCTCTGCCCCTCCTGGCGGTAGATGAAGGCCAGCCGGGTCACCGGGACCTGCGGTGACTTGATCAGGTCCTTCAAGACGTTGCCGGCGCTGACGCTCGGCAGCTGGTCGGTGTCGCCGACCAGGAGGAGATGCGCCCGGGGCGGCACCGCCTGCAGGAGCGCCGCCGCCAGCCGGGTGTCGAGCATCGAGGCCTCGTCGACGATCAGGAAATCGGTCGCGAGCGGGTGGGTCTCGTCGACGGTGAAGCCATGGCCGCCCCCCTCGAACTTGAGCAGGCGGTGGATGGTCGAGGCGACGCCGCCGGTGGCCTCCGCGAGCCGCTGCGCGGCGCGGCCGGTGGGCGCGGCCAGGTGGACGCGCGCCTTCTTCGCCTTGAGAATTTCGACCAGGGCTCGCAGGCAGGTCGTCTTGCCCGTGCCGGGTCCGCCGGTCAGGATCGAGAGCTTGTGGGCGAGGGCATTATGCACCGCGTCCCGCTGCAGCCCGTGGAAGGCGAAGCCCGCCTGCTTCTCCGCCCACTGCACGGCGGCGTCGATCTTGATCGGCGGCAGCCCGCTGGCCGCGGTCTGCAGCCGGCCGACGGCCTCCGCGATCTTCCGCTCCGCCCAATCGAGCTTGGGGGACTGGATGAGAAAAGTGGCGGCCGTGGCGCCGTGGCGGACGAGCTGCTTCGCCGCGACCAAGGCCTCGATCCGCGCGGTCAGGTGCTCCGTCGAGGCGCTGAGCATTTCGGCGGCGTAGTCGATCAGAGCCGGCTGGGGGTAGGCGCTGTGCCCCTCCTCTTGCAGGGTATCGAGGGCATAGAGGAGGCCGGCCTCGAGCCGGGGCGGGGCGTCGTTGGCGAAGCCGAGGTTGATCGCGATCCGGTCCGCGGTCTTGAAGCCGATGCCGTCGATCTCGCGCGCCACCCGGTAGGGATCCTTGAGCAGGATCTGCTTGGCGTCGTTGCCGTATTTCTGGACCAGCTTGACGCACTGCCCCGGGGTGACCCCGTAGGTCTGCAGGAAGATGTAGAGCTCCCGCTCGGTCCGCTTCTCGTCCCAGGCCGCCTTGATGGCGGTCGCGCGCTTGCGCCCGATCCCGTCCACGTCGCGCAGCCGGCCCGACTCCTCGCTCAGGATCCGAAAGGTGTCGGGGCCGAACGCATCGACGATCTTATTCGCATAGACCTTGCCGATGCCGGGGACGAGGCCGCTCCCAAGGTACTTCCGGATGCCGTGGACGCTCGACGGCAGCTCGCTCTTGAAGCCCGCGATCTTGAACTGCGCCCCATGCTGGGAGTGCTGGGTCCATTCCCCGGTCAGATGCAGGGTTTCGCCGCATTCCACGCCGGGCAGCGCGCCGACGATCGTGACCGGCTCGCTCTTGGCCTTGGGATCGGGCCATTCCGGCCGGAATTCCGCGATGGTGTAGTGATTCTCCTCGTTGAGGAAAATAATGCGCTCCACCACGCCGGTGATGGCGTCGGGAGCGGGGGGCGCGGGCATGGCGCAGAAGATAACAAAGGGCAGCGCTTCGGAAGAACTATTTGCTCCCCCGTCGGGAGCGGACACAGTGCGGGCGTGTCCTCCCGACGCCTGCTTTCCTCCGCGCTGGCCGGCCTCGGTCTCTTTCTGGGCGTGGCGGGGCCGGCTGCGGCCAGCCCGGCCGCCGACGAGGCGGCGCTGCGGCAGCTCAACGACGACTATGTGCGCGCCTTCCTGGCCTGCGACGTGGGCCGGTTCCGGACCCTCCTGGCCGACGACTTCTACGGGGTCCTGGCGGACGGACGGATCATCGACAAGGCGGAGTTCCTGCGTCAGGCGGCGACCCCGCCGCCGCTGAAGGCCTTTCGCATCCGGGACGTCGCCGTCCGCCTGTTCGGCGACGCCGCCATCGTCAACGATCTGGCCAGCTTCCGGAAGGCCGACGGCGCGGCCGGGCTGACCCGCTATGTCGACGTTTACGCCCGGCGCAACGGGCAATGGCAGGTGGTCTCGGTGCAGATCACCCGCGTTGCCCTTCCTTAGCCGCCGAAGACGGCGGCCTGCAGCAGGCCCAAGTTGGCGAAGATCCGGTCGGCGCCGGCGGCCTGAAGTTCGGCGGCGTTGTGGGTCCCGGTGGTGACGCACCAGGAGGGAAACCCGGAATGGTGGCCGGTATCCACGTCGAAGGGGGAATCGCCGACCATGATGGCGTCGCCGGCCGTGCCGCCGACCAGGGCGAGGGCGTGGGCGGTCAGCTCCGGCTGGGGCTTGAGCCAGGGCGTGTCCTGGGCGCCGACCACCGCGCCGAGCAAGCCGGCGATCCCGAGGTGCTCGCAGATGAGCCGGGAGGACGTCCCGAGCTTGTTGGTCAGGACGGCCAGGCGGGCGCCGCGCGCCTGCAGGGCCTGGAGGAGCTCCCGGGCGCCCGGGAGGAGCTCGACGTCGTCAAGCATGGTCGCATTCCAGTACTCCCGGTAGATCTTCATGGCCCGGGGGAGCTCGTCTTCCCGGACAAAGCGGCGGATCGCCGTATCCAGGCCGCCGCCCACCGCCGCCCGCACCTGGTCGAGGGTCGGCCGGGGGTGCCCCAGCTCGCGCATCGTGTGCGCGTAGGACCGGTGAATGGCCGCGAAATGGTCAATCAGCGTGCCATCGAGATCGAGAAGGAACGTATTGCGCTCTTTAAGCATCCAAGTCCCAACATCCCGGGCCGCTTTGCCGATGTCCACCATCGACTTGCCGCCTTTTCATCCGCTGTCCGGCCTGTTAGCCCTTTCCCATGACCTCCGCCCCTGAGCCCGCCGCGGCTCGCGCCACCCTCCAGCCCGCGGGCGACGCGCTGGACGTGGCCTTGGCCGGGGACTGGCGGCTGGCCGGCGTGCAGCCTTCATGGATCGACCTGACGGCGGGCGTCGTCCTGCCGGCCCGGGTTCGGGTCACCGCTGAAGCCGTGGGCACCTGGGACAGCGCCCTGCTGCTCTTTCTGGCCGAGATCGCGGCCTGGTGCCGCGCCCGCTCGATTCCCTATGACACCAGCGCGCTGTCCGAAAGGATGCGCGTGCTTTTCGAGCAGCTGGAGGCGGCCTCCGCCGCCAACCCGGCCCTGGCGCCCCACGCGGAAAATTTCCTCGTCACAGTCGGCAACGCCACCCGGCACGTGGTCGGGACCGCGCGCGCCAGCGTCAGCTTTGTCGGCGAGGCCTCGCTGGCCTTCGGCCAGCTGCTGCGGCGCCCCCGGAAATTCCGCTGGAAGGACTGCCTGGACCAGATGCAGCAGGTCGGCGCGATGGCGCTGCCGATCGTCAGCCTGATCAGCTTCCTGATCGGCCTCACTCTGGCCTACCAGGCGGCGGTGGAGCTGCGGCAGTTCGGGGCCGACATTTACGTGGCGGATCTGGTCGGCCTCTCGATCGTGCGCGAGATGGGCCCGATGATGACGGCGGTCATCCTGGCCGGGCGCACGGGCGCCGCGTTCGCCGCCACCATCGGCAACATGCGGGCGAACGAGGAAATCGACGCCCTGCAGACCCTGGGGATCTCGCCGGTGTCCTTCCTGGCGCTCCCCCGCCTCGTCGCGCTCGGCGTCATGATGCCGCTGCTCGCGCTCTATGCCAACGCCGTGGGCATCATCGGCGGCATGATCGTCGCGAGCGGCATCCTGCAGATCCCGCCGTCGGCCTACTGGATCGAGACGAAGAGCATCGTCGACCTGCACGATGTTACGACCGGCCTCATCAAGGCGACCACCTTCGGCCTCCTGATCGGCCTGGCCGGCTGCCTGTGCGGCCTGCGCGCGGACCGCAGCGCCGCCGGCGTCGGCCGCGCCGCCACCTCGGCGGTCGTCACCTCCGTCCTGCTCATCATCGTGGCGGACTCCCTGTTCGCGATCATCTTCAACCTGCTGCACGTATGAGCGCCGCCCCTCCTGCTGTCCCGGCCATCGAGGTGCAGGGCCTGGAATGCGCCTATGAGGAGCGCATCATCCTGAAGGGGGTGACCTTCCAGGTCCGGCGCGGGGAGATCTTCTTCATCATCGGCGGATCCGGCTGCGGGAAGACGACGCTCCTGCGGAACCTGGTCGGCCTGGAGGCCCCGGTGCGCGGCACGGTCCGCTTCCTGGGCCGGCCCTTCACCGAGGCGGATTCGGCCGCGCGGCGGGAGCAGCTGAAGACATTTGGCATGCTGTTTCAGGGAGGGGCCCTCTGGAGCTCGCTGACCCTGCGGGAAAACGTCGCCCTGCCGCTCGAGGAGCACACCGCGCTGCCGCGGGCCGAGATCGACGCCCTGGCGTCGCTGCGGCTCGCGCAGGTCGGGCTGGCCGGCTTCGAAGGCTATTATCCGTCCGAGATCAGCGGCGGCATGAGGAAGCGGGCCGGGCTGGCGCGCGCCCTGGCGCTGGATCCGGCGATCGTCTTCTTCGACGAGCCCTCCGCTGGGCTGGACCCGGTGACCTCCCGGAACCTGGACGACCTGGTCCGGCAGGTCCGGGACACCTTCGGGACGACGATCGTGACCGTTTCCCACGAACTGCGGTCCATCTACGCGCTGGCCGACCGGCTGATCATGCTCGACCGGGAGGCCCAGGGCATCATCGCGGAGGGGAAGCCGGAGGAGCTGGCCGCGGGCAGCCCCGACCCGCGCGTGCGCGAATTCCTCACCCTTTCTCCTGTTCATGGAACCTGAGCCCCGGATAGCGTTCCCGTACTCGTCCCTGTGAAGACCAAGGCCAGTCCCGCCCTCGTCGGCGCTTTCGTCCTCGGCGCCCTCGCGCTCGCCTTGGGGGCCCTGCTGTCCTTCAGCAGCTTCACCTTCCTCTCCCATCCCGAGCGCTTCGTGGTCTATTTCCATGAGCCGACCCACGGGCTCGACCTCGGCTCGCCGGTCAACCTGCGGGGCGTGCGGGTTGGCCACGTGGTCGACGTCAACGTCTACTATGACGCGAAGCACGACGACTCGTTCGTCGGCGTGGTCTGCGAGCTGAACAAGAACAAGATTCATGATCCGACGGGCGAGCTTTTCGACGTGTCGGTGCCGGGCCGGGTGAAGCTGATGGTGGACCGGGGGCTGCGGGCGCAGCTCAACCTGGCGAGCTTCGCGACCGGCATCCTCTACGTGGAGCTCGATTTCCTCGACCCCCAGTCCCATCCGGCCGGCCCCGCTCCCGCCACCTCGCCGTACACCGTCATACCGTCCGTCCCCTCCGCCACCTCGGAGTTCCAGGCCAGCGCCGAGGAGATCCTGACGAAGGTCGGCAAGGTCGATTTCGAGGGCCTGAGCACCGACCTCAAGGGCCTGCTGACGGACGCCCGGCGGCAGATCGACGGCCTCGACCTCAAGGGCGCGGTCGCGCAGTGGAAGGCCACGGGCGCCTCGGTGCAGGACCTCACCCGGTCAGTCGACCTGGCCCACACCCTCAAGGAATTCGAGGCGACGATGTCCGACCTGCGCGGGACGCTTCACGCGCTCGACACGCAGGTGGACGCCAACGGCCGCAACCTGCAGGCCACGCTGGGAGACGTGCAGACGACCCTGAAGCAGTTTGGCGACACGGCGGTCACGGTCCGGCGCTTCGTCGCCGCGCAGCAGAACCTCGGCGATGACACCAACCAGGCGCTGACCAAGCTGGGCGATGCCGCCGAGGCGGTGCAGCGGCTGGCCGATTTCCTCGAACGCAACCCCAACGCGCTGCTCTCCGGCAAGAAACCGGCGCTGCTGCCCTGATCCGCCCGCCTATGAACCGCTTTCTTCCGCTCCTGGCATTGAGTCTGGTCCTGACCGGCTGCAGCGGCCTCTTCCCTGCGCCGCAGACCGATCCGACCCGCTATTACGTGCTGACCGGACCGGTGGCGGCGGCGGCGGCGCCGGGCGAGCTGCGGGTCGGCATCCGCCGGGTGGAGCTGGCGGCCTATCTCAAGAGTCCCGACCTGATTGTCCGGCGGGGAGCCAACGAGCTTGTCCTCCAGGATTTTGCCCGCTGGGGCGAGCCGATCGACGCCGGCGTCGGCCGTCTGCTGCAGGCCAGCCTCACCGCGGCGGGTGGCGTGGGCCGGGTCTACCTCCAGCCGTTCCCCCTCGACCAGGAGCGCGATTGCGACGTGGCGGTGACCATCCTGCGCTGCGAGGGCGGCACGGACCGGCTGGCGCATTTTGCGGCGACGATCGAGATCACCCGGCCGGCCGACGGGAAGCTGATGGCCCGCCGCAGCTTTGCCGCACCGGACGCGGCCTGGGACGGCCGAGATTTTGGCCAGCTGGCGGCGCTCCTCAGCGACGACGTCGCCGCCCTGGGCGGAGAGATCGCGGCGGCCCTGCCGGCCGCCGCCCACTGAGCGCTCAGGCCAGCGCGCGGCCGATGCGCTCGAGCGCCTCGACCACCTTTTCGCGGGAGTTGAAGGCGCTGATCCGGACGTGGCCTTCGCCGCAGCGGCCGAAGCCCGCCCCGGGGGTGCAGACCACCTGGGCCTTCTCCAGCAGCATGTCGAAGAATTCCCAGGAGTCGCGGCCGGTGTTGACCCAGATGTACGGGGCGTTGTCGCCGCCGACGCACTTCAGGCCGAGCCGGCCCACGGCCTCGCGGATCAGCTTGGCATTGCCCAGGTAGAAATCGGTCAGGGCCTTGGTCTGCTGCCGGCCGGCCGGCGTATAGACCGCCGCGGCCGCCTGCTGGATCGGATAGGCGACCCCGTTGAACTTGGTCGTCTGGCGGCGGTTCCAGAGGGCGTGGAGCGGATGGGCCTTCCCGGCCCGATCCCAGGCGAGCACCGTCTTCGGCACCACCGTGTAGGCGCAGCGGGTGCCGGTGAAGCCGGCCGTCTTGGAAAAGCT
>CAIWXW010000166.1 GCA_903916755.1 uncultured Opitutaceae bacterium | reverse complement strand
GCCGCGCAGGCCCGCCTCGCCAACGCCGACGCCCTCGTGGCGCAGGCACAGGAGGCGCTGGGCCTCGCCCAGACGCGCTACGCCAATGGCGTCGTGACCAACTTTGAGCTCCTCGACGCCCAGAGCGCGGCGCGCAGCGCCGAACTCGCGCGGCTGCAGGCCCGTTACGACTGCGTGCTCGCCCGCCAGGCGACGGCGCGGGCGGCGGGCCGCCCGCCGGGAGCCTAAGCGCCGGCCCCAGGGAGCGCCGGGGGCATCGCCACCGGCGATTGACCCTGTTCCCGCTTTTCGCTGTCAGTAAGGGGATGTTCACCATCATCGGCGGCGACGGCAAGGAATACGGCCCGGTTTCGGCGCAGCAGATCCGCGCCTGGATCGTCGCCGGCCGCGCCGATCTGGCCACGAAGGCCCGGGCGGAGGGCGCCGAGGAATGGATGCCTCTGGGCGACTTTCCCGAATTCTCGCCCGAGGTGCCGCCGCCGCTCGCGGCCGCGCTCGATCTGGCCGCGCCGCTGGCCACCCGGACGTCGCGCCTCGGGGCGGCCCTGCTCGACATGGCGATTGGCGTCATCTTCGTCCTGCCAGGCTGGCTGCTGCTCGGCAATGACCTGGTGATGCGGCTCGCGCGCGGCGACTGGCCGGACGACATCGATCTTGGGCGGGTGGGCGGCGGGCTGGCGCTGCTCGGCTTCGCGCTGCTCGTCCTTTTCGTGATCCAGACCTGGATGGTGGCCGTGCGCGGCCAGACCATCGGCAAACGGATCGCGGGCATCCGGATCGTCCGTTTCCGCGACGACGCCCCGGCGGGATTCCTGCACGGCGTCCTCCTCCGGAGCTGGCTTCCGGGCCTGGTCAGCGTGATCCCCTTCATCGGCTCGGTCTTTCCGCTGGTCGATGTGGGCTTCATCTTCGGGGTGCAGCGCCGCTGCCTCCACGACCTGATCGCCGACACCAAGGTCATCGTCGGCCAGCCACCGCGCCGGACCTAAGGCCGCGCGGGCGGCGCCAGCACCTGCCGGATCCGGGCCTCCAGGGCCGGCGCGGAGAAAAGCGGCGAAGAGCAGGCGCCATTGGCGCACAGGAAGGCCGCCGGCCGCGGCAGGTCCGGGTAGATGTCCTCGCCCCGCGGGGCCGGGCCTTCCCGGCGGTCCCACCATTCCACCAGCTTGTGCGCGGTCGGAATCCGGAGGGCCGCCGCATACAGCGCCCGGGCGACCGGATCGTCCTTTGGGCCGATGATCGCGACATGCACGGGGTCGGTCCGCGCCTCCTCTTCCGCGAGCAGCAGGCCGCCCACATAAGCATGCCGCCGTTCCGCGACCCCCGCCCCAAGGAGCCAGCTCAGCGCGACGGGCGCCATCGCCCGGTCTTCCGCCCGGCCGGAGCAATCGCCCAGCGCCACCGCAAAGCGCGCCAGCATCACGTTCTCATCGAACTGCGGCCGAGCCGGCGGAAAAGCCCCGCGCCCGACCCCGTTCGTGGCAAAGCCCGGTTCGCCGTCGCGCCCGAAATGCAGCCGGATGAAGCCGGCGGCGTCCTCCGCCCGATGCAGCCACGCGATGTCCGCCGTGAGCTGGTAGAGCGCGAGGAAGGCGCGGCCCATCGCCAGGGTGTCGCCGAGATAGGGCCCGGCCGTGTCCTGCTGGTCGTGGCGGAAGCCCCCGCCGGGCAGCGCGCGGTGCGCAACCACCCACTGGGCGGCGCGGACCGCCTCGGCCGTCACGGCGGCGTCCCCGGTCACCGCCGCGTAGGCCGCGAGCCCCGTGATGGCCCAGCCGTTTTCCCGGGCATAGCGGTGGGTGTCGACCCGCGGGATGCCGCGGGCCCGGCGGCTGGCGTCGTCGAGGGCGAAGAAGTCCGCGGCATGCTGGCCCGGAACCAGGTCGGCATCCTGGCTGACGTAGAATGCGCCATCCGGCGCGGTGAGGAAGCGTGAAAGATAGCGGTGAATCTCCTCAGCGGTCCGGCGATCGGCCGGTTCGCGCCACTGCGCGTAGGCCAGGGCGTAGATCCGCAGGTCCTCCGCCTGCATCGGCATGATCTTCTCGAAGTGCGGCTCGTCCCAGCCGCCGCCGGCCGAGTACTGGTACATCCCGCCCCAGACCGGATCGAGCAGCTGGCGCTGGAGCCGAAGCGTTTCCCGGGCCATGTGCTCCGCGCGGGCGTCGCCGCGGGCGGCCGTACGGAGCGCGTATTCGACGTTGTCCCAGTCCAGAAACTTGTGGTCGAAGCCCCAGCCGCCCGCCTGGGCGTCATAGCCGCCGGACCATTGCCGCAGCAGAACCGCGCGGCGCGCGGCGACCGGCGCCGCCGGACCCGTCGCGTCGCGACCGGGGTTGTCGTGGTAATTCACCGGCGAGGGGTCGTCGATCACAGCCTGAAGGAGCCGCGCCATCCCGGCCGGCTCAAGGTACCCCTGCTTCTTGACGATCTCAGTGCCGTCCGCGGCGTAGATCACGGTGGCCGGCCACCCGTAATCCTCGTAGCGGTTCGCGAGGTCGGGCCGCGCGTCCTGGTCCACCCGGACGGCCAGGTATTTCGAGCCCAGCAGCCCGACCACGCGTGGATCGCGGTAAGTCGTGGCGTCCATCACGTGGCACCAGTGGCACCACACCGCCTCGAGGTCGAGGAGCACGAACTTGTGCTCGCGGCGGGCCTGGGCGAAGACCGTGTCGGACCAAGGCTGCCAGGCGATCGCGTCCGCGCGCAGCGCGGGCGCCGAGGCGCCCGCCACGAGGAGGATAAACAGCAGGCGTCGGCGAAGCAGGATCATGGAAACGGGGAAGCGGAACTTCCCCCGCCCTGCTACGGCTCAGTCCCTCACTCGGACGCGGACCCGCGCGCGATCAGGCCATCGACCGAAAACTTGCCGGGTCCGAACACGAAGATCAGGAGCCCCGCAAAGAGGAAGAGGAACGGATCCGCGCCGGTGAACTTGTCCGGATTGGAGAAAAAGGCATGCAGGGCCTCCGTTTCGGTCGTCAGGTAGGCCACGACAAGCGTGAACATGAGCGGCAGCGAGACCAGCCGGGAGCAGAGGCCGATCAGCAGCAGCAGGCCGCCGAAGCATTCGGTGCTCCCCGCCATGATCGCGTTCAGCTTGGGCGCCAGGGACACGTAGGGCAGCGTCGCGAAGTAGTGGGCGGTGCGGTCCAGGTTCAGGAGCTTGCCCTTGCCGGTCTGGAAAAAACTCCATCCCCAGTAGAGCCGGATGGCGAGGAGGACGAGACACTGCAGGGGGTTGCCGATGGCGGCGAGGATGCCGTTGAGCTTTTTCATAGGGGGATTGCGTTATTTTCTTTCACAGAGCCAGCCGAGCTTCATCCAGTTCGCGAACCAGTCGCGCACCTGGTCGGGCCGCACCCGGGGGCCGCCGGCGGCGACCGCCTGGGCGATCGGGCGCCCGTCCCCGAGCGCCGCGAGGATCTTCAGCTCCGCGCGCTCGAGCCGCTTGTAATAGAGCCGGTTGGTGTGGCGGTGCACCGCCAGATGGATCCGGCCGCGCCGCAGCCGGGCCGATGCGCGCCGCCCGCGCCCGGTGCCGGCGGAGTCGACGGCGTTGCTCGCCTCGCTGCGCAGCGCGCTCCGCCGCTTGATCGCGATCACATAGTCATCCACCACGAAATCGAAGGTCAGGAGCGAAAGGTACGGCTGCAGGCCGACGCGGAGCCTCGCGGGCGAGACCGCTGCGATCGCCTCCGGCGCGAGGGCCGGGCGGGCCTCCTCGTCGAAGGCCACCGTCTGCGCCCACTCAAAGCGCGCGATCGCCCGCGCCGCCGCCGTCCGCGGCGCCGTCCAGCGCGGCTCCTCGGCCACGAACTGCTCCAGCCGCGAGCACAGGTTGCGCAGGGTGAAGGAGCGGGAGGGATATTTGGCCAGGTAGGCGCGCGCCAGCCGCTCGAAGCGCCGCTCGCCTAGGAGCGCGCGCAGGGCCGGGTTATCGTCGTGGAAGCAGCCGATCAGCCGGAACCAGTACATCCGGTTGTAGATCTCGAGCCGGTCGAAGGAGGTCAGCCGGTCGTTCGGCTTGATGAATTCCGCCGCGACGTCCCGCATCGGCCGGCCGTCGATCCACCGGGCCTGGAGGCGGTCGCCGGCGGCCAGCGGCCGGATGACCGCGTGGGTCATCATCCGCTGGAAGCTCCGCAGGTCGGCGGTCGTCGACTGCTTCCGCTGCGGGCGACGGGGCGGAGGCTGCAGGCCGGGCGGGCTCACGGGGAAGGCTTCGCCGTGCGCGCCGCCTGGGGCGCGCGCTTGGCTCCGTCGATGAACGCGTTGGCCTTGAGGGCCTCGTCATGGACCTCGTCGAATGAGGGGATCTTGTCATCCCACTCGAGGAGGGTCGCGGTCACCCCGCAGCGGCGGGTCGCGTGGGCGTAAAGCTTCCAGACCGGGTCCAGCACCGGATGATCGTGGGTATCGAGGATGTATTTCTCGAACTTGGTATGGCCGGCCACGTGCATCTGCCCCACCCGCTCGGCGGGAATCGCGTCGATGTACGCATAGGGGTTGAACCCATGGTTCTGCGCGGAGACGTAGATGTTGTTCACGTCGAGGAGCACGCCGCAGTCGGCCCGCTCCACCACCTCGTTCAGGAATTCCCATTCCGTCATCTCGGAGACGTGAAACTCGGCATAGCTGCTGACGTTCTCGACGCAGATCGGCACCTCCAGGAAGTCCCGGATCTGCCGGATCTTCTCCGCGGTCCGCCGCGCGGCCGCAAAGGTGTAGGGCATGGGCAGGAGATCGTGGGTGTAAGTGCCGTCCACGCTGCCCCAGCAAAGATGGTCGGAGAGCCAGGGCGTCTTGGTCCGCTTGACCAGCGTCTTCAGCTTGCGCAGGTGCGCGCGGTCCGGCTTGTCGGCCGAGCCAAAATACATCGAGACGCCGTGCTGCACGACCTGGTACTGTTCGAGGATCCGGTCGAGCACCTCGAGGGGCCGGCCGCCGTCCACCATGAAATTCTCGGAGATGATCTCAAACCAGTCCACGACCGGCTTCTTCTCCAGGATGTGCCGGTAGTGCGGGACGCGCAGCCCGATCCCGATCCCATAGTCGGTCTGGCCGTTGAAGCGGTTGGCGGGCATGGCGGGCGGCGCGGGGGCTAAAAGAAAGCGCGGCCGACGTCATCGCCGGCCGCGCCGAAAAAGCTAATGCGAAAAAGCCAAATGGGCTTAGCTCTTGCTGGCGCAGCCGCCCTTGCCCTTGCAGGAGTTCTTGCCGGCGCAGCCGTTGTCGCCCGCGCTGCAGCCGCCCTGGCCCTTGCACGAGTTCTTGCCCTTACAGTCATGCTTGGCGCTGGTGTCGGTCTTGGTCTGGTCGGACGTGCCAGCCGTGCTGTCGGCGGCGTAGGTGCGGGCCGCGAGGGCGCCGGCATAGAGTCCCGCCATGGCGGCGGTGGTGACGAGGAGGCGGGTGGATTTCTTCATGTTCGGACTGGATTATTTTTTTGGGTGATGACCTCAGTACGAAGGCTTTTGCCACCGCGCCCCGGCCAATGGATTGACGCCAGTAACTACGCTTTGACTTAGCGGTCGGACGCAAAAAATAGCAACCTGTTCAACAAAGTGGTCAGAAAGCCCGGTCGGTTAGGGCCTGGCCCTTATCGAACGCGGCCAGATTCTGGAGGAAGTGTTCAACGAGCGCCTCCGGCTGATCATTCCGCCCGCCCGCCGTGTGCGGGGTGATGAAGCAGTTCGGCGCCGTCCAGAGGGGATGCTCGGGCGGCAGCGGCTCGGGCTCGGTGACATCGAGGTAGGCGGCGCCGATAGCGCCGGATTGCAGCGCCGCCAGCAGCGCGTCCTGGTCGACCGTGCTGCCGCGTCCGACATTGTAGAACCGCGCGCCCCGCTGGCAGCAGGCCAGGCGCCGGGCATTGACCCACTTCTTCGTCGCCTCGCTGTCGGGCAGGACGTTGACGATATGGTCGGCCCGGCCGAGGACGCTGCTGATATCGGCCTCGGGCACGATGCGGACTCCCAGCTCGCTGCGGGTCTGGCGGCGCACCGCGTAGATCTCGCAGCGGAAGGGGGCCAGCAGTTCGGCCACGCGCCGGCCAATGGTGCCGAAGCCGAGGAGGACGACCGTCCGGCCCAGCAGGAGGTGGGAGGCGGAGCGGCGCGCCTCCATGTGCCAGGACCGATCGGCCAGCTGAT